>JABWBN010000004.1 GCA_013360485.1 Burkholderiaceae bacterium | reverse complement strand
CATCGCATTACCGCAACGACGGCGCGCGAACGATCGCGGTGCGATCGAAGTCGTCGGCGCGCGCCTGCACAACTTGAAAGGCGTCGACGTCAGCTTGCCGATCGGCGGCCTGACGGTGGTCACCGGCGTGTCCGGCTCCGGCAAGTCGACGCTGGTCATGGACGTGCTCGAGCCGGCGCTGCGCTCGCGACTGGCCGGCGAGGTTCGCGGCGGCGAGCCGTTCACGCGCCTGACGCTGCCGAAGTCGATCCACGAGATGATCGTCGTCGACCAGAGTCCGCTCGGTCCGACGCCGGCGTCGAACCCGGCGACGTACACCGGCGTGTTCGACCGCATCCGCGCGATCTTCGCGTCGACGCCCGAGGCGCGGATGAAGGGCTTCACCGCGAAGCGGTTCTCGTTCAACCAGGCCGGCGGTCGTTGCGCGGCGTGCGAGGGCAAGGGCTTCGTCCAGATCGAGATGCACTTCCTGTCGGACGTCTACGTGCCGTGCGAAGTCTGCGACGGCAAGCGCTTCGACCGCGAGACGCTGGCCGTGACCTACGGCGGCAAGTCGATCGCCGAGGTGCTCGACCTCGAGGTCGACGCCGCGCTCGACTTCTTCCAGAACCACCGTGCGATCCAGCGCACGATGCAACTGCTGCACGACGTCGGGCTCGGCTACCTCCGGCTCGGTCAGCCGGCGACGCAATTGTCGGGCGGCGAAGCGCAGCGCGTGAAGCTCGCCGCCGAACTCGGCAAGGCCGAACAGGGCTCGACGCTGTACCTGCTCGACGAACCGACGACCGGACTGCACGTCGACGACACCGCGCGCTTGCTCGAAGTGCTCGACCGCCTGGTCGACGCCGGCAACACCGTCGTCGTCATCGAGCACAACCCGGAGATGATCCGGTGCGCCGACTGGATCGTCGACCTCGGCCCGGGTGGCGGCGAAGAAGGAGGACGCGTGTTGGTGCAAGGCTCGCCCGAGGTCGTCGCGAGCTGCGCGACGTCCGAAACCGGCCGCTTCCTCAAGCGGGACCTGAAGCGCGCTCGCAAGGCCGGGGAGTCGATCGCATGAACGCCCAGAGTCCGGACGTCCGATCGCTGACGGTCCAGGGGGATCGCACGGTGCTGCTCGAGGTCGCGTCACCCGGGTTCACCGAGTGCCGGGACTTCCTGTCGCTGTTCGCGGAGCTCGAGAAGTCCCCCGAGTTCTTCCACACCTACCGGATCACGCCGCTGTCGATCTGGAACGCCGCGGCGGCCGGCCTGACGGCCGATGCGATCCTCGAGTTCCTGCGCGCGCACGCGCGCTATCCGGTGCCGCCGAACGTCGAGCGCGACGTCCGCGAGAACATCCGCAAGTTCGGCATGCTGCGCCTCGAGCGCCGCGCCGACGGCATCGTGCTGACGTCGACCGAGAAGGGCTTGCTGCCCGATCTCGTGAAGAACCCGTCGGTGAAGAAGCTGATCGTCAAGACCGCCGACGACTCGGTCGTCGTCGTGCCGCCGGAGTTCCGCGGCGAGGTCAAGCAGATCCGCCTGGCGCCGCAGACGGTCCAGAACGTCGTCACCTATGTCGTCGTGATCACGGCCGACAATGCGCAGCGCAAGCTGCTTCCCGGCATGACGGCGACGGCGCGCATCATCACCGACAGCCGAGAGAGCGTGGTCAAGGTGCCGAATGCCGCGCTGCGCTGGAAGCCGGCGGGCACGCCGACCGAAGCCGCGCCGCAAGGCGAAGCCAAGCGCCCGGCCGACGACAACGTCGTGGATGCCGAGTTCAAGGAAGTCAAGAAGTGACCTGGGCCGGGCCTAGCGGCCCGAGCTGAAGACGCGCCGCGCTCGAGCCGGCGGGCGCTGCCCGCGGCCCGGCGCGGCGAATCGATTCCTACCCTTTCGAGTGATCGATGGCCAAGCGCGACTACTACGACGTCCTGGGCGTGCCCCGCAACGCGACCGACGACGACATCAAGAAGGCCTACCGCAAGCTGGCCATGAAGCACCACCCTGACCGCAACCAGGGTGACGACGCCAAGAAGGCCGAGGAGAAGTTCAAGGAGGCCAAGGAGGCCTACGAGATGCTCTCCGATACGCAGAAGCGCGCAGCCTACGACCAGTATGGCCACGCGGGCGTCGACCCCAACAGCGGGATGGGCGCTGGATTCCGCGGCGGCGCCGGTGCCGAGGGTTTCGGCGGCTTCGCCGAGGCCTTCGGTGACATCTTCGGCGACATCTTCAACGGAGGTCGTCGCGGCGGCGGTGGCGGCTCGCAGGTGTACCGCGGGGCCGATCTGTCCTACGCGATGGAAATCACCCTGGAGGAAGCCGCTCTGGGCAAGGATGCCCAGATCCGCATTCCCAGCTGGGATACCTGTGACGCCTGCCACGGCAGCGGCGCCAAGCCCGGCACCAGCGCCAAGACCTGCACGGCCTGCAACGGCAGCGGCACGGTGCACATGCGGCAGGGCTTCTTCAGCATCCAGCAAACCTGCCCACACTGCCATGGCAGCGGCAAGATCATTCCCGAGCCGTGCACCAGCTGCAACGGTGCCGGTCGAATCAAGCGGCAGAAGACGCTCGAGGTCAAGATACCCGCCGGCATCAACGAGGGGATGCGCATCCGCTCCACGGGCAACGGCGAGCCAGGAACCAACGGAGGGCCGCCGGGCGACCTCTTCATCGAGATCCGCATCAAGGAACACGATATCTTCGAGCGCGACAGCGACGACCTGCACTGCACAGTGCCGGTTTCACTGATCACAGCCGCGCTTGGCGGTGCCATCGAAGTTCCCACCCTCAGCGGCAAGGCCGAGATCGAACTGCCCGAAGGCACGCAACACGGCAAGACCTTCCGCCTGCGCGGCAAGGGCATCAAGGGACTGCGATCCAGCTACCCGGGCGATCTGTACTGCCATGTGGCGGTCGAAACACCCGTCAAGCTCACCGAGCACCAGCGCAAGCTTCTGCGCGAGCTCGACGAGTCTCTGCGCAAGGGCGGCGACAAGCACTCGCCCAATGCCAAGAGCTGGACCGACCGGGTGAAGGACCTGTTCAAGTAGACGGCCTGTCACAACCGTTCCGGCTGCACGGCTCAAGGCGGCGCCGGGAATGGCCGATATGGCGGAAGGAGCCCCTGTCACGCCATCTGCCATGCCCAGTGCCAACCCGCCGTGTCGCCGCCGACCCGCCTTCCCGACCGAGGGGGGCCGGGCATGATGATCGACCGCGACATCGATCGCGCCCACGCCCTGGTGATCGACGGCAATCCGACATCGCGCAGCGTGATGGCGGCTCAGTTGCGCGACCTTGGCGTCGGCCACGTCAAGCAGACCAGCCGGGTGACCGAAGCGCGGCTCGCCCTCGAGCAGCGGCCCTACGACATCGTCCTGTGCGACTACCACTTCGAGGGCACCGACATGTCGGGCCAGGACCTGCTCGACGAGTTGCGTCGCGAGAACCTGCTGCCCTACTCCACCGTTTTCATCATGGTCACGGGCGAAGCCACCTACTCGAAGGTGGTCGAGGCGGCCGAGGCCGCGCTGGACAGCTACCTGCTCAAGCCCTACACCGCCCAAGCACTCGGTGAGCGCTTGATCGAGGCGCGGCGCCGCAAGCGTGTGCTGTGCGACATCTTCGAGGCCCTGGAACAAGGTCGCCACGCCGAGGCAGCCAAGCTCTGCCTGCGCCGCTACCACGCGCGGGAGTCGTACTGGCTCTTTTGTGCCCGCCTGGCTTCCGAGTTGCTGCTGAAGTTGGACCGGCAGGCCGAGGCCCGGCAGATTTACGAAACGGTGGCCAATGAGAAGAACATTCCCTGGGCGCGCCTGGGAGTTGGTCGGGCGCAGTTCGCAGCCGGGGAAGTGACACCCGCGCGGCGAACCGTGGAAGCGCTGCTGCGCGACAGCCCCGAGCATGCCGACGGCTACGACGTCCTCGGGCGGCTGCAGGTGGACCAGGGTGAATTCTCGAACGCTCTGATGACCTACCGCACGGCCGCGCAGCTCACGCCCGGGTGCATGCTGCGCCTGCAGCATTGCGGCACGCTGGCGTTCTACGAAGGCGAGCGCGACGAAGCGATCCGCATGCTGGACCGCGTGGTCGCCATGGGGCTGAAGTCCAAGCTGTTCGATGCGCTGACGCTGATGTTGCTGGCACTTCTGCGCCATGACACGGCCGACACCAAGGCGCTCGGGGTGGCCTGCGACTTGATCCGCAAGTTCTTGGAGCGGCACCCCGACTCCCGCCGCCTGCAGCGCATGGAAGTCGCGTCCAGCGCGCTGCGGCTGTTGCTGGCGCGCAAGAGTGATGAAGCCGTGGCCCTGGCGCGAAGCCTGGCCGCAGGTGTCGACGACGACGGCTTCGACGTCGAGGCATCAAACATCCTGCTGGCGCTGTGGACGCGACTGCCCTCGGATGCGGTCGAGCCCGACGAGATGGAGAACCTGGCGCGCGCCATCGCGATGCGCTTCTGCGTCTCGAAGGCCGTGACCGAAGTCCTGGTCGCATCGGCCCAGCGGCGCGAACCGGTGGCCTCGGTGATACGCGGCTGCCACGCCACCATCACCGCCATCGCCGAGGAGGCCATGGCCCACTCGGTGCGAGGACGCCCCGGAGTGGCGGTCGCCGAGCTGCTGCGCCAGGGCACCGACACGCGCAATGCCAAGCTCATCGAGATGGCCGGCCTTGTCGCGCGTCGCCATGCCGGCGCCATCGAAGGCCAGGACGCGCTTCTGGCCGAGGCCGCAGCGCTGCAGCGTCGCTACTGTCAGCCCATCACCCACCTGGCCGGTGTGCGCCGCACCGGCCGATCCCCTGGCGGCCTGGTGGTCCGAACCTGAGCGCCCAGCCTGCGCTTGCGCGCCTGTCGGCAGGTTCAGGGGCCGATCAGTACTCGCCGCCGCTGCCCGCGGCCATGTTGTCGAACTTCGTCAACGGCTTCAGGAAAGTCAGCTTGATCGTACCCACCGGGCCGTTGCGCTGTTTGCCAATGATGATCTCGGCCACGCCGGGTTCCTTGCACTGGTCCTTCGTGTAGTACTCGTCGCGGTAGATGAACATGATGACGTCGGCGTCCTGCTCGATAGCGCCGGACTCGCGCAGATCGCTCATCATGGGCCGCTTGTCGGTGCGCGTCTCGACCGAGCGGTTGAGCTGCGACAGCGCGATCACCGGGCATTGCAGTTCCTTGGCCAGCGCCTTCAGGCTGCGTGAGATTTCCGACAGCTCGGTGGCCCGGTTTTCGCCGTCGGACTTGGCCGTGCCGCTCATCAGTTGCAGGTAGTCGATGACGATGAGGCCCAGGGTGCCGCCGTACTGGCGCGCCATGCGGCGTGCACGCGCTCTCAACTCGGCCGGGTTGAGGCCCGGGGTCTCGTCGATGTACAGGGGCGCCTTGCCGAGCTTGTCGACCGCCTCGGTGAGGCGCCCCCACTCGTCGTCCTTGATGCGCCCCGTGCGCAGCCCGCTCTGGTCGATGCGCCCGAGCGACCCGACCATGCGCAGTGCCAGTTGCGAAGCACCCATTTCCATGGAGAACACCAGCACCGGCAGGCCTTCGCTCACAGCCACGTTCTCGGCAATGTTCAACGCAAAAGCGGTCTTGCCCATCGATGGGCGCGCTGCCAGGATGACCAGGTCCCCTTTCTGCAGGCCGGCGGTCATGCGGTCCATGTCATAGAAGCCGGTGCGCACGCCTGTCACTTCCTCGGCACCGTTCTCATACAGCTCGGTCACCCGGTCGATCAGTTGCACCGCCAGCTGGCTGATGCTGACGAAACCGTGCTTGTTGCGTTGCCCTTCCTCGCCGATCTTGAAGATCTTGCCCTCGGCTTCGTCGAGTACCTGCGACACCGGTCGGCCCTGCGGGTTGAAGGCACTGGTGGCGATTTCGTCTGACGCCGAGATGAGCTTGCGCAGGATCGCGCGCTCACGCACGATCTCGGCATAACGCCTGAGATTGGCGGCACTGGGCACGCTCTGAGCCAGGGCATTGAGGTAAGCCAGCCCGCCGATCGCATCGGCCTTGCCCACGCTCTGCAGTTGCTCGTACACGGTGATGACATCAGCCGGTTTGCTGGCGTTGATCAGCGTGGCAATGGCATTGAAAATCTCGCGGTGCTCATACCGATAGAAGTCGCTGTCGGTCACCACGTCACCGGCGCGATCCCAGGCGAGGTTGTCGATCAGCAGGCCGCCGAGCACGCTCTGCTCGGCCTCCGTGGAATGCGGCGGGACCCGCAGCCGGGCGACCTCGTCGTCCATCGGGGCAGCATCGGCGTTGCGCAGTGCAGTGTTCATGGTGAGCCGTTCATCATATTCGGGACCGGCCACGCGCCCTGTGGGCAAGGCTGTGGAGATGCGGTGGGCATGCAGGGGAAATCGCGACAACGGCCATGCCCGCGATCCGCATGAGTGCATCCGCGCCGGGTGCACCCATGAAAAAGGGCCGGCAGTGCCGGCCCATTGTTCTGCACGCGGCCGGAGGACGGCGCGCGGGTGTTCGTGCGGAGGTTATTCCGCCTCGGCCACCACTTGGACGGTCACGTCGACCACCACGTCAGTGTGCGCCGCAACCGAAACCGGGTGCTCGCCCACAGTCTTCAGCGGGCCGTTGGGCAGGCGCACTTGCGCCTTGACGACATCGAAGCCCAGCTTCTTGAGGCCTTCGGCGATGTCAGCGTTCGTCACCGAGCCGAACAGACGGCCGTCGACGCCGGCCTTCTGCGAGACGGTGACGGTCTTGCCGGCCATCTTCTCGCCCAGAGCCTGGGCGGCAGCCAGCTTCTCTGCGGCGACCTTTTCCAATTCGGCGCGGCGGGCTTCGAATTCCTTGATCGCCGAATCGGTGGCGCGACGAGCGCGCTTGGTCGGGATCAGGAAATTGCGGGCGTAGCCGTCCTTTACTTTGACGACGTCACCCAGGTTGCCCAGGTTGGCCACCTTGTCGAGCAGGATCACTTGCATGTCGATGTCTCCTTGCTCAGACGCGATGCTGATCGCTGTAGGGCAGCAGCGCCAGGAAGCGCGCGCGCTTGATGGCGGTGGTGAGCTGGCGCTGGTAGAACGCGCGCGTGCCCGTCAGGCGCGCCGGCGTGATCTTGCCGTTTTCGCCAACGAAGTCGCGCAGGACGTCGATGTCCTTGTAGTCGATTTCCTCGACACCAGCGACGGTGAAGCGGCAGAAGCGCTTGCGCTTGAACAGCAGCGACTGCTGATTGCGCTTGGGCTTGCGGTCCTTCGAGAACTTACCTTTGCCACGGGGCGGGGCCATGATGCACCTCTTTCAGATCTTGGGTATGGATACGGGGCTCGTCAGGCGAGCGACGTGATGTGGAACAGCAGACCGCGGCCGTTGCGGGTTGTGGCCAGGAAGCCGGCGAAGTCGCCAGGACTGCCCAATGCCAGCGCACCCAAGGGCTGCGTGATCGCGCCCACGCCCAGGGCCTTGATCTCCAGGGAGACCTTGCGCGACTGTCCGTCCTCGGTGGCCACTGACTCATGCTGAAGCTTGAGGTCGAGGGCCGGCAGTCCGGCTGGCGTGTAGCGCAGCGCCCCTCGTTCGACCAGTCGGGCCGTCAGAACCAATCGGTTCAGGCCTGCCCCACCGTCGCGGGTCGCAGCGGTGCTGTCGTCGATCAGGCGCTGGCCTCCTGGGCGGCCTTGCGGGCCTCTTCCTTCTCGACCGCCTTCATCATGATCGACGGCGCGGTTTCGGCCTTGCTCTTGGCCACCGTGAGGTGGCGCAGCACGGCATCGTTGTAGCGGAAGCCGGTCTCCAGCTCTGCCAGGGTCTCCTTGGAGGCCTCGATGTTCAGGCACACATAGTGCGCCTTGGCGAGCTTCTGGATCATGTAGGCCATCTGACGGCGGCCCCAGTCCTCGACCCGGTGCACCTTGCCGCCGGCGGCGGTGACGATGCCCTTGTAACGCTCCAGCATGGCTGGAACCTGCTCGCTTTGATCCGGGTGGATCACGAGCACGATCTCGTAATGACGCATGAACACTCCTTGTGGGTTCCGTGGATCGGAAGCCACCCGGCGGCGTCGGTACGCCGGTGTGGCAAGTTGCGCTTGAATTCCCCTAGGGGCCTCGCGCTGGAAAAAGCTGAAGATTATAGCCCGACACTGCAGTCCGGGGGTCAGTCCTTGATGCGGACGGGTTCTGGGCGCCGCAAGCGGTCAACCATCTCGATCTGCTCGCGGGCAGGCGGTGGCGTCAGAAGGCTCACCAGCACCAGCGCGAGCGCACCGGCGGGCACGCCAAAGACGCCGGCCGAGACCGGTTCGATGTCGAACCACCGCACGGGCTCTGGTGTCCAGCCCAGCCACGACCGAGCCGGCGTCAGGCCGGCCACCATGTAGCCGGCGCAGACGGTCAGGCCGACCAACATGCCCGCAGTGGCACCAGCCCTGTTGGCTCGGCGCCAGAACACGCCCGCCACCAATGCCGGGAAAAAGGCGGCAGCAGCCAGCGAGAACGCAGCGGTCACGAATGGCAAGATGCCGGCAATCCGCAACGATGCCACCCACGCCGCACCCACCGCCGTCACCAGGACCATCAGCTTGGAGAACATCACCCTGCGGACCGCGGACGCGCGAGGATTCAGGATGCGGTAATAGAGGTCATGCGACAACGCGTTCGAAATCGTCAGCAGCAGGCCGTCGGCTGTGGAAAGCGCCGCAGCCAAGCCCCCCGCGGCCACCAGGTAGGTCACCACCAGCGGCAATCCGCCCAATTCGGGAGCCGCCAGCACGAGCATGTCACTGGCCAGACGCAACTCGCCGAACTGCAGCACTCCATCGCCGTTGACGTCCTGCACCCAAGCCAGCCCAGCGTCCAGGCGTGACCACCGGCGCAGCCAGTCAGGCAGCGACCCGAACGATGTCCCGACCAACTCGGTGAAGACCTGATACTTCACCATGACCGCCAATGCCGGCGCACACAAGTACAGAAGCACGATGAACGCCAGGGACCACCCTACCGACCGTCGGGCATCGGCCACTGACGCAGTCGTGTAGTAGCGTGTCAGCACATGCGGCATGGCAGCCGTGCCCATCATCAGGCAGAAAACCAGTGCCAGGAAGTTGCGCCGAGAGGCGATCTGCGCACCTACCTCCTTCGCACCACTGTCACCCGGCTGTGCGAAGGGCTCAGTTTGAGGGGACACCCCCGCCAGTGGCTGCGACTGCTGGAGCGCCAGTGTGAGATCGCGCTCATAGGTGGCGCGTGCACCGGCTTCAGTACGTGGTTGCCGGCGGATCGCTCGCTCGATCTGCTGGATGCGTGCCAGCGGGGCGTCTTCTGCGCGCAGGGACTCGCGCTCCCGCGCCAGCCGCTGCGCGTCCTCGACCATGGCGGCGGGCACATCGGCCAGTTTGCGTCGCGCCTCTTCTGCGCGATGTGCCCAGATCGCCTGGACTTGGCGTTCGGCCGGGTCGGCCAACAACTCGCCCTCACGTTGAACGACCACACGCAACTGGTGGCCATAGGTCAGCAGTGGCGTCCAGGAGCCCGTCTGGCTGAGGTTCATCCAGACCACCGGGACCATGTAGGCGAGGATCAGTACGATGTACTGGGCTACCTGCGTCCACGTAACCGCGCGCATGCCGCCAAGGAACGAGCACACAAGTACGCCGCCGAGCCCGACGAAGATCCCGATCTCGAAACTGAAGCCGGTCAGGTGCGACGTGATCAAGCCCACGCCGTAGACCTGAACCACCACGTAGACGAAGGAAACGGTCACGGCCGCGGCCACGCCGATCAGTCGCGGAAGCACCCCGCCATAGCGAGCGCCCAGAAAATCAGGGATGGTGAACTGGCCAAAACGCCGCAGGTAGGGCGCCAGTAGCACCGCGACCAGACAGTAGCCGCCAGTCCAGCCGATGATGTAGGCCAAACCACCGTATCCTTGGAGGTAGAGCACCCCTGCCGTGCCCAGGAAGGACGCCGCCGACATCCAGTCGGCGGCGGTGGCCATGCCGTTGTACATCGCGGGCACGCGCCGCCCCGCTACGTAGTACTCGGCCTCGTCGGTTGTGCGGCTGAACAAGCCGATGCCGGCATAGACCAACACCGTGGCAACCAGGAAGCTGCCGCCGATCCAATGGCGCGGCCATCCGCTGCGCTCGGCAGCCGCGAGCACGATGACGAACGCGATGACACCGAGCGTGTACCCGGCATAGCGGCGGTGCAACCGCTGTGTGAACCGGCGGGTGGTCTCCAGTGTCATTGAGCGCCACGCCTGCGAACAGCCAGTCGAGTTCAGCACTCAATGCTGCGACAGGCGCAGCCAGGTCTCCACCACGGAATCGGGGTTCAGCGAGATCGACACGATGCCTTCGCTGGCGAGCCAGTCAGCAAAGTCGGCATGATCGCTGGGTCCCTGACCGCAGATGCCCACGTACTTCCCGGTCGCCCGGCAAGCTGCGATGGCGCGCGAGATCAGCGCCTTCACCGCCGGGTCACGCTCGTCGAAGTCTTCAGCCAGTTGTTCCAGGCCCGAGTCACGGTCCAGGCCCAGCGTGAGCTGTGTCAGGTCGTTCGAGCCGATCGACATGCCGTCGAAGTGCTGCAGGAACTGCTCGGCCAGCAGCGCATTGCTCGGCACCTCGCACATCATGATCAGCCGCAGGCCACCGCGGCCGCGTTCCAAACCGCGCTCGGTGAGCAGTTGCACCACGCGCTCGGCCTGCCGCACTGTGCGCACGAAGGGAACCATGATCTCGACGTTGGTCAGCCCCATGTCGTTGCGAACACGCTTGATCGCTTCGCACTCCATGCCGAAGGCATCGGCGAACTCGCCGCTGATGTAGCGCGACGCACCACGGAACCCCAGCATCGGGTTCTCTTCGTCGGGCTCGTAGCGCGAGCCCCCGATGAGCTTCTTGTATTCGTTGGACTTGAAATCGGAAAGCCGAACGATCACGGGCTTGGGCCAGAAGGCCGAAGCGATCGTGGCGATGCCTTCGGCGAGCTTGTCGACGTAGAACGCGCGCGGCGAAGCATGCCCGCGCGCCACCGATTCGACCGCCTTCTTCAGGTCGGCATCGACGTTCGGATAGTCCAGGATCGCCTTGGGATGAACGCCGATGTTGTTGTTGATGATGAACTCGAGCCGAGCCAGACCCACGCCTCCGTTGGGAATCTGGGCAAACTCGAAGGCTAACGATGGATTGCCCACGTTCATCATGATCTTGATTGGGCAGTACGGCAGTTCACCGCGCCGCACCTCGGTGACCTCGGTTTCGAGCAGGCCGTCGTAGATGTAACCAGTATCGCCCTCTGAGCACACCACGGTGACCAACGCGCCGTCGCTGAGCGTCTCGGTGGCATTGCCGCAACCCACCACGGCCGGGATGCCCAACTCGCGGGCGATGATCGCCGCGTGGCAGGTGCGGCCGCCGCGATTGGTGACAATCGCGCTGGCGCGCTTCATCACCGGCTCCCAGTTCGGGTCGGTCATGTCGGTGACCAGCACGTCGCCGGGCTGTACACGCTCCATCTCGGTGACCGAGTGCACCAGTCGCACAGGGCCCGTGCCGATCTTCTGGCCGATGGCGCGACCTTCGGCCAACACGGTGCTGTGCCCCTTGAGCTTGTAGCGGTGCTCGACCTGCGCGACCTGGCTCTTCACCGTCTCGGGGCGGGCCTGCAAGATGTACAGCTGGCCATCCTGACCATCCTTGCCCCACTCGATGTCCATCGGGCGGCCGTAGTGCTGCTCGATCACCAACGCGTAGCGCGCAAGCTCGATCACGTCATCATCGGTCAGCGAATAGCGGTTGCGCTGTTCCGGTGGTGTGTCCACGGTCTTGACCAGTCGCCCGGTGTCTTGCCGCTCTGCTGGTGTGCTGAATTCCATGCGGATGAGCTTGGACCCCAGGTTGCGTCGGATCACCGACCTCTTGCCGACCTTGAGTCCGGGCTTGTGGACATAGAACTCGTCCGGGTTCACGGCACCCTGCACCACGGTCTCGCCCAGCCCGTAACTGGAGGTGATGAAAACAACGTCCTCGAAGCCCGACTCGGTGTCGATGGTGAACATCACGCCAGACGAGCCCAGGTCCGAGCGCACCATGCGCTGAACGCCGGCCGATAAAGCCACGTCGTCGTGCGCGAAACCCTTGTGCACGCGGTAGCTGATCGCGCGATCGTTGTAGAGGCTGGCAAACACTTCCTTCATCTTGTGCAGCACCTCGTCGACGCCATGCACGTTCAGGAAGGTTTCCTGCTGGCCCGCGAACGACGCATCGGGCAGGTCTTCGGCAGTCGCCGACGAACGCACTGCGAACGTGGCCTGTGGGTCGTGTGCGACCAACTGTTCGTAGGCCTGGCGGACAGCCGCCTCGAGCGAAGGCGGGAACGGTGCCTCCACCACCCAGGCGCGAACTTCAGCCCCGACCTGCGCCAGCGCCCGGACATCGTCGATGTCCAGGGCGGCCAGCCGCGCGCTGATGCGCTCGGTCAGTCCACCGTGATGCAGAAACTCACGAAACGCGTGCGCGGTCGTCGCGAAGCCACCGGGCACCCGCACGCCAGAGGCGGCCAGTTGACTGATCATTTCGCCGAGGCTGGCATTCTTACCGCCTACCGCCTCGACGTCGGTCATTCTCAGCTGCTCGAAGGGGACGACCAGGGCGGACGCCAGTTGGGCCGACCGTTCGGTGGCCAGGTGCGACGATGACATGGGGAAGCTCCGTGATGGTGAGAAACCGGTGCCGTCCCGGCTGCATGGCGGGCACGCGCGCCTGCGTGTGTCGATTCGAGTTGTAGGCAGGCGGTGCTCATCGCAAAGTTCGCAGCATCTGGGGTCGCGCTTGGGCGGTGATTCTACGGACGAAGCCCCTATGATCCCTGAACTCCGGCTGAAAGCGTCATCGCGGCGCCACCTCCATGCCTCATCGAAGCGTGTTCTTTGTCTCGGACGGCACCGGCATCACAGCCGAGACCTTCGGGAACTCCATCCTGGCGCAGTTCTCAGCCAGGCCGCGTCACGTCCGCCGACCGTTCATCGACTCGGCCGACAAAGCCCGATCGGTCGTCGAGGAGATCAACAAGGTAGCCGACAGCGAGGGGCGCCGCCCCATCGTATTCATCACGCTGGTCAACGACGACATCCGCGACATCGTCACCGACCCGGGATGCCGCGGCTTGGTGCTCGACATGTTCAAGGCATTCGTGGAGCCGCTCGAGGCCGAGTTCGGCATCAAGTCCAATCACCGTGTCGGCCGCTTTTCCGATGCGGCGAAGAGCCGCGAATACCACGACCGCATCGAGGCGATCAACTTTTCCCTGGCTCACGACGATGGCCAGTCCGCACGCAACCTCGCCAATGCCGATGTGATCCTGGTCGGTGTCAGTCGCTGCGGCAAGACGCCGACATCGCTGTACCTGGCCATGCAGCACGGCATCAAGGCAGCCAACTACCCGCTGATCCCCGAGGACTTCGAGCGCGGCCGCCTCCCATCCGCCTTGAACCCCCATCTGGCCAAGTGCTTCGGTCTGACCATCGACCCGGAACGGCTGGCGCAGATTCGCCACGAGCGGCGGCCCGACAGCCGCTATGCAGCGCTCGAGAACTGCCGCCAGGAGGTCCGCGACGCAGAGTCGCTGATGCGCCGGCACGGCATTGGATGGCTGAGCTCCACACACAAGTCGATCGAGGAAATCGCCACCACCATCTTGCGGGACATCCGACCCGACCGCCTGATCTACTGAGGCTTCCCCGTCCAGCAGCTGTGCCTGCGCACCTCCCGTTGGGGGCGCTGGCCGCGGCAACGTCGTTCGGCTTTGCCGCGAGCCACCACACTGCGTTGCACCATGCTCACCCAGCGGACAGGAATTGCCTGCAGGACTCGTACAGGCACACCGCTGCCGCGGCAGCCACGTTCAAGGATTCCTCGCCCCCCGGCTGTGCGATGCGCAGTTGCAACGCACAGCGAGCGAGCAGGCCTGGGTCGACCCCCTGCCCTTCGTGACCGAACACCCAGGCACAAGGTGTTGGCAGTGTGCTGCCGTGCAGCATGGCCTGCGCCTGCAGGCTGGTTCCAAGCAAGGGCACCGTCAGTGCGTCAAGGTCGGCCGGCTGCAACCCCTCGTGCAGCGTCAGGCCGAAGTGCGCACCCATGCCCGCCCGCAACACTTTCGGTGACCACAGCCCGACGGTTCCACGCAATGCCAGTACCTGCGAAAACCCCATCGCCGCCGCCGTGCGCAGGATGCTTCCCACGTTACCGGGATCTTGAAGCCGATCGAGGATGACGCACTTCGCATCGGGGCGCACCGCGGCAGGCGCAGGTACGGGCCACAAGAACCCGATACCCGCGGGCGACTCCAGGCCACTGATCCCGGCAAACAGCGCGTCGGGAATCACCGCCACTCGGTCCAGGCCTTCCACCGCCTCGCGCATGTTCGGCTGGTTCCAGGCGGATTCCGCCACCAATGCCTGAGCAGGACGGCCCCCGCGCAGCCTCAGTGCCACGCAAAGGTGCTCGCCCTCCAGCCAGGCCATCTGCCCGGCGGCGTCAGCGGGGCGACGGTCTGCCCCCCGAGCCAGCTTGCGCACCCGCACAAGCAGGGGGTTTTCGCGCGACGTGATCCGCTGGGGCGAGCTCATGGCTCGACGCGCCTTCTGGCTACGCCGTCCGCAAGGGCACTGCAGCCAGTCATGGCCGCAAGCGCCTGGCGAACCGGTGCGAAGCTGCGCCGATGCTCTTCGCACGGGCCCAGCGTTCGAAGCGCTGTGAGATGTGCAGGCGTGGGGTAGCCCTTGTGCACGTCGAATCCGTAGCCCGGATGCTGCGCATGCATCTCCTTGCACAGCCGATCGCGATGCACCTTGGCCAGGATGGAGGCAGCCGAGATCGCCTGCACCTTCGCGTCGCCCCCAATCACCGCCTCGGCCGGCGCCCGCAAGACAGGCACGCGGTTGCCGTCGACGAGCACGCGATGGGGTGTCAGACGCAGGCCGTCCACCGCTCGACGCATCGCCAGGAGGCTGGCCTGCAGGATGTTCAGACGATCGATTTCCTCGGCACTGGCCTGGGCGATGCAACAAGCCAGCGCCTTGGCGCGGACTTCGTCGTACAGGCGCTCACGACGCTTCGGTGTCAGCACCTTGGAGTCTGCCAAGCCGACGATCGGATGGAGTTCGTCCAGGATCACCGCCGCAGCCACCACCGGACCGGCCAGGGGACCGCGGCCCGCCTCGTCGACGCCGGCAACCAGCCCGGGGCCATCCCAGACCAGCCCCAACTGCACCGGCTCAGGCTTGGATGATCGACGCGATGGCATCGCTGGCCTTTCGTGCGGTGTCCTGGCGCAACATCCGGTGCAGTTCATCGAATCGGGCCTGAACCGAGCGCACGCGCTCGGGGTCATCCAGCCACGCGATGGCGTCGCTCGCCAAGTTCTCCGGCGTGGCGTCATCCTGGATGCGCTCCGGCACGACGAACTCATTGCACAGGATGTTGGGCAGTCCGACCCAGGGCTGGTAGCGCATGCGCTTCATGCGCTGCCAGTTCAACCACGACATCCGGTAGGTGATCACCATGGGGCGCTTGAACAGCGCAGCTTCGAGAGTTGCCGTGCCGCTGGCCACCAGCGCGAGGTCGCACGCCGCCAGCGCTTCATGCGAGCGGCCATCCAGGCACTGCACAGCCAGCGCGGGCGCTTCGCGCCGCAGCACGTCATCCACCGACTCCCGCAGGCCCGGCACAATCGGAAGCACGAACCGGCATGCGGGCCGGGCCCGCGCCAGGCGTGCCGCTGCAGCGACCAGCAGCGGTGCGATCAGGTCAACCTCGCTTTGGCGGCTACCGGGCAGCAGTGCCACGACGGTGGCCTCCTCGGCCAGACCCAATGCCGCCCGCGCCTGCGTACGGGGCGGTGTCAATGCAATGGCGTCGGCCAGCGGATGCCCGACGAAGGTGGCCGAAACGCCATGCTGCTTCAGCAGCGGCGGTTCGAACGGGAACAGGCAGAGCACGTGATCGGCGGCGCGGGCCAGGCGATGCACCCGCTCGCCCCGCCACGCCCAGATCGACGGGCATACGAAGTGCACGGTGGGAATGCCGGCAGCGCGAAGACGTGACTCGAGACCGAAATTGAAGTCCGGTGCGTCGACGCCGACGAAGACTTGCGGTCGCGCCGCCAGCAAGCGCCGCCCCAATTGCCGACGTATGCCCAGCAACTCAGGCAGGCGACCCAATGCGTCCACATACCCGAACACGGCCAACCGCTCGTGCGGCCACCACGACTCGAAGCCCTGCGCTGCCATGCGCGGACCACCGATCCCGACCGCACGCAACCCTGACCATCGCGAACGCAGTCCGGCAAGCAGAAGTCCGGCCAACAGATCGCCAGAGGCCTCGCCGGCCACCATCGCGACAGTGATGGCGGCGCCCTCGCCCATCGTCAACGCACGATGCCGCGCTCAGCCTCGCCCAGGAACGACAGCATCATCGACACGTCGACCGCCGAACCAGGAGCATCATCGGCCAGGCCGCGCAGTGCGTCCATGGCTGCGGCCAGCGTCAGGCCCTGCCGATAGATGGTTCGATGCAACTGCTTGACCCGCGCGATGCGCTCGGGCGTGTAGCCACGCCGACGCAAGCCCTCGGCATTGATGCCAGTGGCCTGCGCCGGATTGCCCGCCGCAGTGATGAACGGAGGCAGGTCCTGCGCCAGCCGGGTTTGAAAGCCGGTCATCGCGTGGGCGCCGATCCGGACGAATTGATGGATACCGGACAGTCCACCCAGAAATGCCCAGTCGCCCAGGTGCACGTGCCCGCCAAGCTGCGTGGCATTGGCGATGATGGTGTGGCTACCAATGCGGCAGTCGTGCGCGATATGCACGTAGGCCATGATCCAGTTGTCGTCGCCCAGACGTGTCACACCTTCGTCCTGGGCGGTGCCGGTGTTGATGGTGCAGAACTCGCGGATCGTATTGCCGTGCCCGATCTCCAGGCGGGTCGGTTCACCGGCATACTTCTTGTCCTGCGGAGCCGCTCCGATCGAGGCGAACTGGTAGATGCGGTTGTCGCGGCCGATGCTGGTATGTCCCTCGATCACGCAGTGGGCCCCGATGCGCGTGCCAGCGTCCACCCGCACGTGGGCACCGATCACGGCGTAGGCCGCCACCTCGACATCCTCAGCCAGTTCAGCTGCCGGGTCGACGATGGCGGTGGCGTGGATGCGGGTCATGGACAGGCCATGCCGGTTATGCGACCTTGCGCATGGTGCACATCAACTCGGCCTCGACGGCGGTCTCGCCGTCGACACTCGCGCGGGCCTTGTATTTGAAGATCCCCGCCTTGGCGCGCTCGATGGCGGCTTCGAGAACCAACTGATCGCCGGGCTCGACCACGCGCTTGAACCGCGCTGCATCGATGCCCACGAAATACACCACGGTGTCGTCGTCCAGCGTCTGCCCGTTCGATTGAAACGACAGCAAAGCCGCTGCTTGCGCCAGCGCCTCGAGCATCAGCACCCCTGGCATCACTGGGCGCTGCGGGAAGTGACCCATGAAGAACGGCTCGTTGATGGTGACGTTCTTCAGCGCCTTGATCCGAACGCTGGGTTCGAGTTCGAGCACGCGGTCGACCAGCAGGATGGGGTAGCGGTGCGGCAGCTTGCGCAGGATCTGGTGGATGTCGAGAACGGGGGCGGTCATGATTTCTTCTCCAGCGCTCTCAGGCGCTCGCGCAGGCTGTGCAACTGGCGCAGCGTGGCCGCGTTCTTCTCCCAGGATGCATTGTCATCGAAGGGAAACAGGCCACTGTACTGCCCCGGCTTCAAGATCGACCGGGTGACCACGGTCGCCGCCGTGATGTGAACGTGATCGACCAACTCCAGGTGTCCCAGAATGATGGCGCCACCGCCTGCCGTGCAGTGGCGCCCAATGCGGGCGCTGCCGGCAATACCAACGCATCCGGCCATGGCGCTGTGTGCGCCGATTCGCACGTTGTGGCCGACCTGAATCAGGTTGTCGAGCTTGACACCGTCTTCGATCACGGTGTCTTCGAGTGCGCCGCGGTCGATACAGGTATTGGCACCGATTTCGACGTCGTCACCGATGCGCACCGCGCCCAGCTGCTCGATTTTGATCCACTCGCCTTCGTGCGCAGCAAAACCAAATCCATCGGCACCGATCACGACCCCAGGATGGACGATTCCGCGCGCACCGATCAGGCAGCCTTCGCCGATGTGCACGCGGGAATGGAGCCGGGTGTTTTCGCCGATGCGGGCATCGGCTTGCACCGTGCAATGGGCACCGATCGCTGCGCCCGCTGCCACGTGCGCACGCGCACCGATCACGGCCAAAGGGCCGATCCATGCCGCGGGGTGGATCACAGCGCCAGGCTCGATGACGGCGGAAGGATGGACGCCGGCGACCGTGGTGCGCCCATGCATCCGAGCCCACCACTGCGTAAGCCTCGCGAAGTAGAGGTAGGGGTCATCCGCGACTATGGTTGCCCCACGCAGCGCCGCCGCTTCGCGCTGGGCCGGCCCGACGATGACACAGGCCGCCGCAGTTTTGGCCAACTGCTGCAAATAGCGAGGATGGGCCAGAAACGCCAGTGCGTCGTCAGCGGCCGTATCGAGCGGTGCTAACCGACGGATGACCAAGCCGGGCTCGCCCAGCAGCTCACCACCCAGCGCCGCAACGATCTCGGCAAGCCGGACACCCGACACCGCGGCGACCCAAGCGTGCGGTGTCGCCTCAGCGACCCGCGGCTGCGCCGTTGAGCGCCTTGATCACCTTGTCGGTGATGTCGACGCGCGGGCTGAAGAACACGGCATCCTGAATGATGAGGTCGTACTTCTCGGCGTCGAAGATCTGCTTGATGACCTTGTTCGCGCGTTCGACCAGCGCCTGGGTTTCCTCGTTTCGTCGCTGGTTCAAGTCTTCCTGGAATTCCCGGCGCTTGCGCTGGATGTCACGTTCCTGTTCCACCAGATCGCGTTGTCGGCGGTTGCGCTCGCTCTCGGCCAGCGTTGGAGCGTCTTTCTCCAACTGCTCGGCTGCTGCCTTGAAACGTGCTGCCTGTTCGTTCAGCTCCCGGTCGCGCTTGCCGAAATCGTTCTCCATTCGAGCCAGCGCAGCCTTGGCCGGCGCCGCCTCCCGCAGCACCCGCTCGCTGTTCACGTAGCCGATCTTCAGCTCTTGCGCCTGTGCCGTGGACAGTGCCGCGACCGCGACGGTCGCAATGGCGACGGACTTGATTAGCTTGGTGATCATCAGAACGAAGTCCCGATCTGGAATTGGAAACGTTGGATTCTATCTGTGGGCTTGCTGCGCAGCGGCGTACCGAAGCTCAGCTTCAGAGGGCCGACTGGCGAGATCCAGGACAGACCCAGACCCGCCGAGGCGCGCAGCGATGCCGCGTCCATGCGCTCACCCTCGCGCCAGACATTGCCGGCATCGGCGAACGCGAAGATGCGCAGGCTCTTGTCGTTGCCCGTGCCGGGAACCGGGAAGTACAGCTCCGCGTTGAGGTTGAGCTTGCGGGCGCCACCGATATAGGCCCCCGTGGGGTCGATCACGCCCAACGAGCTTTGCTCGAAGACACGTACCGACCCCAATCCACCCCCGTAGAAGTTCTTGAACACCGGGTAGGGGCGGCCACCCAGCCCCTTGCCCCACCCGAGTTCGGCGTTCACGCCGAGCGTCAGGCGGTTGTTCAGGAAGGGAAAGAACTCCTGGTACTGCAAGTTGGCCCGGGCATAGCGCACGTCGCCTGCCACGCTCCACTCCAGATTGACACGCTGGTACCGACCCGCCGTAGGCGTAAGTACGCTGTCGCGCTCGTCGCGAGCCCAACCCACCGTGAGGGGCAGCGAACTGCTGCTGGGACCATAGCGATAACGGTACTCGAAGTACGAGTTCGGGATACCCGATGTGGCTCCGATACGGGTCTGCTCCGCGCCGATGCCGAAGAACACGGTATCGAAGTCGTTGAACGGCACACCGAAACGCACGGCCGCCCCAGGGCTGCTGATCTGATACTGGTCGCCCAGGCTGTTGAACGGCTTGGACGTCTTGTAGTAGAGGTCCAGGGAGCGCGAGATTCCGTCGACTGTGTAGTAGGGGTCAACCGTGCTGAACACCAAGCTGCGCTGGCTCTTGCTCGTGTTGACCTCGAAGCCAAGGTAGTTGCCAGATCCGAACACGTTGTCCTGCCGTACGGATGCGTTCAGGGCCAGCCGCTCGGCGCTGGAGAACGTCACGCCAAACATCAAGTTGCCTGTAGGTCGTTCAGTCACATTGACGGCAAGGTCCACTTGATCAGGCGAATTCGGAACCTCGTTGGTGTCGATGTTCACTTCTTTGAAGTAGCCCAGCCGGTCAACGCGCTCGCGCGACAACTTGATGCGCTGGCCGTCGTACCAGGACGACTCGAGCTGGCGAAACTCGCGCCGAACCACTTCGTCGCGCGTTCTGGTGTTGCCGGCCACATCAATACGCCGAACGTACACCCGGCGTTGCGGGTCGGCGAGCAACGTGAGCGCCACCTGACCGGTTGCCCTGTCCACTTCCGGCCGGGCCTCGATGCGCGCAAAGGCATAGCCGTAGACACCGAACCGGTCGCTCATCGCTTTGGTGGTCTCGGCCACTGCGGATGCACGATAGGGTTGCCCCGGGCGTATCGCGACGAGCTCCTTGAATTCGTCGTCCTTGCCGAGCCACTCACCCTGCAGGCGCACTGCCGTGACCACGTAAGGCTGCCCCTCGCGCACGGTGATCGATATCGCGATGTCCTGCTTGTCAGGCGAAATGGTGACCTGGGCCGACTCGATTTCGAACTCGAGGTAGCCTCGATTCAGGTAGTACGAACGAATCGTCTCGAGGTCTGCATTGAGCTTTGCACGGGAGTAGCGATCGTTCTTCGTGTACCAGGTCAACCACCCACCCACCGTGAGATCCATCAGCCCTTTGAGCGTGGATTCACTGTAAGCCTTGCTGCCGTTGATTCGGATCTCGCTGATCCGGGCGGCATCACCCTCCGTCATCGTGAACGTCACATTGACGCGATTGCGCTCGGCAGGCGTGATGGTCGTCACCACCTCTGCACCATAGAGACTGCGAGCCAGATACTGGCGCTTGATCTCCTGCTCCGCGCGGTCGACCAACGCCTTGTCGAACGGCAGACCCTCACCGATGCCAGCGTCCTTGAGCGACTTGACCAGCACGTCCTTGTCGAACTCCTGCAACCCGACAAAGGTGACCGTCTGAATGACGGGTCTCTCCTCGACCACCACCACCGCCACCTTGCCATCGATCTCGATGCGCACGTCCTTGAACAGGCCGGTGGCGAAGAGCGCCCGAAGAGCGGCAGCCCCCTTGTCATCGGTGTAGGTATCGCCTACGCGAAACGGTAGCGCTGCAAACACGGTGCCGGGATCGGTTCGCTGCAGACCCTCGACTCGGATGTCAGCCAGCACGAAGGGTTCGACCGCACGCGCTGGCGGCGCAGCGAAGGCGGCAATGACAGCCACGGCCACAGCCGCGGGACGAATCAGGCACGGCGAAGGGAAAGCAAGCATGCGGTGGATTCAGTGCAGGCCCAGCAGGCGGGCCACGTCGTTGAAGAGAGCCACCGACATCATCGCCAGCAGGACTGCGATGCCGCCGCGCTGCAGGCGCGCGAGCCACAACTCGGACACCGGGCGGCCGGTGAGACCCTCGAAAAGATAATACATCAGGTGCCCCCCATCGAGGATCGGCAACGGCAGCAGGTTGAGCACGCCCAGACTGACGCTGACCATCGCCAGAAAGCCCAGGTAGTAAGCCAAGCCCTGGGTGACCGACTGGCCAGCATAGTCCGCGATTGTCAGCGGGCCGCTCAAGTTGCGCACCGAAGCCTCGCCAACGAGCATGCGTCCCAGCATGCGAACCGTGAGCACCGACATCTCCCAGGTTCGCGATGCGCCCTGCGCAAGCCCGTCGACAAAACCCAACTGCACCTTCACCATTTCCGGCGCTCGCCCTGGAACCGCATCGATCCGGCCGATCGAACGGGTGCTATCACCAGAGCCCTCTTGGACGACGCGCGGCGTCACGTCCAGTTCCAGCAACCGGTCCTTGCGCTGCACGACCCAGGTCAGCGTCTGCGCCTGGCCATCGCGCACGGCCTCACGGATGCGCTCGCGCAACACCTGCGCGTCGGGCACCGGTTGGCCATCGACGCGAAGCACTGTGTCGCCGGGCATGAGACCAGCGCGGTCGGCTGGCCCTCCGGGCTTCACTTCGCCCAGCACCGGTTCGCTGTAGGCGCTTCCGAGACCGACGCGCCGCATCAACGACGCGTCGACATCCTCGGGCTTCAGTTCGTCCAGAGGCAGACGCACCTGCCGGCGGCCTTGGCCGCGAGCATCGGTGACCAGAAGGTCCAGGGGCTGTTGCTCCATCGCCGCCTGGGTGATCTGCCAGCGCAAGTCAGTCATGGCGCTGATGTCATGCCACTGGCCCTTTGGATCCTGCCAGGCCCGCACCCAGTCACCCGATCGCAAGCCAGCGCGCTCGGCTGGTGACTGCGCGACAGGCGACCCCAGCACAGCCTTGGGCTCGTCCAACCCAACCCAGTGCGCCGAGGCGTAGAGCAAAACGGCCAACGCAAGGTTGGCCAGCGGCCCCGCCGCGACGATGGCTGAGCGCTGCCACAACGGACGCCTGTTGAAAGCACGCGCGAGCTCGTGTGAAGCCACGGGTGCCTCGCGCTCGTCGAGCATGCGCACGTAGCCTCCCAGTGGCAGCGCCGACAACACGAACTCGGTGCTGTCTGGACCGTTCTGACGTCGCCAGACCACACGGCCGAATCCGACAGAGAAGCGCAGGACCTTCACGCCGCAGGCAACGGCCACCCGATAGTGTCCGTACTCGTGCACGACGATGAGCACGCCCAGCGTCAGGAGAAAGGCCAGGACGGTGGTGATCATGCCGCGTACTCCTTGACCAGCGCGACAGCAGCCCGCCTGGCGCGACCATCCAGTTCGAGCAGAGCCTCCAGCGACCCTGCTTCTCCAGGTCCAGGGGTTACCTGTTCGAGAGTGGCGGCATTGACCCGGTGGATATCCGTGTAGCACATGCGCCCGTCTAGAAACGACTGGACTGCGACTTCATTGGCTGCGTTGAGCACGGCGGTGCATCCCTCGGGCTCCCGCAGTGCCTGGTAGGCCAGGTCCAAGCCCGGGAATCGCTCGCCGTCGACGGGTTCGAAGGTCAGCGCACCCACGCTGCCGAAATCCAGCGATGGAGCGCCGGATTCCATCCGCCGCGGATGCGCCAGTCCGACGCTGATCGGCACTTTCATGTCCGGCGTGCCCAGCTGGGCCAGCACCGACGCATCGCGACACACGACCATCGAGTGAATGATGCTTTGCGGGTGAATCATGACCCGGATCTGTTCGGGCTCCAGCCCGAACAACCAGCGGGCCTCGATCACTTCGAGTGCCTTGTTCATCATCGTGGCCGAGTCCACCGAGATCTTGCGCCCCATCACCCAGTTCGGGTGCGCACAGGCCTCCTGCGGCGTGACGGCCGACAGCGTATGTGGGTCGCGGCTTCGAAACGGCCCGCCTGAGGCCGTCAGGACAATGTGATCGATCAGACCGGCCCACTCCCGGCGATCTGCGGGCAAACACTGGAAGATGGCCGAGTGCTCGCTATCGATCGGCAGTAGCGTGGCGCCGCCCTCACGAACCGTGCGCATGAACAGGCCCGCCCCAACCACGAGAGCCTCCTTGTTGGCAAGCATCAGCCTCTTGCCGGCCGCCGCAGCCGCCAGGCACGGTGCCAACCCCGCCGCACCAACGATGGCGGCCATCACGCTGTCCACCTCCGGGTGCGCAGCGAGCTCGCACAACGCTTGCGAACCATGCACCACCTCCGTGGACAATCCGGCGGCGCGCAGGCGACCCGCCACATCGGTTGCCTGCGCCGCATCGCCCACGGCTGCATACGGCGGCCGCCACTGCTCGCACAATGCAACGAGATCGTCCATGCGGGCGTGGGCACTCAGTGCAAACACCTCAAACCGCTGCGGATGCCGGGCGATCACGTCCAGCGTGTTCCGACCTACCGAACCCGTAGCCCCGAGGATGCAAACGCGTTGACGCATGTTGAACTGCTCTAGTCAGACTGGGGAACGGCGAAGTCGCGGGCGAATTCCGTGGCGCGCGTCAAAGCATCGCCAGCGCCAAAGCGGCCGGTAGTACTGGCAGCAGTGCATCGATGCGATCGAGCACCCCGCCGTGCCCCGGAAGCAATGCGCTCGAGTCCTTGGCGCCGGCACTGCGCTTGACCAGCGATTCGAAGAGGTCACCCATGACACTGAGCCCGGCCAATGCCGCACACGCCAGCATCGACAAAGCGGTACCCAGGTGCCGGTCTAGCAAGGTAAACAAGCTGGGCGAGTCCAAGGTCCAGCGCGCATCGGCGTTGATCCACAGCTGCGCCAATACAAGAACGCCCAGGACCCCCGCGTACACACCCTCCCAGCTTTTTCCGGGACTGATGGACGGAGCCAGCTTGCGGCGACCGAAGGCACGCCCACCAAAGTATGCGGCGATGTCGGCGGCCCAGACCACACACAGGATCGACAGCAGGAAATTGATACCCAGGGTGCGGGCCTGCACCATGGCCAGCCACGCCAACCACAGCAGCACCAGTCCCAACAGCCAGCGCAGCGCAACGGGTTGTCGACCCCAGCCCGCCGGTCCGGCCCTAAGCGCCCAGGTGCCGCCGACGATCCAAAGCGTCGCTGCGACCCACCACAAGCCGCTGCCGCCAGGTCCGCCGGGCCACCAGTAGCCGGTGGCCAGGCAGGCGACGGCCAGGATCGCGCCGCTGCCCAAGGACCATGCTGCGTTGTCGACCGGCGGCCGCACCGTCTGACCCTGGGCGCCTGGGTGTTCAGCGTGCATGGTGTTGAGCCTTGCCCACTCCCAGCCCGCCGCGCTGACCGCAGCCAACGCCAGCAGCGCAAATGGCAGCGGGCCCGGCGCAAACAGCGCTGGCAACAGCACGGCCATCAGAGCCAGGGCGGTGATGACGCGCAGCCGCAGCATGCCAGTCGATCAGCGTGCGGCACGACCAGCTGGGGCTGCCGGCACGTCGCCGAAGCGGCGCTCGCGCCGCGCGTACGCCGCCAATGCGGCATCGAACTCGTCCGCACCGAAGTCGGGCCACAGGCAGTCGGTGAAGACGAATTCGGAATAGGCCGACTGCCAGAGCAGGAAGTTGCTGATGCGCATCTCGCCGCCTGTCCGGATGAACAGGTCCGGATCGGGTGCATGCGCCATGGCCATGGCGCGCGCAAGCGCCAACTCATCCACCTGCTCGGGCGCCAGGCCCTCGCGCATGAGCTGGCGGCAGGCCTGTACCACATCCCAGCGCCCGCCGTAGTTGAACGCCACCGTCAGCGTGAGGCCCGTATTGGTGCGGGTGCGTCCTTCCGCATCCGCCCAGGCTAGGCGCAACCGCTCGGGCACCGCCTGGCGGTCTCCTACGATGACGATACGAACGTTGTCGCCTGCGAGCCGAGCCAGGTACTTGGCAACAGAGACCAGGACCAGACCCATCAGGCCCGAAACCTCATCCTCCGGACGCTTCCAGTTCTCGGATGAAAAGGCGAAAACGGTGAGGTACTCGATCCCGCGCTGCTGGCAGGTCTTGATCAGGCGCACCAGCGTATCGGCGCCGGCCTTGTGACCGAAGAACCGGGGCAGAAAGCGCCTCTTCGCCCAGCGCCCGTTGCCATCCATCACGATGGCCACATGGCGCGGCAGCGCAATGTCGCGATGCACGAGACGTGCGTCCAACTCAGACCGCGAGGATCTCGGCTTCTTTCGAATGCACGAGCTTGTCGATCTCTGCCACCGTGCGGTCGGTCAGCTTCTGCACGTCGTCCTGGGCACGCCGCTCCTCGTCTTCTGCAACTGCTTTTTCCTTGAGCAGACGCTTCAGGTGCTCATTGGCGTCGCGACGCAGGTTGCGCACCGCCACTTTGGCTTCCTCGCCAGCGTGACGGACCACCTTGGTGAGATCCTTGCGACGCTCTTCGGTCAGCGGCGGCATTGGCACGCGCAGCAGGTCGCCCTGCGCAGACGGGTTGAGCCCCAGGTCACTTTCGCGAATGGCCTTTTCGATCTTGGGACCCATGCCCTTCTCCCAAGGCTGCACGCTGATCGTGCGTGCATCCAGCAGCGAGACATTGGCCACCTGACTGATCGGAACCATCGATCCGTAGTAGTCGACGTGCACTTGGTCAAGGATGCCCGGGTGAGCGCGTCCCGTGCGGATCTTCTGCAACTCGGCCTTGAACGCGTCGACGGACTTGGCCATCTTGGTCTCCGCGGTCTTCTTGATGTCGGCAATGGTCATGGTGTGTGCACTCCTGGCTCAAACGTGGACGAGCGTACCCTCGTCCTCGCCCTGCACCACCCGCTTCAACGCGCCGACCTTGAAGATCGAAAACACCTTGATCGGCAGTTTCTGGTCGCGGCACAGCGCGAACGCGGTCGCATCCATCACCTGCAGGTTGCGGGTGATCGCCTCGTCGAAACTCACCGAGGCGTAGCGAGTGGCGGTGGGGTCCTTGCGCGGATCGGCGGTATAGACACCGTCGACCTTGGTGGCCTTGAGCACGATCTCGGCCCCGACCTCGGCGCCGCGCAACGCCGCGGCGGTGTCGGTGGTGAAGAACGGGTTGCCGGTGCCGGCGGCGAAGATCACCACCTTGCCCTCTTCGAGGTACTGCAGCGCCTTGGGTCGAACGTATGGCTCAACCACCTGTTCGATGCTGATGGCCGACATCACGCGTGCCGTCATGCCCTCCTGGCGCATGGTGTCGGCCAAGGCCAGGGAATTCATCACCGTGGCAAGCATGCCCATGTAGTCGGCTGTGGCACGATCCATTCCGACCGAGCCGCCTGCCACGCCACGAAAGATGTTCCCTCCGCCAATCACCACCGCAACCTCGCAGCCCAGCGAGGTGACCTCGGCCACCTCACGCACCATGCGCACGATGGTGGCTCGGTTGATGCCGTAGGCGTCGTCACCCATCAGGGCTTCGCCGGACAGCTTGAGGAGGATACGCTTGTAGGCCGGCATGCGTCAGGGCTCTCGGGTGCAGGAACAGATGGGGGGGAGTTTAAGGGGCGCCAAGCCGTGCCAGCACAGCCACCCCCGGGTTTCACTGGCCCTTGGCGGCGGCCACTTGTGCAGCCACCTCGGCTGCAAAGTCGTCCGTCTTCTTCTCGATGCCCTCGCCCACCACATACAGCGTGAAGCCCTTGACCGCCGTGGCCTTCTCTTTGAGCATCGCGCCGACCGTCTGCTTGCCGTCTGCAGCCTTCACGAACACCTGGTCGAGCAACGAGACCTCCTTCAGGAATTTCTGCACCGAGCCTTCGACCATCTTGGAAATGATCTCGGCCGGCTTGCCAGACTCCGCCGCCTTTTCGGTGGCGATCTTGCGCTCCTTTTCGACCAGTTCGGCGGGCACATCGGCTGCAGAAAGCGCCGCCGGCTTCATGGCCGCGACATGCATGGCCACATCCTTGGCCGCCACGTCGTCACCGTCGAACTCGACGATCACACCGATTCGCGTGCCGTGCAGGTAGTAGGCGAGCTTGCCACCTGCCGCATAGCGCCGGAATCGGCGGATCGACATGTTCTCACCGATCTTGCCCACAAGGCCCCTGCGCACGTCGTCGATCGTCGGGCCGAACCCGTCTTGGCTGTACGGCAGTGCAGCGAGCGCGGCGACATCGCCAGGGTTCTGCTCGGCCACCAGGGCGGCGCAGGCCTTCGCGAAAGCCAGGAAGGATTCGTTCTTCGAAACGAAGTCGGTCTCGCAGTTGATTTCGACCAGCGCACCCGTGTTCCCCTGGACCGCAGCGGCGACCACGCCCTCGGCAGTGACCCGCGAGGCCGCCTTGCCGGCCTTGTTGCCCAGCTTGACGCGCAGGATTTCCTCCGCGCGATCCATGTCGCCTTCGGCCTCGGTCAGCGCCTTCTTGCACTCCATCATCGGGGCGTCGGTCTTGGCGCGCAGTTCGGCGACCATGCTTGCAGTGATTGCTGCCATCTTCAAATCTCCGTTCGCTGAGAAAAAGGGGCTGTGACAGCCCCTCGTTCATTGGTGTTGGGGCGACGCTCAGGCGTCTTCGCTGACCTCGACGAACTCGTCGGTGCCGG
Source organism: Burkholderiaceae bacterium (assembly GCA_013360485.1). Classification (GTDB taxonomy): domain Bacteria; phylum Pseudomonadota; class Gammaproteobacteria; order Burkholderiales; family Burkholderiaceae_C; genus Pseudaquabacterium. The sequence continues at coordinate 26,224 of JABWBN010000004.1, read as the reverse complement.
CGGCGACTTGAGCCACCTCGTTGATGGCATTGGCCTTGCCGTCGTGCACGGCGTCCGCAACGGCACGCGCGTACAGTGCCACGGCCTTAGCGGAGTCGTCGTTACCGGGGATGACGTAGTCGATGCCATCGGGCGAATGGTTGGTGTCGACCACGCCGATCACGGGAATGCCGAGCTTCTTGGCCTCGGCCACCGCGATCTTGTGATAGCCAACGTCAATGACGAACAACGCATCGGGCAGTGCGTTCATGTCCTGGATGCCACCGATGTCCTTCTCGAGCTTGGTCAGCTCCCGCTCGAACATCAGCGCTTCCTTCTTGGTCATCTGCTCGAGACCGGCTTCCTTCTGGGCCTGCATGTCCTTGAGCTTCTTCAAAGATCCCTTGACGGTCTTGAAGTTGGTCAGCATGCCGCCGAGCCAGCGCTGGTCGACGAAGGGCATACCCACGCGCTGCGCCTCGAGGGCGATCACATCCCGCGCCTGACGCTTGGTACCTACCATCAGGACCGTGCCGCGGCGAGCAGCCAGCTGGCGCACGAACTTCATCGCCTCCTCGAACTTCGGAAGCGTCTTCTCGAGGTTGATGATGTGGATCTTGTTGCGATGGCCATAGATGAACGGCGCCATCTTGGGGTTCCAGAAGCGGGTTTGATGTCCAAAATGGACACCCGCCTCCAGCATTTCACGCATCGTGACGGACATGGAGCACTCCAAAGGTTGGGTCTAGAATCCGGCGCGAATCGCGCAAGGTCCACCACACGGGAGACACCCACAGTCGGGGGTGCTTCGGCTGTTGCGGGCCTGCGCGACACCTTCTTCAGTTGGCCGGTTCGCGATTGAGTTCACCTGCGGCCGCACCGTCATAGCGCATGGCCCTCCAGGTAAACCCAAAGATTATAGCAGGCGCCGGCCAGAGCTTCGCGGACAACCTCGCCCAAGCCATCGCGGTCGCCGACTCGAAGGTCTGTCAGCATGCCTGGGTGCGTCGATTCGACGAAAGTGCAGGAGCCAGTGCGCGAAGCCTCGACATCTTGCGCGCGGCCTCGCAGCCACTCGGTCCGCTGGCAGGCTGGACACTATCGGTGAAGGACCTGTTCGATGTCGCCGGTCATCCCACGACCGCAGGCTCGAGGGTGCTGGCAAAGGCTGCGCCAGCGGCGGCCGACAGCCTGGCAGTGGCCCGACTTCGATCTGCCGGCGCACTGCTGATGGGGCACACCAATCTCAGCGAGTTCGCCTTCTCGGGCGTCGGCATCAATCCACACCTGGGTACGCCGATCAATCCGGCGATGCCGGGTTCAACGGCCTGCATTCCGGGTGGCTCGACCAGCGGCGGTGCGGTAACCGTGGCCGCCGGCGCCTGCCGTGCCGCCCTGGGCTCGGACACCGGCGGCTCGATCCGGATTCCTGCCGCGCTGCAGGGGCTGGTCGGCTTCAAGGGCACGCAGCGGCGCGTTCCGCGCGCCGGTGTGATTGCGCTGTCGACCACCCTCGATACCGTCTGCGCCATCACGCGGGACACACACGATGCGCGTCTTGTCGATGCCGTGCTGTGCGGGATGGAACTCGCCCCGGCCGGCGTGCGCGTGGCACTTCCACTGCGCTCGGCGCGTCTGGCGGTGCCCTCGACGCTGGTCCTCGACGACCTCGAACCCGTGGTGGCCAGCACCTTCGATGCAGCTCTGGGCGTGCTGTCGCGTGCTGGCGCACATATCGAAACGATCGAGCTGCCGCAGTTGGCCCGCCTGGCCGAGTGGCAGGCACTCGGCAGCTTCGCAGCAGCCGAGAGCTGGGCCTGGCACCGGCGGCACCTTCCCCTGCAGCGTGCCGAGTACGACCCGCGTGTGGCGTTGCGCATCGAGCGCGGCGCGCGGATGAGCGCAGCCGACTACATCGAGTTGCACGAAGCGCGCGGACGTTGGGTCGTCGAGATCGAAACCGCGACCCGCCAGTACGACGCCCTGCTGTGCCCGACGGTGCCCATTGTGGCCCCGCCCATGGCGCCCCTGACCCAAGACGATGCGGCGTTCTTCCGTGTCAACGCATTGCTGCTGCGCAATCCATCGGTCGTCAACATGCTCGATGGTTGCGCTGTGTCCTTGCCTTGCCACCCGACAGGCAGCGCCCCCGTGGGCTTGATGATGTGGGCTGCGGCAGGCGCGGACGAGAGGCTGCTCGACCTGGCCGAAGGCGCCGAAGCCGCTCTGGCTGTTGGACGCGGCATGGCTACAACAGGTACTGGCGCACCATGAAGATCGCCGTCGTTGGCGCCGGCATCGTCGGCGTGACCACCGCCTACGAGCTCCAGTGCGACGGTCATGAGGTCGTCGTCTTTGAGCGCCGCGCATCGGTCGCGGAGGAAACCAGCTTCGCCAATGCAGGCGTCGTTGCGCCAGGATATGTGGCACCCTGGGCGGCGCCCGGCATGCCGCGCAAGATGCTGGGCCACCTCGCCGGTCGCCACGCACCGCTGCGCATTGCCAGCCTGGGCGCCCCCGGGCAGTGGCGATGGATGTGGCGATGGTGGCGCGCCTGTGATGCACGCACCAGTGCCGGGCACCGCGCGTCCATGCATCGGCTCGCGCGGGACAGCCACGACCGACTGCGCGCGCTGTCGCACGACTTGCGCCTGGATTTCGAACGCACGGACGGATACCTGGTCCTGCTGCGCTCGCAGCGGGAACTCAAGCAGGCCAGGACGGGACTGAAGCTCCTGGCTGAGCTGGGCGAGTCCTTCCATCTCGTCGATGCCAAGAGCGCCAGGCAGATCGAGCCTGGTCTGAACCCCGCGACGCCACTGCTCGCAGCCATACACCTGCCGGGTGCGCTGGTGGGCAATTGCCGCCAGTTCGCCCACCTGTTGCGGCTGGAGGCGCAGCGGCGCGGTGCGGACTTTCGTTTCCAGCACGAGGTCCAACGCATCGAGCCCGGCTCCAAGCCCAGCGTGCACGCGATTGCATGCGACACCGCCGTCGGCGGCATCACGGAATCGTTCGACGCCATCGTGGTGTGCGCCGCGTTGCCTTCGGTGTCGCTGCTGGCGCCTCTGGGTGTACGTGTTCCGATGATCGCCGTCCATGGTTACTCGATCACCGCCCCGTTGCGGCACTTCGAAGGGCACCCCGACATCGGGCCTCGTTCGGCGATCATGGATGAGCAGCTCAAGGTCGCCGTGAGTCGTCTCGGCCAGCGGGTGCGCGTGGCCGGCAGTGCCGAATTGGGTGGACGTCTGGACATTCACAACCCGGCTGCATTGAGCACCTTGTACAAGGTTCTCGACGACTGGTTTCCAGGTTGCGCGCAACTGGCGCAGGTGCAAGCTTGGAAGGGTGCGCGTCCGATGCTGCCCGATGGCCCCCCGGTCATCGGCCGCGCCGGACCGGCAGGGGTGTGGATCAATCTGGGTCACGGCAGCAGCGGCTGGGCACTGTGCGCCGGCTCCGCACGTCTACTGGCCGACCTGGTGGCCGGCCGCACACCAGCCATCGACCCGTCCGGGTTCACGCCTGATCGCCTGCGTTGAATCCGGCGCTGCCAGCCAGCCGCCGGCGGCGCCTGAACGCCGTAAGAGCCTGCACGTCGCACAATCCGGCCATGCAACCGCCCGCACTGCTCGTTGACCGCGTGTTGCCATCCCGGCGGGGTTGGTCGCTGCATGGCGTGGCCAGCACACGCACCATCGAGCGCAATGCGCTGGCGACGGTTCCCGAGTTCACCTTGATGGCGCGTGCCGGCGCCAGCCTGGCCAGGTTGGCCGTGGCGATCGCGCCGCGAGCGCGCAGCGCCTGGGTCGTGTGCGGACCAGGGAACAACGGCGCAGACGGCTTGGTGGCGGCGGCCGAGCTTGCCAGTCGCGGTTGGCGCATACGTGCGACCCTGTTGCCCGGCGATTCCAGCCCGTCGGCCGACGCCGCACGCGCACTGGCCATGGCGCGTGAGGCCGAAGTGAACCTCGATACCGCGGGGCCTGTCGCGCCGTCAGCAGGCGCGGTCGATCTGGTGATCGATGCGGTGCTGGGCATCGGGGCCAGCCGACCCCCCGAGGGGGTGATCGCAGCCGCCATCGACGCCATCAATGGCACGCAGGGTGCGCCCGTCCTCGCGGCTGACGTGCCCTCGGGACTGGCCGTCGACACCGGCTGCGTGATCGGCGGCGCGGCCGTTCGTGCCTCCCACACACTCGCCATGCTCACGCTCAAGCCGGGCTTGTTCACCCATCACGGGCGTGACCATGCCGGCACGGTCTGGCTTGCCCGGCTCGGAGTGGACGATGCCACACCGCCAGACGCTTGGCTCAGTGCGCCGCCGCACCCCCAGCGGCGGCTGCACAGCCAACACAAGGGCAGCTTCGGCGATGTTCGGGTGATCGGCGGTGCAGCCGGTATGGTCGGCGCCGCGGTGCTGGCAGCGAGGGCCGCACTGGCCGCTGGCGCCGGCCGCGTCTACTTGGCGCTGTTGGACTCAGCCGCCTTGTCGCTCGACCCAACCTGGCCGGAGCTGATGCTGCGGCCGTTCGACTCCGCCACTGCGCCGGTTCACTTGGCAGCGGCCACCGTCGTATGTGGGTGCGGTGGCGGTGAGGCCATCGCAGCCGCTCTTCCAGCCGTCATCCACCATGCTGCACGGCTGGTGCTGGATGCCGATGCCCTCAACGCCATTGCCGCCTCACCGGCACTGAAGCGCGCGCTGCGTTCGCGCGCCGCACGCGGCCTTGCCAGCGTCCTGACTCCACATCCGCTGGAGGCCGCGCGCCTGCTGGGCAGTTCTGCATCGCAGATCCAGGCCGATCGGCTCGGGGCTGCGCGCTCACTGGCGCACGAGCTGTCGTGCACCGTGCTGCTCAAGGGCTCGGGCACCGTGATGGCAGGCCCGCGTCCGGAAGTGTTGCCTCGGATCAACCCGACCGGCAATGCCCGGCTGGCAGCCGCCGGCACAGGCGACGTGTTGGCCGGCTGGCTTGGTGGCACGTGGGCCACGCGCGCATCGGACGATGGCGTCGACATCGCGGCGGACGCCGCCTGGTTGCACGGGCACACAGCCGATCAGGCACCGGGCCATCACGCGATGCGCGCCGCCGAACTGGTCGAGCAATGGGTCGATCTTGGGTGACGCACCAACCGCGACCCGCGGCACATGGGGTCGCTCGATGAGTTATCGAGCCTTGCGCCCTCGCGGTGCGGTCGCCGAGGTTTTCGCTCTCGCCGCACGGGTCTTGCCTGCTGTTGCCTTTGTGGCCACAGCCCGAGCTCGTGCCGCCTTGGTCGCACGATCGCGAACCTTCACATCGGCCAACTCCTGCTCGGCTGCGCCGGTGCGCCGCGTCCGCGTCAACAACGCTTCACCCGACTCCTCGCGCACGATGCGAAAGTCGATGCGTCGGCTGTCGAGGTCGACGCGGCTGACTTGCACGCGTACACGGCTGCCCACCACATAGCGGACGCCGCTGCGTTCCCCACGCAGTTCCTGGCGCGCTTCATCGAACCGGAAGTACTCGCCGCCCAGTTCGGTGATGTGAACAAGACCCTCGACGTAGAGTTCATCGAGCGTGACGAAAATGCCGAAGCCGGTTGCGGCGCTCACGGTGCCTGCGTACTCCTCGCCCAGATGGTCACGCATGAAGCGGCACTTGAGCCATGCCTCGACATCGCGTGAAGCTTCATCGGCCCGGCGCTCATTGGCACTGCAATGCGCGCCAGCGGCCTCCCACAACTCGGCCTCATGGCTGGGCACGGCGACGCGCCGGTCGCCCTTTGCGGCAGGCGTCTTGCGGCTTGGCGCTGCAGCTGCAGCCGGCTCGTCGACCGCACTTCCGGCCAAGTGGTAGCGCCTACCGTGAAGCAGCGCCTTGATCACGCGATGCACGAGCAGGTCTGGATAGCGACGGATCGGGCTGGTGAAGTGCGTGTAGGCCTCATAGGCCAGCCCGAAGTGCCCACTGTTGGTGGCCGTGTAGATGGCCTGCTGCATTGAGCGCAGCAGCATTGCGTGGATCTGCGCTGCGTCGACACGATCTTTCGTCGCCTGCGCAATGGCCTGCAACTCACCCGGCCGTGGCTCGTCGCTCAGCGGGAAACCCAAACCCAGAGCCTTGAGGTAGTTCTGGAGAGTCAGCCGCTTCTCCGGCGTCGGGCCCTCATGCACGCGGTACAGCGCGGCGTGCTGGTGCGCTTCGACAAAGCCGGCGGCACACACGTTGGCCGCCAGCATGGCCTCTTCGATCAACCGGTGGGCCTCGGTTCGGGTGCGGGGAACGATCTTCTCGATGCGACCACGCTCGTCGCAGATGATCTGCGTCTCGGTCGTCTCGAAGTCGACCGCACCCCGGGTGCCACGGTGCTTGAGCAGCGCGCGATAGACATCGTGCAGATTCAACAGGTGCGGCACCAGCGCGCCCCGGCGCTGGGCCTCGCCGCCGCGTGTGTTGCCGAGGATCGCAGCTACTTCCGTGTAGGTCAGGCGTGCATGCGAGCGCATCACCGCCGGATAGAACTGGTAGGCCTCGATGTCGCCTCCGGCATCGACCACCATGTCGCAGACCATGCACAGCCGCTCTTCGTCGGGATTCAGCGAGCACAGCCCGTTCGAGAGCTTCTCGGGCAGCATGGGAATCACGCGCCGCGGGAAATACACCGAAGTGGCGCGCTCGTATGCATCGGCATCCAGCGGCTCGCCTGGCTTGACGTAGTGGCTGACATCGGCAATCGCCACCACCAGCCGCCAGCCGTGTACGGCGGCCTTGCCCCTGCCGCGCTTGTAGGGCTCGCAGTACACCGCATCGTCGAAGTCTCGCGCATCCTCGCCATCGATCGTCACCAGCGGCACATCGGTCAGGTCGATGCGCTGACGTCGATCGACCGGTCGGATGCGTTCGGGCAGCGCCGCGGCCTGGGCCAGCGTCTCGGGCGAAAAGCGGTGCGGAACTTCGAACTTGCGCACCGCGATCTCGATCTCCATTCCCGGATCGTCGATCTCTCCCAGCACTTCAGTGACGCGTCCAACCGGCTGCGAGTACATGGACGGCGGCTCCGTCAGTTCGATCGCAACCACCTGCCCCACCGTGGCGTTGGCCGTGGCGTTCTTGGGCAGGATGATGTCCTGCCCGAATCGGCGGTCCTCTGGCGCGACCAGCCAGACACCGTTCTCGTGCAAGAGTCGCCCGATGATGGGCACACGACGGCGCTCGACGATATCGAGCACGCGCCCCTCCGGGCGGCCCTTGCGGTCATATCGAACCACGCGCACCCTCACCCGGTCGCCGTGCAGCACTGCACGCATTTCCTGCGCAGACAGGTAGATGTCGGCCTCGCCGTCGTCGCGTTTGACGAAGCCATGGCCATCACGATGGCCTGTCACGGTGCCATCGACCTCACTCATCAGCGCCGCGCCCAGCGGCGGCGCACTTGTTTGTTTTGTTGCCTTGATGCTATACTCCTAGCTTCAGTACCTGCCCAGGTGGCGGAATTGGTAGACGCACTAGTTTCAGGTACTAGCGCTTAGCGGCGTGGAGGTTCGAGTCCTCTCCTGGGCACCACATTCATTGAATACCCGCGATTGAGCGGGATCCTCGAAAGGCCGGCACACATGTTCCGGCCTTTCTTGTTTTGTGCGTCCGATGCGTGCCTTGACGACGCATGATGGCAACGCATAGGCGCGGCCATCCAGATCCGACAAGAACCGCGCAGTACACCGAGACGCTCTCTCGAAACCCGCGCCTGTTCGACACGGCGGCGTGCATCCGTCAAACGGTGAACTTGCGCGCCAACCCATCAGGACGCAGATTGTCGTATTCCTCAAACGGCTGGTGTATCCACGGGCTGGTCGGCAGCATCTCGACGTAATAGTCCGGCGTATAGCTGGAGACCCCTTTCACCCAGATCACCGCCGAGCGGAGCTCACGAATCGCCGGTACACCCCTCAGGCGATCGACGACGGCCCTAAGGGTAATGCCGGAGTCGGCCAGGTCATCGACCAGCAGCACCCGTCCGGCAAGCTCGCCCTTGGGCATGGTGATGTACTTCGCCATGTCCAGCCGCCCCTGGATCGTGCCTGCCTCCGCACGATAGGAACTGGTCGACATGATGGCCAACGGCTTGTCGAACACGCGCGAAATCACGTCGCCGGGCCTCATGCCGCCGCGCGCCAGGCACAGGATCTGGTCGAACTCCCAACCCGAGGCCGCCACCCGCAGCGCCAGGCGCTCGATCAGCAGGTGGTATTCGTCCCACGACACATACAGGTGCTTGCCGTCGTCGGTCAGCATCTCGTTGCTCCGTTTCAGTTCTTATAGGGATGACGCAGCAGGATCGTGTGTTCCCGATCCGGCCCCGTGGACACCATGTCGATGGGCGAGCCGATCAGCGCCTGCACACGCTCCAGGTAGGCGCGGGCTTGCATCGGGAGTTGTTCCCAGCGGGTAAGACCGAAAGTCTTTTCCTGCCATCCAGGGAAGGTTTCGTAGACCGGCTCGCAGGCCACGATGTCATCGGCGTCCAGCGGAAGGATATCGAGCAGGCGGTTGCCGAGTCGATAGCCGACGCAAACCTGAATCTCGGGCAGCCCGTCGAGTACATCGAGCTTGGTGATGCACAGTCCCGAGATGCCGTTGATGATGACCGACCGCTTGAGGGCAGCAGCATCCAGCCAACCGCAGCGGCGCGCGCGCCCAGTGACGGTGCCGCGCTCCAGGCCGACAGTGGACAAGTGATGGCCCACGGTACCGGGCTGGTCGATCGGCAACTCCGTCGGGAACGGCCCGCTGCCTACGCGGGTGGTGTAGGCCTTGGTGATACCCAGGATGTAGTGCAGGAGTTCAGGGCCGACCCCAGCGCCTGCCGCAGCATTGCCAGCAACGCAATTGCTCGACGTGACGTAGGGATAGGTGCCATGGTCCACGTCGAGCAGCGTCCCCTGCGCTCCTTCGAACAGGATGTTCGATCCCGCGGCGCATGCGTTGTGGATCAAGTAGCCCACGTCGGCCAGCATCGGAATGATCTGCGGCGCGATTCTCATGGCCTCTTCGTAGATCGGCTCGAAAGCCAGCGGCTCGGCCTTGAGGTAGCCAGATAACGCAACGTTGTGCATCTCGAGGAGTTCACGCAGCTTGCCAGCGAAGCGCTCGGGATGCTTGAGGTCTTGCAGCCGCAGCGCACGGCGAGCGACCTTGTCTTCGTAGGCCGGACCAATGCCCTTCCCGGTGGTCCCGATCTTGCCGGCGCCAGAATCTTCGCGCAGCGTTTCACGCGCGCGGTCGAGCGCCACGTGGAATGGAAGGATCATCGGGCAGGATTCGCTGATGTGCAGCCGTGAGCGCACATCGAGCCCGATGGCCTCCAGCCGCGCGATCTCGCTCAGCAAGTGGACCGGATCGACCACCACGCCATTGCCGATGTAGCAGGGCACGCCCTCGCGCATGATGCCCGACGGAATCAGTTGCAAGGCTGTCTTGACGCCCTTGATCACCAGCGTGTGTCCGGCGTTGTGGCCGCCCTGGAAGCGTGCAACGCCTTGGGCGCCTTCGGTGAGCCAGTCCACCACCTTGCCTTTGCCTTCGTCACCCCACTGGGTACCCACGACGACCACATTTCGACCGCGCGATGGCGCGTTGTCCTGCTGCATGTCCGATATTCCGAGTTGTTTAGGGATACGTTCGCCAGTGCGCGGTCAGCGTGCCGGCAAAGCCTGCAATTCCCAGTTGCCATTGCGGGACACAAGCTCACGGTCGCAGGCGTACTCCTCGCCCTCGTGCTCATGCCCGGGCAGGGCATACACGACGGTCTCGCCCTGCTGGCGAAGTTCTCGCACGACCGCTCGCAGCGCGGTGTCGTCGCTCCAGGGGGCAAGCACGGCGCACCGGGGCGGCTCCGGCGCCATGAGCTCGGCCAACACCTTGAGGTCGGCACTGAAGCCGACTGCCGGCCGATTTCGACCGAACACGGCACCGACTTCGTCATAGCGCCCCCCGCGGAGAACGGCATCGGCTGCGCCGTGTGCATAGATGGCGAAGCGCACGCCGCTGTAGTAGCCGTAGCCACCCATGTCTGCCAGGTCGAAACCAACTCTGGCAGCAGGATGCGCACGGCCGACCTGCTCAGCCAGCCATCGCATCTCGTTGATTGCCTTGGCGAACCCCGCATGATCACCCAGTTCCCTGGACGCGCGATCCAGCACCGAAAGGTCACCGTAGAGCTCGGGCAGGGCCTCAATTGAGCGCCGCGCCGCAATCGGCCAACTCCGGGCCAGACTACGCAATGCCGGCGCGTCCTTTGCTGCCAGCGCCGAAACCACGTCGTCCAACGCAGCCGCCTCCAACGCGACCCCCACCAAGGCAGAACGAAGGATGCGCACGTCCGAGATGTCGATCACTGGCGCCGCCACACCGGCGGCTCCCAGGCAGTCGAGCGCGAGTTCCTGGATCTCGAAGTCGGCCTCCAGCCCGGGATGGCCGTAGATCTCCGCACCCAGCTGGAGTGGCTCGCGGGTGGCATGCGCCGCCTGTGGGCGGGTGTGCAGCACCGGCCCGCAATAGCACAGCCTGGCAACACCCTGCCGGTTGAGCAGGTGTGCGTCAATGCGCGCCACCTGCGGCGTGGCATCGGCTCGCAGCCCCAGCGTGCGCCCGCTGAGTTGGTCGACCAGCTTGAATGTGCGCAGGTCCAGAGCGTGACCTGCCCCAGTCAACAGCGACTCCAGATGCTCGAGCAGTGGTGGAATGACCAGCTCGAAACCGTAGCTGCCGGCGCGCTCGAGCAGCTGACGCCGCAGTTCCTCGATACGCCGCGCCTCTGATGGAAGCACATCGGCGATGTGCTCGGGCAGCAGCCAGGCTGAAGTCATGAACGACACCGGGCGGTTAAAAGCGGCATTCTACCGGGCCGCCCCGCGACAGTCAGTGCCAGAACATGAGCACCAGAAGACCCACGATCATGCTGGTCAGTCCCACGAAGCGCAGTTGACCATCTGTCAGCGACAACGCCGCCTGAAACGCGCGCCGCCAAACACCAGGTGCCAGGAATGGCAGCAGGCCCTCGACCACCAGCATCAGGCCCAGCGCACCCAGTAGCAACTCCGGCATGCTTCAGCAGCCTCAACGATTCCCGCCGCCGGTACCCGTCGCTGCCGCGCCGCCCGAGCGCATCGCCTTGAAGAATTCGCTCGTGGGATCGACCACCATCACATCGCTGCGGTTGCGAAACGAAGCTCGGTAGGCGTCCAGACTGCGGTAGAACTGCGCGAACTGCGGGTCGCGGCCAAACGCATCGGCATACAACGCCGAGGCGCGCGCATCGCCTTCGCCTTTTACCTTCTGGGCATCGCGGTAGGCTTCAGCCAGTATGACTTCGCGTTGCTTGTCTGCGTCGGCCTTGATCTTTTCACCCTCGGCCGAACCCTGGGAACGAAGCTCGTTGGCTACCCGCTGCCGCTCGGACTGCATCCGGCGGTACACGCTATCGGTGATGTCGGCCACGAAGTCGACTCGCTTGATCCGGACATCGACGATCTCGACTCCGAATGCCTTGACTTCGGCGACGAGGCGATTGCGCACGTCTTGCATCACCTTGTCGCGCTCGTCAGAAAGCACACCCCGGACCGTACGGCGGGTGACCTCCTCGTTGAAGGCAGCCTGTACCACCGGGCTCAGCCGCGACTCGAGGTTGCGGATATCGGTGCCGTTGTTGCGGATGAATTGCCGCGGCTCTGTGATGCGCCATTTGACCAGCCAATCGATCACCAAGCTCTTTTTCTCTGCGGTGAATATGGGGCGCGTCTCCGGGCTGTCCAACGTTTGAATGCGCTTGTCGAGGAAAACGACGTTTTGCAGCGGCGGGGGCAGCTTGAATCTCAAGCCGGGTTCGGTGACGACCTCGCGGATCTCACCCAATGCGTACACCACGCCCACTTGCGTCTGCTTGACGACGAACACCGTGGACGACGCCAGCATCAGCGCCGCGAGTACCGTGGCCACGACGAGCCCAATGCGGTTCATGTCTGGAGACTCCTGTCAGCGACCATCGCGGTCACGACTGCGACCACTCTCACGCGCACGTGCATCGGGACTGCCGAACACCGTACCGCCCTCTGCCGCCAGTGCGGGTGCCATCGGGGTTGCAGCGGCTGCCGTCGATGACGTCTGTTGAACCAGCTTGTCCAGCGGCAGATAGAGTAGGTTTGACCCCGCGCGAGAATCGACCATGACCTTGCTGACGTTGCTGTAGACCTGCTGCATGGTGTCGATGTATAGACGGTCGCGGGTCACTGCTGGCGCCTTCTGGTACTCGGCCAACACCGAGCGAAAGCGCTGCGCATCGCCCTCCGCCTGTGCAACCACCCGCTGGCGATAGCCCTCCGCTTCCTCGCGCAGCCGCGCTGCCAACCCTCGCGCCTTGGGTATGACATCGCTCGCGTAGGCCTCGCCTTCGTTCTTGAACCGGTCGCGGTCTGCGCCGGCCTTGACCGCATCGTTGAAGGCGGCCTGTACCTGCTCGGGCACCTGTACGCTGCCCACGTTGACATTCACGATCAGGATGCCAGCCTTCAGTCGATCGAGCTGTTGTTGAACGGACTTGACCAGATCAGCAGCGATGGCGTCACGCTGCTCGTAGAGAACCGAGTCGACCTGACTGCGGCCGACGATCTCCCGCACCGCCGACTCACTGGCCTGCTCGACAGCCTTGTCGGGATCACGGTTCTCGAAAATATAGTTCTTGGCGTCCTTGAGGCGGTACTGCACCGTGAACCGGATGTCGATGATGTTCTCGTCCTGGGTGAGCATCGACGAGTCGCGCAATCCAGTGGTTTGCCCAATGGTGTTGCGCCCCACCTCCATGGTCCGCAGTTGCGTGACCGGGACCGTCTCATGCTCCTGAATCGGGTACGGCATGCGCCACTGAAAGCCTGCGTCAACCGTGTTGGAGTAGCGACCGAAAGTCGTGATGATGGCTTGCTGGCCTTCCTGGACGATGAAGAATCCGCTGCCAGCCCAGATGAGTGCAACGACCACGACGATGAGGCCGGCGCCGACGCCCGCGCTCTTCATGTCAGGCTGGAACGAAGGGCCGTCACCGCGTGGTTCGGGTGGTCTGCCCGACCCCCCGCGGCCACCGAACAGACCGCCGAGCTTGCGATTGAAGTCGCGCCACAACTCATCCAGGTCTGGCGGGCCGTCGTTGCGGCTATTGCTCATCCAGATGCCCAAGCGGCGGCGCCAGCCGTTCACCGACGTGGGGGGTGACTCGGAACCCATGGAGTGCGGTTGGGTATTCATTTGGGGGGCAATGGTAATGCCTCAGGCTCAGGCCACGGTTGCACCGGGCTCGGATATCCCGCAATGCGGCGGGGATGGTGCAGCGTCAATTGGGGCCGGGGCGTGGGGGTTCAAGGGCTCCCCCCGCGCGGCGCGCGCCAGCCACACGCGCAGGTTGGCCAGCCCCGTACCATCGGCCGCACTGAGAAACAACCGGGGCGCCCAAACACCGGGCTGCCGTTCGATCCAGTCCTGCAAGATGCGAGGTGGCGGTTGTACCCGATCGAGCTTGTTGTAAATCAGCAGTTGCGGAATGTCGGCGGCCCCGATCTCGGCGAGCACACGCTCGACCTCTTCACGCTGCTCGCGCAGGTTGGAGCTGGACGCATCGACCACATGCAGCAGCAGATCCGCGTCCGCGGCTTCTTGCAACGTTGCCTGAAACGCCTCGACGAGCTTGTGCGGCAGATCACGGATGAAACCTACGGTGTCCGACAGCGACACGCTGGCGGCCAGGTCGTCGAGATAGAGCGAACGGGTGGTCGTGTCCAGGGTCGCGAACAACTGGTCGGCAGCGTACGCACGCGCCTTGACCAACGCATTGAACAGCGTGGACTTGCCGGCATTGGTGTAGCCCACCAACGAGACCCGGAACGTGCCGCTGCGGTGCCGAGCCCGGCGCTGTGTGCCGCGCTGCCGCTGCACGCGCTCCAGGCGCGCCTTCACCGTCTTGATGCGCTCACCGATCATCCGCCGGTCGAGCTCGATCTGGGCCTCGCCCGGTCCGCCCCGGTGGCCGACGCCGCCGCGCTGACGCTCGAGGTGAGACCAGCGTCTGACCAGGCGCGTCGCCAGGTACTGCAGCCGCGCCAGTTCGACTTGCAGCTTGCCCTCATGGCTCTGAGCCCGCTCGGCAAATATTTCGAGGATCAGAGCGGTACGGTCAGCTACCGGCACCCCGATATGACGCTCGAGGTTGCGCTGCTGCGCGGGCGACAGCGCCTGATCGAAGATGACACCGCGTGCGCCGTGGGCCAGAACCAGCGCCTTGATTTCGTCGGCCTTGCCCGAACCGACGAACAACGCAGGGTCGGCAGCCTTGCGTCGCGCAACGACACGAGCCACAGGCTCGTCTCCGGCAGATTCGGCAAGCAGGGCGAGTTCGTCCAGCGTCGGGTCGAACGAGGACCCATCCCCCAAATCCACTCCAACCAGAATGGCGCGGGCTGGCGCGTCTTCGCGCGCTTCGGGCGCCTCGAGGCCCGACACGATGTGCTGCTCTCGGATGGCGACGCTTACCCTTGCGCTGGTGCCGCATCGGCGGCATGGAAGTTCACCGGTCGACCAGGCACAACAGTGGAAATGGCGTGCTTGTAGACCATCTGGGTGACGGTGTTGCGCAGAAGGACGACGTATTGGTCAAAAGACTCGATATGCCCCTGCAACTTGATACCGTTGACAAGATAGATCGAGACCGGCACGTGCTCCTTGCGCAGCAGGTTCAAGAAGGGGTCTTGTAGAAGTTGCCCTTTGTTCGACACGATATGCTCCGTGTTGAGAGTTCCAGGAGACGGCACCTTATCACATTGCACGTCATCCCGCGGGACGCCTCCCCCACAGCCCGCCGGCAGGGCCTCGCCAGAGGGGCAACTCACTCGTCCGAGCCTTCGGCAAACGGGTTGCGCGACGATTTCATCTCGATGCGCAAGGGCGTTCCAACCAGCTTGAAGTGATCGCGTATGCGCCCTTCCAGGTAGCGCTTGTAGGCAGCCGTCACGTGATCGAGCGCGTTGCCGTGTATCACCACGACCGGCGGGTTCATGCCACCCTGATGGGCATAACGCAGCTTCGGTCGGAACATTCCGGCGCGCTTGGGCGCCTGATGCTCCACAGCATCGCGCAACAAGCGCGTCAGAACCGGCGTAGGCAGCTTGCGGGTGGCCGATGCATGCGCCTCAGCGATCGACTTCCACAACGGTCCCAAGCCCTGGCGCTTGAGTGCCGAGATGTGGAGCACCGGTGCATAGCGCAGGAACGCCAGCCGCTGCTCGATCGATCGCGCCAGCATCTCGCGCTGATAGCTGTCGACGGCATCCCACTTGTTGACCGCTATGACCACCGCTCGGCCGGCTTCAAGAATGTAGCCGGCGATATGCGCGTCCTGGTCGCTCACCCCTTGCGTGGCGTCGATGAGCAGAACCACGACATGTGCGTCGGCAATTGCCTGCAATGTCTTGACGACCGAGAACTTCTCGATGGCCTCGAACACACGGCCCTTACGCCTCAGGCCGGCGGTATCGATCAGTTCGAACTGCTGGCCGCCGCGCTCCAGCGGCACTCGGATCGCGTCGCGGGTCGTGCCGGGCTGGTCGAACGCGACCAGGCGCTCCTCCCCCAGCCAGGTGTTGATGAGCGTGGACTTGCCGACGTTGGGTCGCCCGGCGACAGCCAGGCGGATCGGCGCGCCTTCGCAGGGCACTTCCTCGGCCGATTCCTCCGGAAAGTCGACCAACGCCGCCTCCAGAAGGCTGCGAATTCCCTGCCCGTGGGCGGCCGATACAGCGTGTGGTTCGCCCATTCCCAGTTCGTGAAACTCGGCCAGTTGGGGCGCATCGAGCATGCCTTCGGCCTTGTTCACTGCCAGCACGACGCGCTTGTTTGCGGTGCGCAGGTAGCGCGCAATGTCGTGGTCCTGCCCACTCACCCCGGTTCGGGCATCGACGACGAACACGACCACGTCGGCTTCAGCGACCGCCTGCTGCGTCTGGCGCGCCATCGCAGCCACGATGCCAGATGGCTTTTCGGGCTCGAAACCCCCGGTATCGATCGCGATGAACTCGCGACCTCCCTGGCGCCCGTCGCCGTAGTGTCGGTCGCGCGTGAGCCCGGCGAAGTCTGCCACGATGGCATCGCGGGTGCGGGTCAGACGGTTGAACAACGTGGACTTGCCTACGTTGGGCCTTCCGACCAGTGCAATCACCGGTTTCACGTCGGCTGTCCCGGCAATGGGTCACTCGGGCCGGAAGGCGTAGACGCCGCCGGCGCGCGTGACGACCAGCGTGGTCGTGCCTGAAACCACCGGCTGCGCCACAACGGGCGTGCCATCGGTGGGCAATCGAAGTTGGACGCGACCGTCGATGCTCGACAGGAAGTGCACCTGCCCTTCCAAGTCCCCGAAAATGACCGTCTTGCCCACCACGAGCGGCGCCGACAGTCCGCGATACAGCAAGCGTTCGTTTGTCCAGGCGATCTCGCCAGCGCCACTTCGCCAAGCGGTGATCCTGTCCGATGCATCGGCGCCCGCGACCAGTTCGGCGTTGCCACCCACGGCATTGTGCCCCCCGGCCAGGCGACTCCATCGCAGGCGTGCCGGGTCGGCCGACACGCATCCGACAGCGGTTTGGAACGCCCTGGCGCACAGCGTGTCGCCTGCCCTCAGCAACGGTCCGACAAGATCGTTCAACCGCTCGACTTCATTGGTGCCACGCGGCGATGTCACCGGCACGTCCCAGCGCAGCGTTCCCTTGAGCGGATCCAGCCCTACCAGGGATGCGCCCTGGCCGACGACCAGCGTGTCCTTGTATGCCGCCACCACGCCGGGTTGTGCCAGCGTGAGCGGCTCTCCGGCCCGCCGGTAAGTCCATAGGCGCCGTCCGTCCAGCACGTCGAATGCGTGGACAACCCGATCGACCCCCATGACGAAGACGCGCTCGCCAGCGACAAGTGGCGCCGTACTGGTGCGCGAGTTCAGTGGCGCCGACCAAAGGCGGGTCTCACGCTCGAACACCACCAACTCATTGGCTGTGGTCACGACGGCCGCATATCGACCGTCGCTGCCCACGCCTGCGCTCAGCGAACGGCCGGCCTGTGCCCGCCAGCGGATTGCGCCGTTCTGTGCATCCAGCGCCATCACCGTTCCGTCGGTACCCGCGATGACGAACTGCCCATCGCGCGCAGCAACGGCCAGTGGAAAGCGCACGCTGTCAAGCCGCACACTCCAGACCTGTCGTCCTGCGATCTGCGGTTGCACCGGCTCCAGCGGTGTGGGATTCGGGCGGCCGCCACTCGAACACGCACCGAGCGAGACCAAAAGTACCCCGGCCGACAGTCTGGTGATCGCTGCACGCGAGAGCAGCCGGGAGATGGGCGGGACCTTCGTACCGAGTACCTCGGCAATGCGTAGCTGCATCATCGCGTCGCCCCTGATGCAGCAACCGCTGCACCCAATGCCGCCAGCTTGGCTTCGACCAACCGGCGGTAATCCACTTTGTCATCCAGGCCCTGGTATGCACTTCGGTAGGCCGCCACGGCCTCGTCGCGCCGCTTCATGGCCAACAATACGTCGCCGCGGCGGTCGGCCACCAACGCAGTGAATTCTTCGGGCATGGACACGTCCAGCGCCTTGAGTGCTTCGTCGTGCTTCTTGGCATCCAGCAGCAGCGCCGCCAACCGCAGCCGGGCCAACGCCCGGTACGCATCGTCGGGCGCCTGCTCGGCGACCCACGTCAGCGCTGCGCGTGCGTCGTCACCGCGGCCCTTTTCTGCGAGCACCCGCGCGGCCAACAAGGCGCCCTGGTGCGCGTATGTGGTTCCTGGATGCCGCTCTTTCAGGTCGGTCATCACGCGCTGCGCGCGTTCGGCATCGCCCGCTGCAGCGGCCTTGTCGAGCTCTTCGAACATCGCCCCGGCTTTCACGCCCTGCTCGCGCTGCCACCAGCCCCAGCCACTCCAGCCGCTGAACGCCAGCAGTGCCAGCGTCAGCGCCCAGGTGATCGCGTTGCCGTACTGCTTCCAGAACGCCTTGAGTTCGTCGAGTTGTTCCTGCTCCTGCAGGTCGAGGGGATTGGCCATGACGCGCCGTCGGTGGTCGAAGGGGTGGATTATGCGTTGCGCAGTTGACTGGCCCAGGCGTGGGCGGCGGCCAGTGCGCGAAGGTGTTGCCCGGCAGCGGCATCACGCAGGTTCTTCACCGCCACCATGCCTTGTGCCCGCTCGTCCGACCCCAGTACCAGCGCGTAGCGCGCACCACTGGCGTCGGCACGCTTGAACTGCGACTTCATGCTGCCAGGCCCCTCGCGCCCGGCGGCATGCATCAGCACGCACACACCGTGGCGGCGCAGGGCCTCGGCCAGCACCGTGGCATCTGCCATTGCCTGAACATCGGGCACGATGAGATAGGCGTCAGGCACAGGGCTGGGTGCTTCGATGCCGCACTGCACCAGCAGGTCCAGCACCCGCTCGACTCCCATGCCCCAGCCGACGGCCGGCGTGGGTTTGCCGCCCATCATCTCGATCAGGCCGTCGTAACGACCGCCGCCGCAGATCGTGCCCTGTGCGCCCAGCCGGGGCGTGACCCACTCGAACACGGTGAGGTTGTAGTAATCCATCCCCCTGACCAGGCGCGGATTGAGCACGTAGGGCTGCCCCACCGCATCGAGCCCCTTGCGCACGGCATCGAAGTGCCGCAGCGAGTCCTCTCCGAGGTAGTCCACCAGCCGAGGCGCACCTTCGACCAGCGCCTGCATGGCCGGGTTCTTGGTGTCCAGGATGCGCAACGGGTTGGTGTGCAGGCGTCGGCGAGCCTCGGCATCAAGGCTCGCCTCGTGGGCCTGAAGATAGGCAATCAGCGCCGCCCGATGGGCACGCCGTTCCTCGGGCTGGCCCAGACTGTTGAGTTCCAGCCGGACGTCGGTCAGGCCCAAGTCCAACCACAGTGACCGGGCCATCAGGATCACTTCGATGTCGACATCAGGCCCGGCATAGCCCAGCGCCTCCACGCCGACCTGGTGGAACTGGCGGTAGCGGCCACGCTGCGGCTTCTCGTGGCGGAACATGGGGCCGATGTAGTACAGGCGCTTGCCACCGTCATAGAGCAAGGAATGCTCGATGGCCGCACGCACGACGCCGGCGGTGTTCTCCGGCCGCAATGAAAGCGCGTCGCCATTCATCGAGTCGACAAACGAGTACATCTCCTTTTCGACGATGTCGGTCACCTCGCCCAGCCCACGCACGAACAGAGGCGTGGGCTCCACGATGGGCGTGCGCACGTTGAGGTAGGCATAACGGCGCATGAGCGCGCGCACCTTGTCTTCGAACCATTCCCAACGCGCCGATTCCGGCGGCAGGATGTCGTTCATGCCTTTGACGGCTTGCAATTGGTCGGCCATATCGTTGCTTGGGCCCGCGTGGGCCCGGTCGTGCATTCAGTGGATCGGATGGGGCAGCCTAGGTGCTGCGCCCCGTGACCGGCTGCTCAGCGATCGGCGATCGGCGAGCGGTGTGCGTCGGTGATTGCACCGAAACGCCGCTCGATGTAGCTCTCGACGATGCGGTGAAACTCCTCGGCGATGCCTTCGCCACGCAGGGTCATGGCCTTTTGTCCGTCGATGAAGACCGGTGCGGCCGGGGACTCACCGGTGCCGGGCAGGCTGATGCCGATGTCCGCATGCTTGCTCTCACCCGGCCCGTTGACGATGCAGCCCATGACCGCCACCTTCATGGCCTCGACACCCGGGTAGCGCTCGCGCCAAACCGGCATCATGGCACGCAGATGGTCGTCGATCTGCTTGGCCAACTCCTGGAAGGTGGTGCTCGTCGTGCGGCCGCAGCCCGGGCAGGCCGTCACACTGGGGTTGAAGCTGCGCAGGCCCAAGGCCTGCAGAACCTCCAGGGCCACCACCACCTCCTGGGTGCGCGACTCTCCAGGCTGGGGTGTGAGCGACACACGTATGGTGTCACCAATGCCCTGCTGCAGCAGCAGGCCCAGTGCCACCGATGACGCCACGGTCCCCTTCGTCCCCATGCCGGCTTCGGTCAGGCCCAGGTGCAGGGGGTATCGGCATCGATCTGCCAGCGCCCGGTAGACCGTGACGAGGTCCTGTACCCCGCTGACCTTGCAACTGATGATGATTTGCCCCGCCGGAAGTCCAAGTTCTTCGGCCCAGTTGGCCGACTGCAGCGCAGACTGCACCAGCGCCTGGTACATCACCTGGCGTGCTTCCCACGGCACAGGGCGGCGCGCGTTCTCATCCATCAGCGCAGCCAGGAGTTCCTGGTCCAGGCTGCCCCAGTTCACGCCGATACGAACGGCCTTCCCGTGCCGCACAGCCACGTCGATCATCTGCGCAAACTGGCGGTCACGCTTGTCACCCTTGCCGACATTGCCGGGGTTGATGCGGTACTTCGACAGCGCGATCGCGCACTCGGGGTACTCGGTCAGCAGTGTGTGGCCGTTGTAATGGAAGTCGCCCACCAACGGAACGTCGACGCCCATGCGATCGAGCTGTTCGCGGATCGCAGGCACCGCTTGCGCGGCCTCGGGTGTATTGACCGTGATGCGCACGAGTTCGGAGCCCGCCTGGGCGAGCTCCTTGACCTGGATGGCCGTGCCTATGACATCGACGGTATCGGTGTTGGTCATCGACTGCACGCGCACCGGCGCATTGCCGCCTATCGTGACGACTCGGGACCCCCACGCAACGCGGGCTTGAAGCGTCGGGTGGCGTTGCGGCATCGCCGCCGATATCGGCTCGGAGAGGTCGGGGGCAAGGTCGGACATGAACGGCTGGACCAGATGGTCGATGAGTTGACTCAGGGCAGTTCCACGGTTGCCACGTTTTCACGGGCCCGGGACGCAATGTCGATGCGCTGTCCCTGGTAGACCAGTTCAGCCCCGCGCACGTTGCCGATGCGCAGGCGCAGTGGCCTTGCGCCATCGAGATCGACCACCTCCCCGGCTTCCAACAGCCGCGACACCAGCACCTGCCCGCGGCCATCGGTGGCCTGCACCCAGGTGGTTTCGCTTGCACGAAGACGCGCTCCGCGGATGGCCTGTTCGCCGGTGTCGGCTGCGAGGGATCGGGCGGCTGGTTCAGCCAAGTCGGCGGTCGTCGCGGCTGGCCCACCGGGCTGCAGGGGCGGGACGGGTGCTGCAGCGGGAGCCCGAGCGCCAGAATCAGCGTTCGGACTTGCAGCCGAGGTCACAGTCCCCCCATCTGCCGGTGTCGAAGTGGGAACCGGAGCTGTACTTGTGATGCCCTCATCTGCCCCCTTGGCCGGCTGTCCTGTCACGCCGACCGCGCCGGATTCCGGCGCGTCGGGCATCCATCCCGCAACCCAGGAGCTCGGCATCAGCACGAAAGCCACCGCAGCAGCCAGCAACACGCCCACCGCCCACGCGGCCGGATGCCGCCAGGGCACCCATTCGCTCGGAACCAGACGCCCCGGTCTGTCGCGAAAGGGCGTGTTCAATCCCTGGTCGACCCGTTCGAGCACCGGTGAACTGGGGGCAGGCAGTTGTGCCAGCACCGGTTGCGCATCGATCTTGAGCGCGCGACACACTGTCTGGGCCAGCGCGCGCGTGAAGGTGGCATCCGGCAAGGCGTCGTATCGGCCGCTCTCCAGCGCCTCCAGCTTGGCCACCGGCACCTTGATCGAGGCGGCCAGCGCGTCGATGTGCAAGCCCTGCTGCTGGCGCGCCGCGCGCAGCAGAGCGCCCGCGCCCTCGCCGCTGCGGTAGACCGCCTCACTCATCGAAACGCCCCCGGTCGAACAGGCTCACCTCCGGCGCTTTCGGAAAACGGCTGCGCATCTGCTCGCCGAGATCATTGGCCCCGCGCACGTTGCCCATTCGGTGTTCGATGCGGGCCGCCAACCAGAGCGACTGCGCGTTGGTCGTAGCCGGCTGCGCGTTGACACGACCGACATAAAACCGCGCCCGTGTGAGTTCGCCCCGGCGCAGCAGTACCTCGGACAGGTTCAAGGCAGTTCCGGGATTGGCTGGATCGAGTTCATAGGAGCGCATCAGGGCGGCCTCGGCCTGTACCCAGTCGCCCACGCGAGTGAGGCAAATCCCGCGAGCGAGGTGCGTGCGTGCGGCATCGCGGTATTGCGGCTGTGCCAGCGCAGCCTGAAACTGCGCCTGCGCCAGCGCGAACTTCTGCCGTTGGCACAGGTACCACCCGTAGTTGTGCATCGTCCCGCCGTCGCGTGGATCGATCTGCAACGCGCGCCGGAAGCTGTCCTCGGCCAGGGCGTCATCGCCCAGGCTGGCATAGATGAGGCCGCGCAGGTTGTAGGCGTCGCTCAGGTTTGGATTGGCCGCGATCGACAGCTTGAGCTCGTCGAGTGCGGTGTCGGTCTGCCCCTGGGCGAAGTACGCGCTCGCGAGTTCGAGGCGAACGCGTGCGCGCCGTTCGGAGTCGGACTGGTCCGAGGCAGTTGCCCGCTCGCGCAAGTCGCCGCCGGGGCCATCGCCCGGCGTGCCCGCACACCCCGCCAGCGCTACCAGCAGGACACACAAACCCGGCCAATCCATCCGCATCGACGATTCTCCTGGTTGCCGCGCGACTACTCCCGCGGGATCAGCCCGTAGTTTCGATGCGGATCACGGGTCGCACCATTCGGGTCTGCACGTTCGTTCGATCCTGCACCTCGCCAGCCAACTGGCCGCACGCGGCATCGATGTCGTCGCCGCGCGTGCGGCGTACCGTCGTCACGATGCCGGCGTCCTGGAGGACCTTCGCGAACGCCTGCACACGCTCGCGAGACGAGCGTCGCAACCCCGACTGTGGGAATGGGTTGAAAGGAATCAAATTGAACTTGCATGGCACGCGCTTGGATCGATCCGCACCATGGACGAGATCCACCAATTGCTGCGCCAGTTCCAACGTGTCGTTCACTCCCTCGAGCATGCAGTACTCGAAGGTGATGAAGTCGCGCGGCGCCGCCTCGAGGTAGCGCCTGCAGGCGCACAACAAGTCATCCAGCGGGTACTTGCGGTTCAGCGGCACCAGTTGATCGCGAAGGGCGTCGTTGGGCGCATGCAATGACACCGCCAGCGCCACCGGACTGTCAGCGCGCAGGCGATCGATCATGGGCACCACGCCCGACGTGGACACCGTGACGCGCCGCCTGGAAAGGCCGTACCCGTGGTCGTCGAGCATCACGCGCAGTGCGGGCACCAGCGCCGCGTAGTTCTGCAACGGCTCGCCCATGCCCATCATCACCACGTTGGTGACGGCACGCTCGCCCGGCCCGAGGCCAAGCCGAACCCTCAATTGGTGTTCGGCATGCCACAGCTGCGCGACGATCTCGCCGGTGGAAAGGTTGCGGCTGAACCCCTGGTGCCCCGTGGAACAGAACCGACAGCCAACGGCGCAACCCGCCTGGGACGACACGCACAGCGTACCTCGATCGTCCTCGGGAATGAAGACGGTCTCGACTGCGTTGCCGCCGCCGACGTCGAAAAGCCATTTGACGGTGCCATCGGCCGAGGCCTGCTCCGTCAGCAGGGTGAGTGCCCGAATTTCAGCCTGTGTGGACAGCTTCGAGCGCAGCGAACGCGCCAGGTCGGACATCTCGTCGAACCCGGTCGCGCCCTTCTGGTGAATCCAGCGGAACAGTTGGACGGCGCGAAAGCGCTTTTCGCCACGCTGCTGGCAGTAGGCGGCCAGGCCGTCGAGATCGAACTCGAGCAGGTTGACCCGGTCGACGCCCACTGCTGCGCTCGGACAACCGCGATCAGCGGCTGTAGACGTTCATGCCGGGGAAGAAGAACGCCACTTCCACAGCGGCGGTCTCCGGCGCATCGGAGCCGTGAACCGCATTGGCGTCGATGCTGTCGGCGAAGTCGGCCCGGATCGTTCCCTTGTCGGCCTTCTTCGGGTCGGTGGCACCCATCAGTTCACGATTCTTGGCGATGGCGCCCTCACCCTCGAGCACCTGGATCATCACCGGCCCCGAAATCATGAATTCGACGAGGTCCTTGAAGAACGGACGCGCCTTGTGCACGGCATAGAACGCCTCGGCCTCGCCACGTGACAGGTGCGCCATCTTGGCGGCTGCGATCTTCAGACCGGCACCCTCGAAGCGTGCATAGATTTGCCCGATCACGTTCTTTGCCACGGCGTCGGGCTTGATGATCGATAGCGTACGTTCGATGGCCATGTGTAGTGCTCCTGGATCGATGGCTGTTGAGACAAACCGCGAATTCTAACGGGCGACGGTGTCAGTCCCTGGCCAAGGGAGACGCCGCGAAGCGGGCCAGACCTTAGCCTGTTGGGAGCTCGATCCGCCGATTCGCCTGCGCACGCATCACCTGCGCAACCGTCTGCCGTCGTTGGCCGTCGTCGGCCGTCAGCGGCCGCCTCGACGCCTGCCTCCGCGCCCACCGCCACCCCCACCGCCGGTGTTCTGAAGCTTGCGCACGAAAGCGTCGGCACCGATGTAGCCCACCGAAGTCCGCATGGGGTCGGGCTGTCCACCACCCTGGCCGCCGCCCTTGCCGCCACGACCGCCACCGCCGGGCCCCCGCTGCTTCTGCACGAACCGCCTGTCGTAGGTCTGCTCCAGCGGGTTCGGAATCGGGCCGTCTTCGGAGAACTCGCGTCGGGGTTTGCGTGCTTCACGGATGGCGCGCAAGTCGAACGTCTGTTGCAGCGGGTTGGGAATCGGACCGTGGTCCATGCCCTCGAAGGCATCGTCGCGCGGAACTGCGCGCTCGTCGGGCTTGCCGCCGCGGCCTCGTCGATTGCGGCGGGGTTTCCCGCGCCGCTCGCCATCGCGATCGGATCCGCGGTCGGCTCGCTGCTCACCCGGCGCCTGGCCGGGCTGCGCCAGGCGCCGCAGCGCCCGCACGTCGGTCTCGGCCAGGTCAACCCATACGCCTCGCTTCAACCCCCGCGGCAGAACCACGCAGCCATAGCGGATGCGGATCAAGCGGCTGACCCCGTGACCCACGGCGTCGAACAGCTTGCGCACCTCACGGTTGCGTCCCTCCGTGATGACCACACGGTACCAGTGGTTCACTCCCTCGCCACCGCCGTCCTCGATCGAACGGAAGCCGGCCACCTGGCCGTCGATCTCGACACCGTCGAGCAGGCGCTGCCGCGCCTCGGAATCGAGTGTGCCCAGCACCCGCACGGCGTACTCGCGCTCGACGCCGAACCGCGGATGCATCAGCTGATTGGCCAGTTCACCCGAATTCGTGAACAGCAGCAGGCCTTCGGTGTTGATGTCCAGTCGACCGACCGATTGCCACTTGCCGTGCGGCAGGCGCGGCAGCCGACGAAAGACCGTGGGCCGATGCTGAGGGTCGTCGTTTGTGACGACTTCACCTACCGGCTTGTGATAAGCCAGCACGCGCGGCGGCGGCGGCGCAATGCGAACCTTGACGGGCCTTCCGGCGACCTTGATGTGGTCGCCGAACGAGATGCGCTGGCCAATGTGTGCGGGCTGGCCGTTGACCGTTACCTGACCATCGGCAATGAGGTCCTCCATGTCGCGGCGCGAGCCAATGCCGGCCTGCGCCAGCACCTTGTGCAACTTGGGTGCATCGGGCTCGGGCAGAAGGACGCGGCGCTCCGGAACCACTGAGATGTCCTCTGGCGCGACCGCATCGTAGGCTCCCGAGACAACGTCGGCAAAGGTCTCGCCGGCGTCGACGGGCAGCACCGCAGCCGGAATGGCCGGCTGGGCGTCGGGCGACTCCGCCTCATCGGTGGCATCGCCCCCATCGCCGCCGTCACGGTCGTCAACGGCATCGCGCCCCGCTTCGTACCCGCCATCGGATCGTTCTGCTGCACCCCGCCGTCCTCGGCGACGCCCCCTGCTGCGTCGACGCGTGTCGTCTGCAGACAAGCCGGTGGACACAGCCTCGGGCGATGGTTCGACATCCGCGCCGGGCTCAGCCCCTGCGGACACGTGAACCTCGGTCGCATCGGGCGGCGCCATCGGTGACACCGAGGCCGCCGGCGCGTCTGTCGCAGCCTCGTCGGGCCCAGCGGCACCGTCGGCGCTGCGCCGACGTCCCCGACGCGTCCTCGGCTCGACACTCGATGCGTCGCGAGCCTCGGTGGGCTCATCGTTGGGCACCGAGAGGTCAGCGGGTTGGATCTGCGCCTCGCCGGATCCCACAACGTCGGCGGCAGCGACCTCAATGGCGTCAGGCTTGCGCCGTGGACGTCGCGGCTTCGCCGGCGCAG
>JABWBN010000078.1 GCA_013360485.1 Burkholderiaceae bacterium | reverse complement strand
AATCTAATCCCCTCTGCACGCCCGTGAAGTTTTCCGTCTCGAAAATAGTTGCCGCGACCATCGGCCTGGTCGCGCCGCGGTATCGCACGCTCGGGCAGTGGTGCGGCACCTACCGGCAGATCCTCGCCGGCCGGCCGATATCCGGAAAAACCCGCGCCAACCGCGCCAGCGCCCTGGGCCACATCGAGCGCGCCCTGGGCGGCCGGCTCGTCGGCGCCATCCGCCCGCATGAGGTGGCCCGGCTGGTGCAGCAGCTCGCCGCCACCACGCCGCAGTGCGCCAAGCGCGTGCTCTTCGAGGCGCGCGACGTGTTCGGCGAAGCCGTCAATTACGGCTGGATCGACCGCAACCCGGCCGCCGCCCTCAAGGTGCCGGTGGTGCGCATCCGCCGGGCCCGGCTCACGCTCGACCAGTGGCGGAAGATCCACGCCTGGTCGCTCGACAATCAGCCGCTGTGGGTCTCGCGCATGCTCATGCTGGCGCTGATCACCGCGCAGCGCCGCTCCGACCTGCGCAAAATGCGCTTCGCCGATGTCTGGGACGATCACCTGCATATCGAGCAGGACAAGACCGGCGCGCGCCTGGCACTGCCGCTGGCTCTGCGTCTGGACGCCATCGGCGTCGGGCTGGCCGAAGCGATCGACGCCTGCATCGACTACGCCGCCGGCGACGAGCACCTGCTGCGCAAGAGCACCGGTCGGCCGCCCGTGCTGGCCTCGCTCTCGGCGCGCTTCGAAGAGGCGCGCGAAGCCGTCATGCCTGCCCCGGCGCACGGCCTGCCTGCCTCGCTGCACGAAATCCGCTCCCTTTCCGAGCGGCTCTACCGCGAGCAGGGCATCGACACCCAGACCCTGCTCGGCCACAAGCACCAGGCCATGACGGACCTCTACAACGACGACCGGGGCCTTTCCGCGGGGAAGTGGAAGACGCTGGCGCTGCAGTCTTAAAGCGACAGTTTTTGCAATCGAGCCCGCGGCAGCGGGCTTTTTTTTGAAAGATCACCATGTCTCTCCAATACTCCGGCGCCGTGCGCGACGCCCAGCTCGATGCCGTCGAAACCGTTGCCGGCACCGCGCCGAAGCTGCAGATCCGCAGCGGCGCCGCGCCGGCCAACTGCGCGGCGGCCGATTCCGGCACGCTGCTGTGCGAGATCACCCTGCCGTCCGACTGGATGGCGGCGGCCTCCGGGGGCAGCAAGGCCAAGAGCGGCACCTGGAGCGGCGTCGGTGTCGCGGCCGGCAGCGCCGGCCACTGGCGCCTGAAGAACAGCGCCGGATCGACCACTCACGCCCAGGGCACCTGCACCGCCACGGGCGGCGGCGGCGACATGACGCTGGACAACGTCAGCATCGCCGTCGACCAGGCGGTCTCCGTCAACACCTTCACCCTCTCCGCCGGGAACGCCTGACCATGAAACCCGACCGCAAGCTGGAAATCGTCGCCCAGGCCATCCACAGCCTGTCCACGCACGACGACGAAGACGCCGCCGTCATCGAGGCCTGCCTCGACCAGGTGATTGCCCTGTGCGAGCGCGAGAAGGGCGCCCTCGCGGCGCGCGTGACCGCGCGCATCGAAGCCCTGATCGGGGCGCCGGAGGCGTAATGCTGCTTCTCGCCAGCACCGCCGACCTGCTGCGGATCGTCACCTCGGCGGCCGTCACCGTCGACGTGCACGCCTCGTGGGTCGACCTCAACGGCTCGACCGTCACGCCGGGCCGCGCCAACACGGCCATCAGCACCGCCGCGACCACCACCGTCGTCCCGTCGCCGGCCGCCAGCACTTACCGCACGGTCAAGTCGCTCACGGTGAGGAACCGCCACGCTACCACTGCGCAGGACGTGACGGTGGTGCACACCGACGGCACCACCGCCGCCGAGCTGATCAAGGTCACCCTGGCCGCCGGCGAGTGCCTGCACTACCACGAAGCCGCCGGTTTCTGGATATCCGATGCCTTCGGTCGCCTCAAGACCAACATCAACAACAACGGCAGCGGCGCGGCGGTCAATGGGCTCAACCTGGTGGTGCTCGCCAGCGACGTGACGAACAACAACGCCACGGCGAACACCATCGCCGACGTGACCGGCCTGTCCTTCTCCGTCACCGCCGGCGAGACCTACCACTTCGAATTCTTCATCCCCTACACTGCAGCCGCGACGACGACGGGCTCGCGCTGGTCGATCAACGGCCCGGCCTCGCCGACGATGCTCAACTACACCAGCCAGTACACGTTGACGGCGACCACGCTGACCAGTAACTACGCCACCGCCTACGACATCCCGGCCGCGTCGAACGCATCCAGCCTGACCGCCGGCAACGTCGCCTGGCTCGCCGGCATCATCAAGCCGAGCGCCAACGGCACGGTGATCGCGCGCTTCGCCAGCGAAGTCGCCTCCAGCGCCATCGTCGCGAAAGCCGGCGCGCTGCTGAAGTGGTACAGGACGCTGTGACGCCATGATCGGCTTCTTCGACCTCAACGCCCTGTCGGAAGGCTGGTTCGCGCCCGAGCTGCAGCCGGCCGGCTGGTTCGACGCGGATCTGCTCGCCGATGCGGGCGGCGGTGCCGGCGAGATCGTCGCCGATGCCGCGCTCACCCAGGCGGCACGGCGCCTGGCCGAAGATGAAGCGCCGGCCTGGCAGACGCGCGGGGGCATCACCTACAGCCGCCAGCGCCGCGAGGGCCGACTGGCGTTTCTGTTCCCGGGCGAGGGCTCGCAGTACATGGGCATGTTCGCCGACCTGGCGCAGTGTTTCGAGCCCGTGCGCGAGTGGCTCGACTTCTGGCGTGGCCTGTACCCCGCCGAGCCTGGCGCCTCGCGCACCGACATCGTCTATCCGCCGCACCTGGAAACCACTGCGGCCCGGCGCAAGCAGCTCGAGTCGCGGCTGCACGACATGGATGTGGGCTCCGAGGCCGTGTTCGTCGGTGGCCAGGCCATGCATGCCCTGTTGCTCTCGCTGGGCGTACAACCCGACGTGATGGTCGGGCACAGCTCTGGTGAATCGGCCGCGCTGGCCGCATCCGGGGTGGTCGCGGCCAGCGAGCGTGCCGAGCTCGCCGAGTTCATCCGCCAGCTCAACGCCGTATATGAGCGGGTGCTTGCCGAGGGCAAGATCGCCGTTGGCGCGCTGCTGGCGGTGGGTGCGCTGCCGGCTGCAGACGTGCTGGCACACGTCGAGCGCGCCGGCGGCGAAGTCGTCGTGGCGATGGACAACTGCGCCAACCAGCTGGTGCTGTACGGCAGCAACGGCGCCATCGAATCGATCCAGAAGGCGCTGGCCACCGAGGGTGCCATCTGCCTGCCCCTGCCGTTCGATCGGGGCTATCACACGCCGGCGTTCCAGGCCGTCAGCGAGGCGTTCCTCAAGTACTACAAGGGCATCCGGATCGCGCGCTCTCAGGTGCCGCTGTACTCGTCTGCCTCGGCGGCCCCATTTCCCGCGCAGGTCGCGGGCATACGACAGCTGGCGGCGGCGCAGTGGTCGCAAACCGTGCGCTTTCGCGAGACCATCCTGCGCATGCACGACGACGGCGTGCGCGTCTTCCTGGAGGTCGGGCCTTCGAACAACCTCACGGCATTCGTCGGCGACATCCTGGTCGAGCGCGACCACCTGGCGCTGGCGTCCAACCAGCGACGCCGCAACGGTGTCGAACACCTGCTGGGCACGCTGGGGCAGCTGTATGTCGGTGGCCAACCGTTCGAGCCGCAACGCCTGTTCGATGGTCGCGCGATTCGCACCATCGACCTCGCCGCTGCACCGCAGCCTGCGCGGGCTGGCCTGCTGCTCGACAACACGATGCCGCAGATCCGCCTGGCCGAGGCCGATCGGGCGCGTCTTGCCGCGCTGCTGGCATCGGGCAAGACCGAGTCCGCGGCCGGCGCGGCGACCGCGTCGTCACATGAGCGGGCTGACCGCACTGCGGGCGCCGAGCCGCACGAAGCGGGCCAAGGCCCGGCCCACGCAACAACTGGGTTGCCACGCGCCGATGCCGAGCCGCCCGTGCACGAGGCCGATGCTGCGCGGCAGGCGGTGATGGCCGACTACTTCGGCCTGATGCGCCAGTTCCTCGACCAGCAGCAAGCGGTGATGACCAGCGTTGCGGCAGCGGTTGGTTCACAGACCGAACCCGATGGGTACGCATTGCTGTCGGAGGTGATCGAGCTCGACGACGAGCACATCGTCGCCGAATGCGCGCTCGACGTGGAGGGTCACGCCTTCCTGCGCGATCACGTGTTGTCCGGCGCGGTGTCGCAGGCCGATCCTGGACTGACCGGGCTGGCCTGCGTACCGCTGATGGTGAGCCTCGAAGTCATGGCTGAGGCGGCGGCCGTGCTGCGTGGCGCGTTGCCCTGCGTCATCGAGCAGGTCAAGGCCTACGATTGGATTGCGCTGGACGAGGGGAGTGCGCGGCTGCTGGTGCGGGTGGAGCGCGCGGGCGAGGGCTGCCGCGCTGTGCTCGAGCGCGACGGGCGAACCGTGGTGAGCGCCGACTTCGGTTTTGCTGCCGACTGGCGCCTGCCCGAGGTAGCGCCGCCGGCACATCCGCAACCGTCGCGCTGGAACGACGGCGAGCTCTACGCCACCGGCATGTTCCATGGCCCGCTGTTCCAGAGCATCACGCACATCGACGGCTACGACAGCTCGGGCATCGGTGCGCAACTGTCAGGGCTTTCCTTGCAGGGCTTCACGGTGCCTGGGCAGCCCGGGCGGTTTGCACTGAACCCTGTGCTGCTCGATGCAGTGGGCCAGCTTGCGGCCTATTGGATTGCTCAGTGGGCCGGGTACGACTTCAACAGCTTCCCGTCGACGATCGAGCGCATCGAATTGCGCGAGACCTGCCCGGCCGATGTGCCGGGTGTGCGACTCATCGGCCGCCAACAACCTGTCGATCCGCAGGCCACCGAGGTCGGTGCCGCCCGTCGGTGGGATTTCGATGCCGTGGATGCCGGGGGCCGCAGCCTCGTGCGTGTGGGCGGGCTGGTGAACGTGTTCTTCGCCGTGCCCAACCGCTACTACCAGGTGCGCCGCGACCCATTGAACGGCGCCCTGGGCGCCGAGCGCGCCGGCCCTCCGGGCGTGCTGCTGTGGGAATTGCCGATGCTGGACGAGGCGTTCTGCACCCAGTCCAGCGGCATCTTCCTGCGCATCCTCGCCCATGCCGTGCTTTCCGCCGAAGAGCGCGAACAGTGGCGCGCGCTCGACGGCAGCCCGGGTTGGCGGCGCCAGTGGTTGCTCGGTCGCGCCTGCCTGAAGGAGGCCGTGCGCCACTGGCTGGCTCGCGAGGCCGGCGTGCTGGTGCACCCGGCCGACATCGTCGTCACCCGCGAATCGGGGGGGGCGCCCTGCGTAGATGGCCTGTGGTGTGCGGATTTGCCGGTTCCGGCAGTTTCGCTGTCGCACAATGGCCGCTCCTGCATCGCCGCCGTGGTGGCGCCGGGCTATCGTGTCGGGGTCGACCAGGAAGACCTCGCACGGCCGCTGCAGCCGCAGCGGTTGCTGGGCGCCCTGGCGGCGACGGAACAAGACGCGCTGGCCGGACTGGCCGATACAGCGTTGCGGGAGCGCCTGCTGCGCCTGTGGTGCGCCAAGGAAGCAGCGGCCAAGTCGACGGGAGTGGGCCTGCAGGGAGATCCTCAGGCCTGGGTGGTTCGCTTTCTGGACGATAACTGCAACATCGCGATGGTGGAATACGACGGATTGATGATCGAAGTGGGGCTGCAGGTCATACCCGAGCAATCGGTGATGGCGCTCGCGGTCTGCGAGGACGTCGCGGCAGAGGTGCTGCCATGATGCGGCGACCCCACGCCCGTTTTCCGGGGTGCTGCAAATGACCACCGCCCTGAAGCGCGCGACACCCGAGGAAACCGTGATCGCGGTCGTCGATGACCTGGTGCAGGACTGGGGCCTCGATCTCGACGGCGGCATCGGTGCCGCCACACGCGTCGTGGCGGATCTGCAGTTCGCCTCGGTGGACATCATCCAGCTGTGCGTGGCGCTCGAGCAGACCTACGAGCGCAAGTTCGGCTTCCAGGACCTGCTGATGAAGGATGGCAGCTACGTGGGCGATCTCACCCTGGCCCAGTTCGCGCAGTTCGTCCAGTTCCGCCTGGCCGGCGCCTGAAAGACGAGACTCCCCATGACGCTCCGCACCCTGTTCATCGGCATGGATGGCGCCACGTTTTCGGTGCTGGACCTGTTGACCAGCCGCACCGATCCCGCTGGCGCGGTGATGCCCTTCCTGTCGAAGGTGTTCCGCGATGGCGCGCGCGCCAAGCTGCGCTCCACGCCGAATCCGCTCACCCCGCCGGCGTGGGTGTCGCTGATGACCGGCCGCACCCCGGGCCATCATGGCGTGTATGACTTCATCCGGGCGGAAGAACGCAATGATGACGTCTTCTTCACGCTGTACGACTCGCGCGACTGCCGCGTCGAGACGATCTGGTCCATCGCCAGCCGGCAAGGCCGGCGGGTGGCGGCCCTGAACTTCCCGTTCACGGCACCGCCGCCCAAGGATCTCAACGGCTTCATGGTTCCTGGCTTCGTGCCCTGGCGCCACCTGCGCCGCAATACGGCTCCCGCTGACCTGTACGACCGGCTCAAGCAGATCCCCGACTTCAATGCGCAGGAACTGGCCTGGGACTTCGAGCAGGAGAAGCAGGCCATGAACGAGCTCTCCGACGACGACCGGGAGAACTGGGTCCGCTACCACTTGCCGCGCGAGCAGCAGTGGTATCGCATCGCCGACTATCTGCTCACCAGCGAGTCGCCCGACCTGATGGCCGTGATGTTCGACGGCGTCGACAAGCTGCAGCACCAGGCCTGGGCCTACCTCGACCCGACTTGCAGTCACGAGGGACGCGGTGAGTACCACCAGCGCATGCGCGAACTGTGCATGGCCTATTTCCGCCAGCTCGATGGGTTCATCGAGAAGCTCGTCACCGCTGCCGGTCCGGGTGTGCAGGTGTTCATGGCGTCCGACCACGGCTTCACCGGCTCCACCGAGGTGGTGCGCATCAATGCCTGGCTGGCCGAGAAGGGCTGGCTGAAGTGGCGCGATGTGCCCGATACCGAGGAAGGCCGCCGGCGCGAGGACAGCATGTTCGCCTACCTCGACTGGAAGGAGACCATTGCCTATTGCCGCACGCCTTCGTCCAACGGCATCCACATTCGTGTGGCACGGCGTCCGGGTGACAGCGGCATCCGGTCCGAGGACTACGAGAGCACACGAGCCAGGCTGATCCGCGACCTGGAAGACCTGAAGGACGCGGCCACGGGCGACCGCATCATCAGCGAGATCCACACCCGCGAGCAGGTGTTCCCAGGCGCGGCGATGGAAGACGCGCCCGACCTCCTGCTGGTGCTGCGCGACTGCGGCTTCGTCTCGATCAAGAACCGGCTGCCCGTGGTCGAGCGTCGCCCGGAAGTGGTGGGCACCCATCATCCCGATGGCGTGTTCATCGGCTGGGGACCGGGCGTCTCGGCCGGTGCCACGCTGGCCCGCCGCAACATCGTCGACGTGGGCGCCACGCTGCTGTACAGCCTGGGGCTGGACGTGCCCTCGGACTTCGAAGGCAAGGTGCCGCCATCGCTGTTCACCCAGGAGCACCTGGCGGCCCATCCCATCACCATCGGCGCCGCCACGGCAGTCGCGGCCGGGCAGTCCGATGCCGCCGACGGCATGGGTGAGGACGAGAAGGCCAAGATCCTCGCTCAGTTGCAGCTGCTGGGTTACATGGAGTGATGCCGTGCCCGCAGTGATGGTCAACGGTGCGCGCCTGAACTACGTCCAGCTCGAATGCCAGGACGGACTGGGTCATGAAGACCTGGTGATGGTGCACGGCTTGGCCACCAACATGGCGTTCTGGTATTTCCAGTACGCCACGCGGCTGTCGCAGCGGCGATTCCGGGTCACCCTGTTCGACCTGCGTGGACACGGCCGCTCCGAGATGACGGCCGGCGGCTACCGGCCCGACAACCTCGCCCGCGATCTGCAAGGCCTGCTCGACACCCTGGGCATCCAGCGCGCGCACTTCCTGACCCACAGCTACGGCGGCGTGGTGGCGCTGAACTTCGCCAAGATCGCCCCACATCGGGTGGCGAGCATGGTGCTGTGCGACACCCACCTCTCGGCGGTGCGCAAGAGCGTGCGCCCGGAAAGCTGGGGCCACGGCGCCCAAATCCAGGCCATCGTCGACCGCGCCGGGTTGAAGCTCGACGCACACGACCCCTTCTTCGGCTACAAGCTGCTCACCGAGGTGTCGCACCTGCAAATGGCCAATGCCGTGGTGCCACCCGAGCTCGACGAACTGGTGCGCCCGCTGGCAGGGCAGTGCGGGTCGCGCACGGCGGCTCAGTGGCTCAAGCTGATGGACACCACCCGCGCCCGCGACGAACTCATGGGCGACGACGGCCTGTGCCTGAGCGAGCTGCGCCGGCTGACGTTTCCGATCCTCGCGATGTACGGCGACCAGTCCCAGGCCCGACTCACGGGCAAGGAACTGCTCGAGGTCTGGCCGCATGCGGAGTTCCGCCGCGTCCACCGCGCGGGCCACTTCTTCCCGACCACGCGGCCGCTCGAAGTCGTTCACGCGTGCGAGCGCTTCTGGGGTGGCGAGTTCGCGACCCGACCCAAGGCGCGCGCCGGCGAAGCGCGTCGCAGTCACTTCCGCAGCGATCGCGTTTACGAGACGGGCGGCCGCTGGTTCTTCATGACCCGCGAGCAGGCGCAGGTGGGGCCGTTCGACGGCGAGGATGAGGCCAAGGACACGCTGGCGTCGTTCATTCGCGCCGTTGCCGCGCCTGTGGCGGGTTAGTTGCCATGGCCCGCACCCCGAACCGGCTGGGCGTGCACCCGGGCCTGCGCCGCAGCGACTTCCGGCTCGTGGCCCACGGCGGTTTCGGCGATGGCCAGAATGCCTACGCGCACTCGATGGCCTGGTTCAAGGGCCATCTGTACGTGGCCACCACGCGCGGCAATTTTCCCTTCATGAAGGCGCGGCTGCCGATCGGCATGGACGTCTGGCCCGTGGAGTGCCCGGCCGACCCTTACGACCTCGACATGCGCGCCGAGATCTGGCGCTACGACCCCGCGCGCGACGAGTGGGAGCGGGTGTTCAAGTCGCCCATGATCACCGGCAGCCACGGCAAGCCCATACCGCGCGAACTCGGCTTTCGGGGCATGCTCGCCTGGCAGCCACCGGGTGGCGGCGAGCCCGTGCTGCTGGTGAGCACCTGGTCACCGGCCCGCGGGCCCGGCCCGCTGATCCTGCGCTCCGACGACGGGCGCTCCTACACGCCGACCTGCGATCCCGGTCTCAACGGGCTGCCAGTCACCACCATCCGCACCATGGCGGCGTTCAAGGGTCGGCTGTACACCACGCCGGCTGGGTCGCGGGGTGGAAATCCGAACGTCTCGGCGCACTCGGTTGTTTACGAGAGCCGCGATCCGCTCGCCGGGCAATGGGAGCCGGTCAGCGCCTTCGGTTTCGGCGATGCCGGAAACCTCACCGTATTTGAGATGGCCGGATTCGGCGACCATCTATACGTGGGTACGTTCAACCTGGCCGGCTATCAGGTCTGGCGTTCCACCTGTGAGGGCGAGGCGCCCTACCACTGGGAGAAGGTGATCGACCAGGGCGCGTGGCGCGGGCGCTTCAACCAGTGCGTGCTGAGCATGACGCCGTTCAAGGACGCGCTCTACATCGGCAGCGGCATCCAGGGTGGTGGCATCGACCGGCAGAACAAGGTGGGGCCGGCGGCTCCCGAGCTGATCCGCGTGCGACCCGACGGCTCCTGGGACCTGCTCGTGGGCGACAGCCGCGACACCCCCGAAGGCCCGAAGCCGGCGCTCTCAGGTTACCTGCCGGGGTTCGACAACTTCTTCAACGGCTACTTCTGGCGCATGTGCGAGCACGAAGGCTGGCTGTACATGGGCACCTTCGAGTGGAGCTCCATCCTGGGCTACGCCAACCGCGCCAACTGGCCGCAGGTGTTCGCCAATGCGATCAACCATGTCGACCCGCAGCGCATCCTCGAGCGGCAGTCCGGCTTCGATCTCTACCGCAGCTTCGACGGCGAAAACTGGGTGCCGGTCACGACCAACGGCATGGACAACCCCTACAACATGGGCCTGCGCACGCTCGTGTCCACGCCCAGGGGGCTGTTCCTGGGCACGGCCAACCCCTACGGGCCCAAGGTGATGCCGTTGGGCGGCACCCGCTACGTGCCCAATCCCCGCGGCGGCTGTGAGGTGTTCCTGGGGGACGTGTCGTCCTAGCACCCGCCCGGATAAACGGGCTCTGTCGCTGATCGCACTGGGTGGCGACTCAAGCCAGCAGCAGCTTGGCGCCGACGGCCACCAGCACCGCGGCGATGGCGCGGCGCAGGTAAAGCTCCGACGTTCGCGTACCGACGAGCGAGCCGAGCACGATGCCGGGTATGGACCCCAGCAGCAACTGGCCCAGCAGCGGCAGATCGACGTTGCCCATCCACAGGTGACCCATGCCGGCCACCATCGTCAGCGGTATGGCGTGCACGATGTCGGTTCCCACCAGGCGCGTCGGCGTCATGCGGAACGGATAGAGGTAGACCAGCATCACCGTGCCCAGGGCACCGGCGCCGACCGATGTGAGGGTGACCAGGAACCCGAGCAATGCGCCGGCCAGCACCGTCAGAGGGGGTTGAACGCCTTTGAACCGCTCAGGCGCCGAGGACCGCAGACGCTGGCCCACGGCGTGCAATTGCTTCTTCAGCAGCATGGCCAGCGCCGTGAGCACCAGCACCACCCCCAGCATGTGCAGGATGAGGCCTTGCTTGACCGGCCCGAGCCCACTGGCATGCAACCATGCCAGCGTGAGCACCGCCGCCGGCAGGCTGCCCATTGCCAGCCGACGCACCACCTGCCAGTCGACGCCGCCGCGCTGGTGGTGGACCGTGCCGCCGACCAGCTTGGTGATCGCCGCAAACCACAGGTCGGTACCCACAGCCACCGCCGGCGCCATGCCGAATACCAACACCAGCAGCGGCGTCATCAGCGAGCCGCCTCCGACGCCGGTGATGCCCACCAGCAGGCCGACGACGAAGCCGGCAACGGGGTTGATCCAGTCCATGGTGCGGACTTCTAACTGCTCAGCCGCGCGTCAGCCCAGCAGCCCACGCGCGTTCATGCAGGCGATCACCTGGTCGGCGCAGGCCAACGCCGATTGATGAACGGTGTCGATGCGCAACTCCGGCGATTCGGGGGCCTCATAGGGCGAGTCGATGCCGGTGAAATTCACGAGTTCGCCGCGCCGGGCCTTGCGATACAGCCCCTTGACGTCGCGCGTCTCGGCTACCTCCAGGGGCGTGTCGACATGGATCTCGATGAACTCGCCTTCGGACACCAGCGCGCGGGCCATCGCCCGCTCGGCGCGGAAAGGCGAAATGAACGCCGTGAGCACGATCAATCCGGCATCGGCCATGAGCCGAGCCACCTCGGCCACGCGCCGCACGTTCTCGACCCGGTCGGCCTCGGTGAAGCCCAGGTCGCGGTTCAGGCCGTGGCGGATGTTGTCGCCATCGAGCAAGTAGCAGTGCTTGCCCATGGCATGCAGCTTCTTCTCGACGAGGTTGGCAATCGTGGACTTGCCAGCGCCAGACAGGCCGGTGAACCACAGCACCGCCGGCTTCTGCCCCAGCGACTGCGCCCGCGCAGCCTTGTCGATGTCGACCGGTTGCAGGTGGATGTTGTGGGCACGACGCAGGGCGAAGTGCAGCATGCCGGCGCCCACCGTGTGGTTGGTCAGGCGGTCGATCAGGATGAAGCCGCCCGTCTCGCGGTTGGCCGTGTACGCGTCGAACGCCACCACGCGGTCGAGGGCGACGTTGCACACGCCGATCTCGTTGAGGTCGAGCTTCTTGGCGGCCAGGTGCTCGAGCGTGTTGACGTTGACCTTGTACTTGGGCTCGGTGACGGTGGCATTGACCGTGCGCGTGCCCAGCTTGAGCAGATAGGGTCGTCCGGGCAGCAGGGGCTCGTCGGCCATCCAGACGATGGTGGCCTCGAACTGGTCGGCCACCTCCGCGGGTGCGGCCGCCGCGGAGATCAGGTCGCCACGCGAGATGTCGATCTCGTCTTCCAGCGTCAGGGTGATCGACTGCCCGGCCACGGCCAATGGCAGATCGCCGTCGGCGGTGACGATGCGTGCCACGCGGCTCTCGCGTCCGGATGGCTGGGCGCGGACCCGATCGCCCGGCCGCACAGTGCCGCCGGCGATGGTGCCGGCAAAGCCGCGGAAGTCCAGGTTGGGTCGGTTCACCCACTGCACCGGCATGCGCAGCACGCCGGCCTGCTGGCGGGTCTCGTCGAGTTCGACGGTCTCCAGGTAGCCCATCAAGGTGGGCCCGTGGTACCAGCCCATGCGCGTGCTGGGTTCCAGCATGTTGTCGCCCTTGAGTGCGGACAGTGGCATCGCGGTGATTTCGGCCAGTCCGATCTTCTGGGCGAAGGCGCGGTAGTCGTCTTCGATCTGGCGGAACACCTTCTCCGAGTAGTCCATCAGATCCATCTTGTTGATGGCCAGGACGACCTTGCGGATGCCGATGAGCGAAACCAGATAGCTGTGCCGCCGAGTCTGCGTGAGGACGCCCTTGCGTGCGTCGATCAGGATCACCGCGACATCGGCCGTCGATGCGCCGGTGACCATGTTGCGCGTGTACTGCTCATGGCCAGGCGTATCGGCAACGATGAACTTGCGCCGGTCGGTGCTGAAGAACCGATAGGCCACATCGATGGTGATGCCCTGCTCGCGCTCGGCAGCCAGCCCGTCGACCAGCAGCGCGAAGTCGATGTCGCCACCCTGCGTGCCCCACTTGCGCGAGTCGGCCTCCACGGCGGCGAGTTGGTCCTCGAACAGCATCTTCGATTCATACAGCAACCGCCCGATCAGCGTGCTCTTGCCATCGTCGACCGAACCGCAGGTGATGAAGCGCAACAGGCTCTTGCGCTCATGCTGGTGCAGGTACTGCTCGATGTCGGTGGCGATGAGGTCGGAGACGTGGCTCATCAGAAATATCCCTCTTGCTTCTTTTTCTCCATCGACGCCGACGCATCGTGGTCGATCATGCGGCCCTGGCGCTCGCTGGTGCGGGTGAGCAGCATCTCCTGGATGATCGCGGTGAGGGTGTCGGCCTCGGACTCGATGGCGCCGGTCAGCGGGTAGCAGCCCAGGGTGCGAAAGCGCACCTTCTTCATCATCGGTGTTTCGCCCGGGCCCAGCGGCATGCGGTCGTCGTCGACCATGATCAGCGTGCCGTCGCGTTCCACCACTGGGCGCACCGCTGCGTAGTACAGCGGCACGATCGGGATGTTCTCGAGGTAGATGTACTGCCAGATGTCGAGCTCGGTCCAGTTCGACAGCGGGAACACGCGGATCGACTCGCCCTGGCGCTTGCGCGCGTTGTACAGGTGCCAGAGCTCGGGCCGCTGGCTCTTCGGGTCCCAGCGGTGCTGGGCCGACCGAAACGAAAAGATGCGCTCCTTGGCGCGTGACTTCTCTTCGTCGCGTCGGGCACCGCCGAAGGCGGCGTCGAACCCATGGTGGTCGAGCGCCTGCTTCAGACCCTGGGTCTTCCACAGGTCGGTGTGGATCTGCGAGCCGTGCTCGAACGGGTTGATGCCCAGGGCCTCGGCCTCCGGGTTGCGATAGACCAGCAGTTCCATGCCGAGCTCGCGCGCCATGCGGTCGCGCAGTGCGTACATGTCGCGGAACTTCCAGGTCGTGTCCACGTGCAGCAGCGGAAACGGCGGCGGTGACGGGAAGAACGCCTTCTTGGCCAGATGCAGCATCGTGGCGGAGTCCTTGCCGATGGAGTACAGCATCACCGGCTTCTCGCACTCGGCCACCACTTCGCGCAGGATGTGGATGCTCTCGGCCTCGAGGCGCTGCAAGTGGGTCAGTCGCACGGGATCGATCATGGTCGGGACAGCGGATCCGATCGATGCATCGGTGCCCTGGGCGGGCCGTGCGGCGCATCGTCGCGGCACGCACCGCTGGGATGGAAGGAAACGATCATTCTGGCGCACAATGCGCGCCGCCTTACCCCCCGGTTCGACGGTGACTCGCAAAGCGTGAAGCCGTCAACGGACACCCCCCTAGATTGAAGGATGTGCGATCGATGAACGCGCAGCAAGCGGCGCCAAAGGCTGATGCGGCCTGGCTCGAGCAACTGGCCGCCATCGTGCGGCAAGCTGGCGATGTGGTGATGTCGGTCTACGCGACCGACTTCGCCGTCCGCGGCAAGGACGATGCCTCGCCGGTGACCGAGGCCGACGAGCGCGCCGAGGCCGTGATCGTGGCTGGCCTGCAGCAGCACTGGCCGGGCATCCCCGTGGTCGCCGAAGAGGCGGTGGCGGCCGGGCGCGCGCCCGTGCTCGGCGAGCGCTTCTGGTTGGTTGACCCGCTGGACGGCACCAAGGAGTTCATCAGCCGCAACGGCGAGTTCACCGTCAACGTGGCCCTGATCGAGCGCGGTGTGCCGGTGCTGGGCGTGGTGCTGGCCCCGGCGCTCGGCCCGCGCGGGCAACTCTATGCCGGTGCCCTGGGGCATGGCGCCTGGCTGGACGACGGCGATGGGCGCCGCGCGATCGCGTGTCGGCGCGTGCCCGCCGA
>JABWBN010000364.1 GCA_013360485.1 Burkholderiaceae bacterium | reverse complement strand
GCGGTCACCCGCGGCAACCTCGCCCTGCGCCTGGACGGCCGCTGGCTCACCCCCGCCCTGGCCTGCGGCCTGCTGCCCGGCATCGCCCGCCAGGCCCTGCTCGACAGCGGCCGGCTGACCGAAGCCGTGATCCTGCGCGAAGCCCTGGCCCGCGCCCAGGCGGTGGTGTTCCTCAACAGCCTGCGTGGCTGGTTGCCGGTGAGGGTGGTGGGCCTGCACGATCGCCCGCTCTGAGCGGAACGACCGCCCAGCGCCGCAGGCGATCTGTCGTCGGATGAGCGACATGGCGGGTGGCGTGGCGGACGACGCGCCGGGTTCGGGTACGCTTCGCACGACACTGCCGTTGGGCCAGGAGCGGCACCGCAGCCATGAACCAAGACCTCAAGAAGACCCTCTGGGCCGCCGCCGACAAGCTGCACGCGAGCATGGACGCTGCCGACTACAAGCACATCGTGCTCGGCCTCACCTTCCTCAAGTACATCAGCGACGCATTCGACGAGCGCCGCACCGAGCTGGAGGCCGCGTTCGCCGACGAGTCGCACGACCTCTACCTGCCCGACACCGACGACCGCACCCTGGCCGCCGAGGAGCGCGACTGCTACACCATGGCCAACGTTTTCTGGGTGCCCGGGCCCGCGCGCTGGGAGTCGATACGCGCCAACGCCAAGCAGGCCGACATCGGCACCCGCATCGACAGGGCGCTCGACGCCATCGAGGCCGACAACCCGCGCCTGAAGGGCATCCTCGACAAGCGCTTCGGCCGCGCGCAGCTCGAACCCGGCAAGCTGGGCGAACTCATCGACCTCATCTCCACCATCGGCTTCACGTCCACCGAAGGCCACCATGCCAAGGACCTGCTGGGCGAGGTGTACGAATACTTGCGCGGCCAAGTCGCCAGCGCCGAAGGCAAGAAGGGCGGCCACCGGCCACGCGTCGCGTTGCCATCTGGTACATCCATCGCAGCTGCGGCTGGCCCGACGCTGCGAGTGTTGCAGGCGCGGATCGCAGTCAACGATGACCAAGCGAAAGTGCTGGGCGAGCTTCGCGACACCCTCCTCCCCCGCCTCATCTCCGGCAGGCTCCGCCTGCCCGAAGCACGGGCCATACGCGACGAGGTGCCCGCATGACACTAAAGGCACCAAGGCGCCTGGTGGTGGTCGGTGGCCCCAACGGCGCGGGCAAGACCACGCTGGCGCGAGCCTATGCTGCAGCTCACGGCCTGCGCTACCTGGGGGCAGACGACATCGCCGCCCAGCTAGCGCCGCAGGACCCCGCCTCGGCCCGGGTGGCGGCGGCGCGCAGGTTTTCGCAAGCGTTGCGGCAGGCCATCGCGGCAGGCGAGTCGCTGGTGATCGAATCCACCCTCAGCGGCGGCAGCCTGGGCGTACACCTGGCGGCAGCAACGCAGGCCGGCTACGCTCTCACGCTGGTCATGGTCTACCTTGATTCGGTGGGGCTCTGCCTGCGTCGCGTCTCACAACGGGTGGCCGCCGGTGGGCATGACGTGCCCGAGGCCGATGTGCGGCGCCGCTACGGGCGCAGCCTGCAACAATTTCTGCGCCGCTACCGCCTGCTCGCGGATGACTGGCTGGTGGTGTTCAATGGCGAGGCTGGATACGTGACCGTGGCCGAGGGCATGGGCGCGCGAACCGTGGCCGTGCTGGACGAAGGGCTTTGGACGCAGCTGCATGAACAGGCGTCCGCCGCCCACGATGAGGAGTCACCATGACCGATGCTGCTTCCACCGGGAGCGCGCAAACCCCGATCCCGACCGACGTGCATGCCCGGCGTGCCGACATCTTGCGCATCGGTAACCGCGCAGCCGCCGCCGTGCAGGCCTCCAACCGGCAACGTGGCATCGCCAACTGGTATTCGCTGCGCGGATGCTTGGTCAGCGACGCCCCTGTACCGACTGCCCGCGCGGCCGCCCGGCCACCCCCTGCCGGCGCCTGAGGCACCCCATGCGTCGGGCGACCGGGCGCCCCTGACGTGATGCAATCCGCCCCGTGACCACGCCAACTCGCAAGCGGCCAGGGGCCGCTGTCGATCGAGATCAACTACCGCGAGGCCGGTTTCCCGCTCATCACCTACCACCTGGCGGTCGATGAGTTGAACGGTAGCCCTTTGGTGGTGGTGGAGCTGAGTAACCCGGGCGACGAGAACGCCGACCGTGGGTCGCCTGCAACCAGTTGCAGGCCTACAAGGAAGACATACCGGACCTGTTCCACAGCAACGCGCTGCTGGTCATCAGCGATGGCATCGAAGCGCGCGTGGGTTCGCTCACGCCCGACCCAGAACGCTACGTGGCCTGGCGCACCATCGACGGCGCGCGCGTGGACCCGCTGGGGGCCATGAAGGAGCTGGAGACACTGGTGCGCGGACTGCTCCGGCGCGAGCTGCTGCTGGACTACCTGCGGCACTTCATCCTGTTCCAGGACGACGGCCCGTTGGTCAAGAAGGTGGCGGGCTACCACCAGATCCATGCCGTGCGGGCGGTGGTCGAGAGCGTGCTCGTGGCCTCCAGCCCCAAGGCCGACGCATCCCGCCGCGGCAAGGGCGGCGCGGTCTGGCACACCCAGGGCGCGGGCAAGAGCATCGAGATGACCTGCCTCGCGGCCGAGCTGCTGCGCGAGACTCCCGTGCAGGCCGATACGCGGCCCCGGCTGCGCGAGCTGCTGAGCCACAGTGCGCATTTCGGCGAACGTGACCGGTGATTTCGGGAACGTGACCGATCTGAGGCTCGGTGCTGGGTTGCGCGGTTGAGATTGTAGGAAGGCGGTTGAA
>JABWBN010000363.1 GCA_013360485.1 Burkholderiaceae bacterium | reverse complement strand
CGCCGGGCGCGGCAGGAGGCTGTTGCAGCAGCGCACCTGACGCGCCCTCGGTCTCTGGTGGCTGCTGCGGCTGAGCGTGGAGATGCCCATGCAACCCCGGCTCCAGCCTGGGCAACGAACGCCGGGCCGCGTTGCTCCCTTGCGGTGCGCGGCATGCAGCCGACAGCGCGCTGGCCGCACCCCTGCACACCACCCCGCCGGCACGCCGTTGCCAGTGTGCAGCCCGATCAGTTGGGCAGCACCACCGAGTCGATCACGTGGATCACGCCGTTGCTGGCGACGATGTCAGCGGCGGTGACGCGCGCCTTGTCCACCATCACGCCGCCGGTGGTCGACACCGTGAGGGCCGAGCCCTGAACGGTCTTGACTTGGCCCGGCGCCACATCCTTGGACATCACCTTGCCGGGCACCACATGGTAGGTGAGCACGGCCGTCAGCTTGGCCTTGTCCTTGAGCAGGGCCTCCAGGTCGGCCTTGGGGATCTTGGCAAAGGCCTCATCGGTGGGCGCGAACACGGTGAACGGGCCCGGGCCCTTCAGCGTGTCGACCAGGCCTGCGGCCTGCAGGGCAGTGGCCAGGGTCTTGAACTGACCCGCCGAGACGGCGGTGTCGACGATGTCCTTGGCCTGGGCCGCCAGGGCGGCCAGCGACAGG
Organism: Burkholderiaceae bacterium; assembly: GCA_013360485.1. GTDB lineage: Bacteria > Pseudomonadota > Gammaproteobacteria > Burkholderiales > Burkholderiaceae_C > Pseudaquabacterium. The sequence continues at coordinate 2,134 of JABWBN010000363.1, read as the reverse complement.
ACGGCAACGGTAGCGAACTTCTTCATCGTGAACTCCGAGAGTGGTGTGGGAAGGGGTGGCCCCGCAGGGCCTGGACTCGAGAAAACCGGGGCGGGTTGCGCCCCGGCGGGATGAACGCAGGCGGATGCTTCAGGGCGCCGACGGAAGGATGACCTTGTCGATGACGTGAATCACGCCGTTGCTGGCGATCACATCGGTGGCGACCAGCGTCGCTGTGCGACCCAGCGCATCGGTCAGGCCCAGATCGGCGCCCACCGAGAAGCTGCCGCCCTGGACCGTGGCCACGGCAGCCGGCTTGGGCAGAGCGACGACATTTGCTGCGCGCACATTGCCGGCGACCACGTGGTAGGTCAGGATGGCGCCGAGGTCGGGGCTGGCCAGCAACTGCGGCTTCGTCAGGGCCAGCTCGGTCAGCGCCCCGACGAAGGCTGTGTCGGTCGGCGCGAAGACCGTGAACGGACCCGGGCCGGAGAGCGTGCTGGCGAGATTGGCGGTGACCACGGCCTCGACGAGGACGGAGAACGTCGGATTCACCTGTGCCATCTGCACGACATTGAGCACGCCCGGGGGCACCAGCACCTTGTCGACGGCGTGGATGACACCGTTGTCGGTCTGCACGTCCGCGGCCGTGACCGTGGCCTGAGTCAGTGCCGCGTCGGTGATCTTGACACCGCCAGTGGTGCTCAGCTTCAGGCTGGCAGCCTTGCCCTCGAAGCTGTAGAGCGTGCCCTCACTTCCGCTGCCACTGGCGAGGGTGGCGGCTGGCTTGCGCGCCGGCAGCACGTGGTATCGGAGGATCTTGGCCAATGTAGCGCTGTCCAGCGCCTGCACCATGGCGTTGGCGTCGGCAAACCCGAGCGAGCGCGCCAGGTTGCCAAAGGCTGCATCGGTGGGTGCGAACACCGTCAGCGATGCCGCCGGATCATCCAGTGCGGAAACCAGTCCCGCTTTGCCGGCCGCCGCGACCAGCGCATTGAATCCGCGCGCGCTGGCCTCGTCAGCCACGGTGTTGGGCGGGGGATCGTCACTGCCACCGCAGGCGGCCAAAACGGCGGTGGCACCCAGTGCCGCCAGCCAACGCGTCCATCGAATCATCGGATGCCTCCATCGGAAGTTGGGAACTCGTGTCGGTCGCTTTCGAACTCGACGGAGCGCATTTTGTACTTTTCAGTATTCCATACATACCGTATGGTCACTTAAATGAACTGATGAGTTCACGTATGACCGAATCAGTCTTGATCGGATACACTTCGTCTCCATGAGTGCCAATCCGACTCCCAGACCGCGCTTTCGCGAGCAGCTGCTGCGTGTGCGCGAGGACGCCATCGTCAGCTCCGTGAACCGCCTGCTCGCCGAGCGCGGCTACGACCAGATGACGGTCGACCAGGTGGCCGCCGATGTCGGTATTGCCAAGGCAAGCCTGTACAAGCACTTCGCATCCAAGGAAGCGCTGGCCGCTGCAGCCATGGTGCGTGTGCTCGACCAGGCACTGGCCGAAGTGGCGGACCTGGCGGAGCGCCAGCCCGCGATCGCGCCGCTGCAAGCGTTGCGCGCCATCACCGGATGGGCCATGCAGCAGCAACTGGCCGGGTGCATGCCTTCGCTGCCGGCCCAGAACAGCGCGCTGCGCAGCGCCTTGCTCGGACACAAGGGCTATGTCGATCGGGTGATGACGCTGAGCGATCGACTGGGTGCCTGGATCACCGCTGCGCAGGCCGACGGCAGCCTCGATCCCGATCTGCCGCCGGAACTGGTGCTCTACACGCTCTATGCGCGTGCGTGCGACCCTGTGCTCGGCCTGCTGCGCGCCGGGGGCACCTACAGCGCCGACGAATCGGTGCAGTGGGTGCTGCGCACCTGCTTTGAAGGCCTGCAGGCGAAGCCCGCAACGCCGCAGCGCTCAGCGCGGGAGCAGCTGGTCGCCACGGGCTGAGTGCGACGCCGCCGGCATTTGCCGGGCCGCACGCCAGGCGTCACGACCCGGCCAGCGCCGGTTGGGCCGGTGGCAGCGGCTCCGAGGGCAGCAGCAGCCACAGCAGCAGGTAGACCAGCAGCCCGGTGCCGGCGCAGATGACCGCCAGCACGAAGGCCAGGCGCCAGAACCACGATGCCATGCCAGTGAGCTGGCCCAGAC
>JABWBN010000077.1 GCA_013360485.1 Burkholderiaceae bacterium | reverse complement strand
TGGGCGCCGCCATGGCCGCCGCCGTCGGCCTGGGCCTGCATGCCGACTCGTCGGCCGCGGTGGCCCGGATGACCCGGGTGGCGCGCTGGTTCGAGCCGCAAGCGCAGGCGGCCGACCTGTACGACCAGCTCTACGCACAGGTCTACCGGCCGCTGTACCCACGGCTGCGGCCGTTGTTCCAGCGAATCCGCGCGATCACCGGGTATCCCGCGTAGGTGGAATCGGGACGGGATGGCGCCGTACGGCGACGACGACGCCCGGATTCCGGTTGCCGGCTTCGCGAGGCAGGTCTAGACTGGCCCGACGAACACCGGTGTGCAACCGACGGCCGGTTCGGCCGGATTCCTCCGCAAACAGGAGACGATCATGTCGAAGCAGGTCTTTGGACTGATCTGGTTGTTTGCCTCCTCGGTCGCCACGGCCGCGTCGGTGGCAGTCGGCCCCGGGCAGGGCGTGATGTTCTACCAGCTGACCTACCCGGGCGTAGCCGGTGCCACCGATGTCGCGACGGGCCGTGTCGAAGTCGATCTGAACCAGCTGCGACTGGCCAGCGGGATGGAAACGGGTTACCTCAATGTCGCCACTGCCGCCGGGTGGGTGGTGCGCAACCTTCCGTTGCCCACCGAGGCCAGCTACCCCTATCACCGCATCGGCACATCGTTTGCGCTGGGGGTGAGCAACGGCTCGGCGGTGCGATCCGGTATGGCGGCGATGCAGCTTTCAGACCAGCCGGTGGCGAACTTCGCCGAGCCGCCGTCGACGCCGGTGGACGTGGTCCCACGCGAGATGGCCCTCGGCGGCATTCCCGACAGCGCCTTGCAGGGTCCGCCGCTGCCGCCGGACCTGACCGGCGTGAGTTTCAGCCTGGCGTCGGCTGCTGCGGCGGCGCAGGCCGGGGGTGAAACCCGAATCGCGATCCAGACCGATCATCCCAATCTCGAGGCCGCCCGAAACCAGTGCATGCCGATGGCCATCGCCAACAGCCTGCAGTTCCTGAAGAACAAGAAGGGCCTGGTGTTGCCGCATGCCCATCAGGCGGGTCTCAAGGGCGACAACACGCTGGTCGGGCAGCTCGACACCGCCACCGACCGCAGCACCAGCACGACCGACCGCCGCGATCCCAATGCCTTCGGCACCTGGGGCCTGCCGGGCAAGCTCAAATACCTGGCGCGCAACAACCTCGGGGGCCGGATCGAGACCGTGCATTGGGGCGTCGGCGGCTCGGGAGAGTCGGAGTCGGGCACGCGCGACGTGTCGGTCACCGAGAACGGTGTCACGCTGAAGTCCACGGGCAAGGGCGCCGTTCCGGACCTGGATGCACTGATCGCAGCGTTGGGCGAAGACCAGGACTGCGAGGTCGTCTACGCTGGCTTCTATACCGACGCATCAGGCACGCAGCGCATCTACCGCCATGCCGTCGACGCGATCGGTGCCGGCAAGGTCGGCGGCATGCCCTTCTTGATGGTGATCTCGGATCTCGACCAGGGCAGCGACACCAAGGGCGCTGGAGCGGCCGGCATCGAGTTCGGCTGGCTCAGCAACTGGCGCATGAACGGGGCGCAACAGATCGAACAGGTGATCTGCCAGAAGTACATCCCGCCACCGACGACGTTGACGGTGACCGAAACGATCGACCCGGCCGGGCATGCGCCCTTCGTCGACGCCCCTCCGAAGCAGATAACGGTGACGCTGGACGGCTCGATGCTGCGGCTGAGCGGCAGCGCGAGCTGGCTGCCCATGACCGGTACCCTTTCCGCAGGGTCGTTCTCGCTGACAAGCTCGTCGGTCGTGGCCGGTTTCAGCAACGTCTCCAACACCTTCAGCGGCACGCTCGGTGGCGGCAGCGGCAACGGAGCCATCAGCCTGGGCACCCGAGGTGAGCTCTTCGGCACGCCGATCAGCTGGAAGGTGGGGCTGCAGGACGCGGGAACGGCGCCGGTGCCGGCGATCCGTGTCAATGGTTTCCGGCAGACGCATCGGGCGCTGTCCAGTGAGCTCAAGCGTCTTTCGGTGAGCATGGCGGCACGTGACGGCGTCGGTCAGGAGGGCGACTGGTGGGTGGTACTGGCCGATGCGAATGGCCTGCACTCGCTGGATCTGGCGACGATGAGCTGGCGAGCGGGTCTCGTGGCCACGCACACCGGACCGCTCGTTTCCATCGACTACCTGGCGCTGCCGTTCGAACTCACCGGTTCGCTGGGACCCGGCAACTACACGCTTTACTTCGGCTTTGACCGCATCGCGAACCGGACGCTGGACATGGATGCGGTGGTCTACGACAGCGTCGAGCTCACCATCGAGTAGGACGGCCACCGCAGCACTTGCAGGCGTGCCAGGTAGGCGCGCGCTAGAGTTGCGGCATGCCCGCCTCGCCGACCCGCTGGAGCCTGGGCGCCAAGCTGGCAGCCGTTGGCTTGCCGTTCATGGTGCTGGGATTGCTCGTCACCGCCCTGACGCTGTGGGTGTCGTGGCAGCTCGACGGTGGCGCCGCGGCCGTGAACGAGGCCGGGCGCATGCGGATGCAGGCCTATCGGCTCGCGTGGGTCTCCACGCTGGCGAACGACCCGGCACAACGACCCCGGCTGGTCGAGGAGTTCGAGCACAGCCTGCAGGTGCTCGCCAAGGGTGACCCCGAGCGCCCGCTCATGACGCCCTGGGACGACGACGTCCGCTCGCGTTACCAGGCCGTGCGCACCGCGTGGGACGGGATGCGCGCCCTGCATGCCACGCCGGCGCCGTTGGACAGTGCCGGATTGAACCAGGCCACAGCGGCGCTGGTGGCCACCATCGACGGCCTCGTGCAGGCCATCGAGGTTCATCTGGCCCGCTACACGAGCATCCTGCATCTGCTGCAGGTCGTCATGATGGTCCTCGGCACGGTCGCTGCGTCGCTGTTCGTGGTCATCGGATACCACGTGGTGCTCGAGCCGGTGCTGCTGCTCAAGCAGGCGGTGTCGCAGGTTCGCACCGGTGACTTCGAGGCCCGCGTCGAGCCCGGTGCGAGCGACGAGCTGGGCGAGCTGGCGGTGGGCTTCAACGACATGGCCCGCCAGCTGCAGGCTTCGTATACCGACCTCGAAAAGCGAGTACGCGAGAAGACCGCCGAGTTGCAGGAAAAGCGCGAGCGACTGCAATCGCTTTACGGTGTCAGCCTGCTGGTGGCCCGTTCGGGCTCGCTCGACGAGTTGGCCCAGGGCTTCGTGCGGCTCGTCGGCGAGGCCGCGCGCGCCGATGGCGCCGTGCTGCGATGGTTCGACGCCACGCGCGGGCAGTTCGTGCTGCTGGCGAGCATGGGGTTGCCGCCGGCGATCGCCAGCGACGAGCACTGCATACCGAGCGGCGACTGCCATTGCGGCCAGTCCGAAACGCCCCAGGGCGCTCGCGTCATCGTGCTGCATGAGCTGCCACCGGTGCGACGCCAAGCCTGCGCGAGCGCCGGTTGGGCGTCCCTGGTGGCCATCCCCATGCATGCCAAGGATCGCCTGATCGGTGAACTGGACCTGTTTTTCCACGCTGAGCACACGCTCACCGAGGCCGAACAGGCGCTGCTGGAGACGATGACATCGCACCTGGTGGCCGGCATGGAGAACCTGCGCCTGCAAGCCGCCGAACGCGAGGCGGCGGTCGCTGAAGAGCGGGGCTTCCTGGCCCGCGAGCTGCACGACTCGATCGCCCAGTCGCTGGCGTTCCTGAACATCCAGGCGCAACTGATGCGCAAGGCGATGGCCGACGGCGACCGCGCGCGCATGAACCAGGCGCTTGCCGAGATCGAGCTCGGCCTGCGCGAGAGCCACGGCGACGTGCGTGAACTGCTCGTCCACTTCCGCACCCGGACCGACGCGCAGGACATGGAGCATGCATTGCTCGCCACCTTGCGCAAGTTCGAGCACCAGAGCGGCCTGGCCTCGACCTTCACCGTGCACGACGAAGGCCTGCCGCTGGCGCCCGATCTCCAGGTGCAGGCCCTGCACATCGTGCAGGAGGCGCTGTCGAACGTGCGCAAGCATGCCGCCGCCGGCCATGTGTGGGTCGATGTCTGGAAGCACCCGGCGTGGCGCATCGAGGTGCGCGACGACGGCCGCGGCTTTGCGGCCGATGCCCTGCCGCCCGACACCGAGAACCACGTGGGCCTGCGCATCATGCGCGAACGCGCCGAGCGCCTGGGCGCGCGTCTGGACGTATCGTCGCAGGCCGGCCACGGCACCACCGTCCGGCTGGAGCTGGATCCCGCAGCGGCCGAGGCGCGGCCGGCCCAGCTGGCGACTGGATGACACCGCGATCGAGATGACCGAACCCCAAGACAAGATCCGGCTGCTGGTGGTGGACGACCACACGCTGTTCCGCCGCGGACTGATGGCCCTGCTGGCCGGCGACGCCGGCCTCGAGGTCGTCGGCGAGGCGGCCGACGCCGGCGAGGCGCAGCGCAAGGTCGAGGCCCTGCGGCCCGACGTGATCCTGCTCGACAACCACCTGCCGGGCGTGACCGGCGTTGCGGCATTGCCGGCGCTGAAAGCGGCCTGCCCCGAGTGCAAGGTGCTGATGATCACCGTCAGCGAGGACGAGGACGACCTGGTGGCGGCCCTGCGTGCCGGCGCCAGCGGCTACCTGCTCAAGACGATCGATGGCGACGCGCTGTCGGCGGCCATCCGCCGGGCCATGTCCGGGCAGAGCGTGGTGGCAACCGAAATGACGAGCAAGCTCGTGGCCGCCTTCAGGCAGGGCACGCCGTCCGAACCAGCGGCCGCCGACGCCCCCGCTGAGCCGGCGGACCGCCTGTCCCCCCGCGAGACCGAGATCCTGCGCGAAATCGGCGGCGGCGCCAGCAACAAGGAAATCGCCAGGCGGTTATCGATCGCCGAGTCGACCGTCAAGATCCATGTGCAGCACCTGCTGCGCAAGCTCGATGTCGCGTCCCGCGTTCACCTGGCCCTGATCGCGAAGGACCGCGGCCTCGTTTGACGCGCCGCGCCGGCGGCGGCCGCGGCCTACCCGCCGCATAGTTCTTTCGAACGATGGTCCGGCGCGAGGCCTACTCCCAACGGACAACCGCGATCGACCTCAGGCGGATACCGCCCGCGCGGCCAGGTGCCTAGCATGCTCCTGAACCGAAACCCTGGAGTGTTTCGCATGAGCAAGCAGAGCAATGCACTGTCGGTGCTGATGGTCAGCACGCTGGCCTTCACCGTGTGCTTCATGGTGTGGATGATGTTCGGCGTCATCGGCATCCCGCTGAGGAAGCAGCTGGGTCTCAATGCCACCGAGTTCGGCCTGCTCACCGCCATGCCGGTGCTCACCGGCTCGTTGATCCGGGTGCCGCTGGGCATCTGGACCGACCGCTACGGCGGCCGCATCGTGATGACGATCCTGCTGGCCGTCACCGTGCCGGCCATCTGGATGATGTCGTACGCCACCCAGTACTGGCAGTTCCTCGTCATCGGCCTGTTCGTGGGTCTGGCCGGCGGTGCGTTCTCGGTCGGCACGCCCTACGTCGCCCGCTGGTTTCCCAAGGGCCGCCAGGGCTTCGCAATGGGCGTGTACGGCGCGGGCAACTCGGGCGCCGCGGTCAACAAGTTCATCGCGCCCGGCCTGGTGGTGGCCTTCGGTTGGACCATGGTGCCCCAGGTCTATGCGGCGGTCATGCTCGGCACGCTGATCCTGTTCTGGTTCTTCAGCCACAGCGACCCCGCGCACCAGGTCTCGAGCGACGTGAAGCTGTCCGACCAGCTCAAGTTGCTGAAGGACCCGCGCGTGCTCAAGTACTGCCAGTACTACAGCATCGTGTTCGGCGGCTATGTCGCGCTGAGCCTGTGGATGGTCCAGTACTACGTGGGCGAGTACGGGCTGGACATCCGCACCGCCGCGCTGCTGGCCGCCTGCTTCTCGTTGCCGGGCGGCGTGCTGCGCGCCATCGGTGGTTGGCTGTCCGACAAGTACGGCGCGCACAGCGTCACCTGGTGGGTGATGTGGGCGAGCTGGATCTGCCTGTTCCTGCTGAGCTATCCGCAGACCGACTTCACCGTCCTCACGGTCAACGGACCGCGCACCTTCCACATCGGCTTGAACGTCTACGCGTTCACGGTTCTGATGTTCGTGCTCGGCATCGCTTGGGCCTTCGGCAAGGCCTCGGTCTTCAAGTATCTGAGCGACGAGTACCCCGACAACATCGGCACGGTCAGCGGCATCGTCGGCCTGGCCGGCGGCCTGGGCGGCTTCGTCCTGCCCATCTTGTTCGGCGCGCTGATGGACTACACCGGTGTGCGTTCCAGCGCATTCATGCTGCTGTACGGCGTGGTCTGGGTCTCGCTGATCTGGATGTACTGGACCGAGGTTCGCCGCACCGAACTGATGGGACGCAACGCGCCGCAGGCCCCCTTCTCGCGCTCCTTCGTGCGCTGAACAGCGCCCACTGAAATACGAACTGAGACCACCATGAACACGCGGACCATGCCCCCACCCGCACAGGGACACCCTGGCAGCGGCGCCGACATCGCCGAGTGGCACCCCGAGGACGACACGTTCTGGGAAACCACCGGCAAGCGCATCGCCTACCGCAACCTCTGGATCTCGATCCCCGCGCTGCTGTGCGGTTTCGCGGTCTGGGGCATGTGGGGCATCATCACCGTGCAGATGCTCAACCTGGGCTTTCCGTTCAGCCAGGCCGAGCTGTTCACGCTGACCGCGATCGCGGGCATTGCCGGCGCCACCATGCGCATCCCGGCGTCGTTCTTCATCCGCCTGGCCGGCGGGCGCAACACGATCTTTCTCACCACGTCGATGCTGCTGGCGCCGGCCATCGGCACCGGCATCGTGCTGCAGCACCCCGAGTGGCCGCTGTGGACCTTTCAGCTGATGGCCCTGTGGTCGGGCGTGGGCGGTGGCAACTTCGCCTCGTCGATGTCGAACATCAACGGCTTCTTCCCCAAGCGCCTGCAGGGCACGGCGCTGGGTCTGAACGCCGGCCTGGGCAATTTCGGCGTCACCACCATGCAGATCGTGATTCCGCTGGTGATGACGGTGCCGCTGCTCGGTGCCCTGGGCGGCACGCCCGAGATCCTGCAGAAGGACAGCGGCTGGATCCTCGGCAAGATCGCCGCGGGCACGCCCACCTGGATCCAGAACGCCGGCTTCGCCTGGGTGTTCTCGCTGGTACCGCTGGGGGCGTTGTGCTGGTTCGGCATGAACAACCTGAAGTCGGTTTCGCCGCACACCGGCTCGCCCATCGTCGCCTTCTCGAAGATCACCTACCTGTACACGCTGGCCTTCGCCCCGGCGATCTTCATGCTCTGGCTGTACCTGCCGGCACCGACCGGTCTCGGGCTGCTGAACATGTGGGTGGCGATCCCGCTGGACATCGTGCTCGCGCTCACGGTCATGCGGGTGGCCGCGTTCGGCGACATGAAGGAAGGCGTGAAGAAGCAGTTCGCGGTCTTCAACGACAAGCACACCTGGTCGCTCACCGCGCTGTACATCGTCACCTTCGGCTCCTTCATCGGCTTCTCGATGGCGCTGCCGCTGGCCATCACGGTGATTTTCGGCTTCCAGCATGTGCCCGACGCCAGCGGCGTCATGCAGCACACGCTGAAGAACCCGAACGCGCCCTCGGCCCTGACCTACGCCTGGATCGGCCCCTTCGTCGGCGCCGCGACGCGGCCCATCGGTGGCTGGATCTCCGACAAGGTCGGCGGCTCGATCGTGACGCAGGTGATCACCGCGGTGATGGCGGTGGCCGCGGTGGCGGTGGGCTACGTGATGATGCAGGCCTACGGTTCGGCGACGCCGGAGCAGTACTTCCCGATGTTCCTCGGGTTGTTCATGGTGCTGTTTTTCGCCAGCGGCATTGGCAACGGCTCGACTTTCCGTACCATAGGCGTCATCTTCGACCGCACGCAAGCCGGCCCGGTGCTGGGCTGGACCTCCGCGGTGGCCGCCTACGGCGCCTTCGTCGCGCCGGTGCTGATCGGCCAATACATCAAGGCGGGCACGCCGCAGCTGGCCTTTTACGGGTTCGCGGTGTTCTACGCCGCGTGCCTGGTGCTGAACTGGTGGTTCTACCTGCGCCAGAACGCCTACGTGAAGAACCCCTGAAGAGGACGACATGAGCCACTTTCTCGACCGACTGAATCACTTCGCCCTGCCCAAGGAAGACTTCGCCGGCGGCCACGGCCGCGTGACGGGCGAAGACCGCACCTGGGAAGATGCCTACCGCAACCGCTGGGCCCACGACAAGATCGTGCGCAGCACGCACGGCGTGAACTGCACCGGCAGCTGCTCGTGGAAGATCTACGTCAAGGGCGGCATCGTCACCTGGGAGACCCAGCAGACCGACTACCCGCGCACGCGCTGGGACCTGCCCAATCACGAGCCCCGCGGCTGCCAGCGCGGCGCCAGCTACAGCTGGTATCTCTACAGCGCCAACCGGGTGAAGCACCCCATGGTGCGCGGCCGCCTGCTCAAGCACTGGCGCGAGGCGCGCCTGAAGCACGACCCGGTCAATGCCTGGGCCGCCATCCAGGCCGACGAGGCCAAGCGGCGCGACTACCAGCAGGTGCGCGGGCTGGGTGGCTTCGTGCGCTCGAGCTGGGACGAGGTCAACGAGATCGTCGCGGCGGCCAATGTCTACACCGCCAAGCAGTACGGCCCGGATCGCATCATCGGCTTCTCGCCCATCCCGGCGATGAGCATGGTCAGCTATGCCGCCGGCTCGCGCTACCTGTCGCTGATCGGCGGCGTGTGCATGAGCTTCTACGACTGGTATTGCGACCTTCCGCCGTCGAGCCCGCAGATCTGGGGCGAGCAGACCGACGTGCCCGAGAGCGCCGACTGGTACAGCAGCAACTTCATCATCGCCTGGGGTTCCAACGTGCCGCAGACGCGCACGCCGGATGCCCACTTCTTCACCGAGGTGCGCTACAAGGGCACCAAGACGGTGGCGGTGACGCCCGACTACTCGGAGGTGGCCAAGCTCGCCGACCTGTGGATGCACCCCAAGCAGGGCACCGACGCTGCGGTGGCCATGGCCATGGGCCATGTCATCCTCAACGAGTTCTACGTGCAGCGCCGGGCCCCGTACTTCGACGACTATGCCCGCCGCTACACCGACCTGCCGATGCTGGTTCTGCTCGAGGAGCAGGCGCTGCCCGACGGCTCCAAGGTGCTGGCGCCGGGGCGCTTCCTGCGCGCCAGCGAATTCGCCGGCCAGCTCGGCCAGGACAACAACGCCGACTGGAAGACGCTGGCGCTCGACGCCGCCGGCCAGGTGGTGGTGCCCAACGGCTCGGTCGGCTTCCGCTGGGGCCCCGAGGGCCGCGCCGATGCCGGCAAGTGGAACCTCGAGGACAAGGAAGGCCGTACCGACGCGCAGGTGAAGCTCAAGCTGTCGGTGCTCGAAGACGGGGCCCAGGCCCATCGCATCGCCGAGGTCGGATTCCCGTACTTCGGCGGCCAACCCAACCCGCACTTCAAGTCCAACCAGCAGGGCGGCGACGTGTGCCGTGCCCGCGTGCCGGCGGTCGAGGTCGACCTGGGCAACGGCCGCAAGGCGCTGGTGGCCACGGTGTTCGACCTGCAACTGGCCCAGTACGGCGTGGACCGCGGTCTTGGCTCGGGGGCCAAGAGCTACGACGACAACGCCGCCTATACGCCCGCCTGGCAGGAGTCGATCACCGGCGTGCCGCGCGAGCAGGTCATCACGGTCGCGCGGCAGTTCGCCGAGAACGCCGAGAAGACCGAAGGCCGGTCGATGGTGATCATCGGCGCGGCGATGAACCACTGGTACCACAGCGACATGAACTACCGCGGCGTCATCAACATGTTGATGATGTGCGGCTGCATCGGCAAGAGCGGCGGCGGTTGGGCCCACTACGTGGGACAGGAGAAGCTGCGGCCGCAGACCGGCTGGACGGCGCTGGCCTTCGCGCTGGACTGGATCCGCCCGCCGCGGCAGCAGAACTCCACCAGCTTCTTCTATGCCCACACCGACCAGTGGCGCTACGAGAAGCTGGGCATGGACGAAGTGCTGTCGCCGCTGGCCGACAAAGCCCGCTTCAACGGCAGCGCGATCGACTTCAACGTGCGCGCCGAGCGCATGGGCTGGCTGCCCAGCGCACCGCAGCTCAACCGCAACCCGCTGACACTGGCCAAGGAGGCCGCTGCCGCCGGCATGGACGGCAAGGACTACGTGGTGCAGCAGCTCAAGGCGGGCCAGCTCGATCTGGCCTGCCACGACCCCGACGCGCCGCAGAACTGGCCGCGCAACATGTTCGTGTGGCGCTCCAACATCCTGGGCTCCAGCGGCAAGGGCCACGAGTACTTCCTCAAGCACCTGCTGGGCACCAGCAACGGCGTTCAGGGCAAGGACCTGGGCCCAGAGGACGCGAAGCCGACCGAGGTGAAGTGGCACGCCCAGGCCCCGCAGGGCAAGCTGGACTTGCTGGTGACGCTGGACTTCCGCATGAGCACCACCTGCCTGTACTCGGACATCGTGCTGCCCACGGCCACCTGGTACGAGAAGAACGACCTCAACACCAGCGACATGCACCCGTTCATCCACCCGCTGTCCGCAGCGGTGGACCCGGCCTGGGCCTCGCGCAGCGACTGGGAGATCTACAAGGGTTTCGCCAAGAAGTTCAGCGAGGTCTGCGTCGGTCACCTCGGCGTGGAAAAGGAAGTCGTGCTGACGCCGCTGATGCACGACACCCCGGGCGAGCTGGGCCAGCCGCTGGACGTCAAGGACTGGAAGCGCGGCGAGTGCGAGCTGGTGCCCGGCAAGACGGCGCCGGCCATCGCCACGGTCGAGCGCGACTACCCCAATGTCTACAAGCGCTTCACCGCACTGGGCCCCTTGATGAACAAGCTGGGCAATGGCGGCAAGGGCATCGGCTGGAACACGCAGACCGAGGTCAAGCAGCTCGGCGAGCTCAACGGCATCGTGCGCGACGAGGGCGTGACTAAGGGCATGCCGAAGATCGAGTCCGACATCGACGCCTGCGAAGTGGTGCTGCAGCTGGCACCCGAAACCAACGGCCACGTCGCCGTCAAGGCGTGGGAGGCGCTGTCCAAGTACACCGGCCGCGAGCACGCGCACCTGGCGCTCTATCGCGAGGACGAGAAGATCCGCTACCGCGACATCCAGGCCCAGCCGCGCAAGATCATCAGCTCGCCCACGTGGAGCGGCATCGAGAGCGAGACCGTCTCGTACAACGCCGGCTACACCAACGTGCACGAGCTGATTCCCTGGCGCACACTCACCGGCCGCCAGCAGTTCTACCAGGACCACGAATGGATGCTGGCCTTCGGCGAGGGCTTCTCGACCTACCGCCCGCCGGTGGACCTGAAGGCCACGGCCCCCATGCACAACCAGCGCAGCAACGGCAACCCGGAGATCCTGCTCAACTTCATCACACCGCACCAGAAGTGGGGCATCCACTCCACCTATACCGACAACCTGATGATGCTCACGCTGTCTCGCGGCGGGCCGATCATCTGGCTGTCCGAGGTGGACGCCAAGAAGATCGGCGTGGTCGACAACGACTGGGTCGAGCTGTTCAACGTCAACGGTGCCATCGCGGCGCGCGCGGTGGTCAGCCAGCGCGTGAACGAAGGCATGACGCTGATGTATCACGCGCAGGAAAAGATCGTGAACACGCCCGGCAGCGAGATCACGAACGTGCGCGGCGGCATCCACAACTCGGTCACCCGCGTGGTGCTCAAGCCCACCCACATGATCGGCGGCTACGCACAGTTGAGCTACGGCTTCAACTATTACGGAACCATCGGCACCAACCGCGATGAATTCGTCATCGTCCGCAAGATGAAGAAGATCGACTGGCTCGACACCCCCGTCGGCCAGGAGCGCGTGGCTGCGGTTCAAGCGCACGGAGAAAACGCATGAAGATCAGAGCCCAAATCGGCATGGTGCTGAACCTGGACAAGTGCATCGGCTGCCACACCTGTTCGGTCACCTGCAAGAACGTCTGGACCAGCCGGCCGGGCGTGGAGTACGCCTGGTTCAACAACGTCGAGACCAAGCCCGGCATCGGCTACCCCAAGGAGTGGGAGAACCAGGACAAGTGGAACGGCGGCTGGATCCGCAAGGCCGACGGCAGCATCGTGCCGCGCCAGGGCGGCAAGTGGCAGCTGCTCATGAAGATCTTCGCCAACCCGAACCTGCCGGAGATCGACGACTACTACGAGCCGTTCACCTTCGACTACGACCACCTGCAGAGCGCGCCCGAGATGAAGGCCGCGCCGACCGCGCGCCCGCGCAGCCTGATCACCGGGCAGCAGATGGACAAGATCGTCTGGGGCCCCAATTGGGAGGAGATCCTGGGCGGCGAGTTCGCCAAGCGCAGCAAGGACAAGAACTTCGACGACGTGCAGAAGGCCATGTACGGCGAGTTCGAGAACACCTTCATGATGTACCTGCCGCGCCTGTGCGAGCACTGCCTCAATCCGGCATGCGTGGCCTCGTGCCCCAGCGGCAGCATCTACAAGCGCGAGGAAGACGGCATCGTCCTCATCGACCAGGACAAGTGCCGCGGCTGGCGCATGTGCGTCTCGGGCTGCCCGTACAAGAAGATTTACTACAACTGGAAGAGCGGCAAGGCCGAGAAGTGCATCTTCTGCTACCCGCGCATCGAGGCCGGCCAGCCCACCGTGTGCAGCGAGACCTGCGTCGGGCGCATCCGCTACCTGGGCGTGCTGCTGTATGACGCCGACCGCATTGCCGAGGCGGCCAGCGTCGAGCACGACAAGGACCTGTACCAGGCCCAGCTCGACATCTTCCTCGACCCGAACGATCCGAAGGTGATCGAGCAGGCGCGCAAGGACGGCATCCCCGATGCCTGGATGGAGGCCGCGCGCAAGAGCCCGGTCTACAAGATGGCCGTCGACTGGAAGGTGGCCCTGCCGCTGCACCCTGAGTACCGCACGCTGCCGATGGTGTGGTACGTGCCGCCGCTTTCGCCCATCCAGTCGGCCGCCAACGCCGGCCAGGTGGGCGTGAACGGGCAGATCCCCGACGTCAGCTCGCTGCGCATCCCCGTGCGCTACCTGGCCAACCTGCTCACCGCCGGCGACACCGTGCCCGTGGTGCGCGCGCTCGAGCGCATGCTGGCCATGCGCGCCTACAACCGCAGCAAGCACGTCGACGGGCAGCACAACCAGGCCGTGCTCGACCAGGTGGGGCTGACCCAGCACATGGTCGAGGACATGTACCACGTGATGGCCATCGCCAACTACGAAGACCGCTTCGTGATCCCCAGCACACACCGCGAGTACGCCGAGAACACGTTCAACGTGCGCGGCGGCTGCGGCTTCAGCTTCGGCAACGGTTGCTCGGAAGGCGTGGGCGAGACCAGCCTGTTCGGCAGCGAGAAGAAGCGCACCATCCCCATCAAGGCGGAGATCTGAGCATGGGCCTGTTCGAGAAGCACGCCCCGCGCCCCATGGCCCGCACGCTGCGCGTGCTGGCGCGGCTGCTGGGCTATCCCGATGCCGATCTGCGCGCGCACCTGCCCGAGCTGCGCGCGGCGCTGCATGCCGAGCAGGCCGTGTCGGCGCAACGGCTGGCCGAACTCGACGCGTTGATCGGCTCGCTCGCGCGCCGCGACGGCCTCGACGTGGAGGCCGACTACGTGCAGCTGTTCGACAGCGGGCGGCGCACGGCGCTGCACCTGTTCGAGCATGTGCACGGCGACTCCCGCGACCGTGGTCCGGCGATGATCGACCTGGCCCAGACCTACGAAAAGGCGGGCCTCTATCTCGCCGAGGGCGAGATGCCCGACCACCTGCCGGTCGTGCTGGAGTTCGCCTCCACGCAGCCTCCGCGCGAGGCGGCGGCATTCCTGGGCGAGATCGCCCACCTGGTCAACACCATCTTCGCGGCGCTGGACCAACGCCAGAGCCGCTACGCCAGCGTGATGGGCGCGCTGCTCGACCTGGCCGGCGTGCCGGCGCAGGCGGTGCAGGTGCCCGCCGAGGAGCCGCTCGACGACAGCTGGAGCGAGCCGGCCGCCTTCGACGGCTGCGCCAGCGCCGGCCAGGGCCGGTCCGACCACGCCCAACCCGTTCAAATCGTCCGCCGCGGCCCGTCCGCGCAGCCGGGAGCACCCGCATGAACGCCACCCTCACCACGTTCCTCTTCGTCGTCTATCCCTATGTCTGCCTGGGCGTCTTCGTCATGGGCAGCCTGACGCGCTTCGACCGCGACCAGTACACCTGGAAGAGCGACAGCTCGCAGCTGCTGCGCGCCGGGCAACTGCGCTGGGGCAGCAACCTCTTCCACGGCGGCATCCTGTTCCTGTTCTTCGGCCACCTGTTCGGGCAGCTCACGCCGCATGCGGTCTACGAGATCTTCATCACCGCGCCGCAGAAGCAGTTGCTGGCCATCATCGCCGGCGGCGTCGCCGGCCTGGCCTGCTTCGTGGGTCTGACCCTGCTGCTGCACCGCCGCCTGTTCGACCCGCGCATCCGGCTGACCAGCCATCGCACCGACATCGCCATCCTCATCATCCTGTGGGTGCAGCTGGTGCTGGGCCTGGCCACGCTGCCGGCGTCCTTCAGCCATGTGTCCGAGCCGACCACGATGCTGCGCCTGGCCAGCTACCTGCAGGGCATCGCCACCTTCCGCCCCGACGCGAGCCTGGTGACCGGCGTGGCCTGGCCCCATTTCACGGTTTCCACCTGATCGTAGGCGAAACCATAATCCGGCAAAACCTCCGTCGCGATGCGGACGCTGATCAATTCGTGATATTGGGGTTGTTTGACGAAACCAAGATCATGAAACCATGCCGCGGTGATGAGCAATGAT
>JABWBN010000362.1 GCA_013360485.1 Burkholderiaceae bacterium | reverse complement strand
CGGCTGGTGCACCGCCACCCGGCATCGCCCCGGCGCACTGGCAACGACTGCAGGCGGAGCTGGGCAGCCGCGCGGGCGGCGCCACCGAACTCGCCCGCCTGCGCGCGTATCTCGAGTACGCCGACACGCTCAAGCGATTTCAAGCCCTGAAGGCACAGCCGGGCGGCTCATCGGAACTGGCCGCGCTGGCCACCGTGCTCGATGCAGGCCTGGCCGAGCGCCAGCGTCAGCGCGAACTGCACGGTGCAGAGGCCTATCAGGTCAAGCGCGCGGTGCTCGAAGTCCTCGAGCCCGATGCCACCGCGCGCGAGCAGCGGCTGGCTGCGTGGCAGGCGGCACAGGCGGCCCCCGCCGTGGCCCGCGCCACCGATGCGCGTGACGCCGAATTCCTGCGCCAGCAACAGACGCTGATCGCCGCATGGACGGCGCAGCCGCCATCGCTGCGCGACCGCGCGCAGCTCGAACGAGACCTGCAAGCGCTGCGACAGCGCATCTACCGGCCGGTCGGATCCTGACCCCAACGCACTAACCCCTGGAGACCACGCCATGACGGACCTCGCGCGCAGCTTCGGTGCACTGATCCTCGCGTTGGCCGCGCCGCTGGCGCAGGCCGACTATTACCGCTGGGAGATGGTGGAATTGCCGGTGGCCAGCGGTGCCGCCTGCGGCAACGGCACGCCCTATCGCTTCTTCGTGAACCGCACGCCGGCCTCGAACAACCTGGTGATGGTGTTCGAAGGCGGCGGCGCCTGCTGGGACCAGAACGCATGCCTGGGCGTAGGGCCGTTGTCGGCATCCAACCCCGACGGCATACCGCCCGACTACATGCACAGCCTGTCGAGCACGGCTGCGCTGGGCCTGGTAACCCCCTTCAGCTCGCGCAACGACCCGTTCCAGACGGTGCAGACGCAAAGCTGGAACATCGTCTACCTGCCCTATTGCACGGGCGACGTGCATTCGGGCAGCAAGGTGAGCGTCTACAACGACGCCAACCCGGCCACGCCGCGCGTGCAGCACCACCAGGGCCAGGCCAACATCCGCGGCGCTGCACAGTGGCTGCGCAGTTCGCTGGGCCAGCCCGAAAAACTGATGCTCACCGGCTTCTCCGCAGGCGGCGTGGGATCCACGGTCACCTACGACCTGGTGCGCCAGGCGCTGCAACCCACGGGCGCCGCGTCACTGCTGGCCGACTCCGGCCCGCTGATGATGGCGCCGCGCACCGGCTCGCCCGCGCAGTATCCGTCGGTGCTGATGCACAACACGATCCGCAGCGCCTGGGGTCTGGACGACACCGGCGGCCTGATCAACCAGTACGCGGGCACACTGCCCGGGTTCGACGCGGAAAACCTGGGCTCGGTCACCGGCGCGCTGGCCAGCAAGTACCCGACCGACCGCTTCGGCTACATGGTGTTCCAGGCCGATGCCACGTTCTCGGCGTTCAGCTACGAGAAGTTCTACGACGACATCAAGAACGCACCGAACGAGTTGGCTCGACGGCGCGCCCTGTTCAGCCGCTGGGAGCCCGATGTGGCGAACTGGACGCAGGCCATGAGCTCGTTTTCCAACGTCGCATTCCATGTGCCCTACTTCCGCAACTTCAACTCGTCGCACTGCCTGACCATCGTCGACTTCTCGGGCACCGGTGTCGAAGACGCCGGCGTGGCCAGCGTGGGCAGCTTCGTCGACGCGACGCTGGATCGCGGCCCGGTGATGCGCAACACCGAGATCGACCGCCGCCACGACCTCACACAGGAACTCAGCCCCGCCATACGCCTGGTCAAGCTGCTGCTGAACTGGCTGCCCTGAGTCGGTGAATCAAAGCGCGCACTGCACCGGTCGCGCGCCCAGCAACTCGGTCAGCACCGATGGCGCGATGCCCACGAGGTAGCCGCGCCGCCCGCCGTTGATCAGAATGCGCGGCAGCGCGAGCACGCTGGCTTCGACGTAGACCGGCATGGGCCGACGGGTGCCGAAGGGCGAGGTGCCTCCCACGAGGTAGCCGCTGTGGCGCTGCGCCACTTCGGGCTTGCACGGCTCCACGCTCTTCACGCCGATGGCTCGGGCGAGGTTCTTGGTGCTCACTTGGCAGTCGCCATGCATCAACACGATCAGCGGCTGCGCCCGGTCGTCCTGCATCACCAGGGTCTTGACCACCTCATGCTCACTCACGCCGAGTTGGCGCGACGATTCGCCGGTGCCACCGTGGTCGACATAGTCGTACACATGCTCGGTGAACGCAACACCCGCGCCGCGCAGCACCTGCGTGGCTGGCGTCTCGCTCACATGCTTGTCCTTGCGGGCCATCGTTGCGGAAGTTGTTGAGCCCGCGCGGGCGGGCGTGTGGCGGTCGGATACGCAGTGTGCCAAAGCCGGCGGTCCGGTACGCAGCGATCGCCCCTCAGCCTGTCAAATGTCAAGCCTTGCGGGTAACCCCGAACTAGAATTCGCGCCGTGTCGTCGATGCGTCGCACCCACCGCCTGATCTGGCTGACTCTGTTCAGCCTGTGGCTGGGTGCGCTCGCGCCCACCGTGGCAAGGGCCATGGCGTCGAGCCGCGGCGAGATTCCGTCGTGGACCCAGGTCTGCACCCAGGCAGGCATGCGCAGCGCGATCGCCGGCGACACGGTCGCTGACCCGAACCCCGCCGGAGCCATCGACAAGATGTTGATGGAGCACTGCCCGGCCTGTGGCGTGCATGGCATCGACCACGCCGCGCTGCCGCCCACCGGATCGACCCTGCCGGTCGACACCCGCCTGGCGCACGCCACGCCCGAGCGCTTCCGCAGCGCCGCGGCCACGCCTCACGCGTG
>JABWBN010000361.1 GCA_013360485.1 Burkholderiaceae bacterium | reverse complement strand
CGGAGCGAACCGCGTGGCGGAAGATCGGGGCGGGGCGCTTGCTCCCGCGGTGACCGCGCTGGCGCGCAGTGTCGGCGCGTTTCCCGTCGCCATGCCGCGTGTGCCCGAAGGCGCGGTGTACGGTTCGGCGCTCGTGGCGGAGGTTGGTGGGGGCAGTTTCGCGGCGGCGACGACGAGCGGGGATGCGGCCTCGGGCGTGGTATTGTTCGAATGGTACGACTCGGGCCGAGAATCGAATCCACCGCTCCTGCGCAACTTCTCGTTGCGGGGCCTCACCGGGCCGGGAGCCTCGGTGCTGACCGTCGGGTTTGTGATCAGCGGCAACGGGCCGCTGCCCGGGTTGTCGCGCTGCGCCACCAGGCCGTCGAGCTCGCGCAGCACATGGTTCGGGTCGATGGGCCGCATCATCCAGCTGGCCGCCCCTTCGGGCGCGTGCGCCCCGATGAACACCGCATCGCCCACCCGCCCCAATGCCTGCAGCAGGTCGGGCACGCCGGACTGGTCGGCATCGGCCACGATGAAGCGGGCCTCGTCGATGTCCAGCACATGCTGGTAGCACGGCTGGCGCTGATCGGCGATGCGGAAATACGATGCCAGCGCGCTGCGCTCGAACGCGCTGAAGCCCAGCAGGGCGACGGGTATGGGCACGGACATCGTGTTGGGGTTTGCGGACGGCGCGCAGCACGCCGGGGCCATGATGAATATGATGCAGCGTCAGACGAGGAGTTTCTCAGCAATGACGTCCCCGCACATCGGCGATTTTGAGGCCCAGACGATCCAGGGCAAGCGGGTCAAGCTCGCAGCCTACAAGGGCAAGGTGCTGCTCATCGTCAACACCGCCAGCGCCTGCGGCTTCACCCCGCAGTTCGCGGGACTCGAACAACTCTGGGAAACCTACCGTGATCGGGGACTCGTGGTGTTGGGGTTTCCGAGCAACGAGTTCGGCGGCCAGGACCCGGGCAGCAACGACGAGATTGCATCGTTCTGCCAGCTCAACTACGGCGTGAGCTTCCCGATGATGGCCAAGATCGAGGTCAATGGGGAGCAGGCCCATCCGCTGTACCGCTGGCTGGCCGCCGAGGCTCCGGGGCTGCTGGGCACCAAGGCCATCAAGTGGAACTTCACCAAGTTCCTGGTCGGCCGCGATGGTCAGGTGCTCAAGCGCTACGCTCCGCAAGACGCGCCCGAAAAGCTCGCCGCCGACATCGAAGCCGCGTTGGCCGGGTGACCCACGGCACCGACGCCACGGCTCCAGGCGAGGCCAGTGCCACGCCCGATGGGCGCCGGCGGCAGTTCCTGCACTTCGCCGACCGCGAATGCGGCGAGGATCCACTGTATGTCGCGCTGTGCCACCTGCTGGCGCTGCGGCGTGTGGCTGGTTCTTGACATGGCGCAGGCCACCAAGATCGTCAATGCCAGCAGTAGCTGTCGGCCGAGGAGTTCGCCGACTTGAGATCACAGTCTGTGATCTCAAGTGCCGGCCATGGCGGCCGGCGCACCGCACCCTACGCCTTCAGCGAGCAGGGCGTCGCCATGCTGTCATCGGTGCTCGGTAGCCCGCGCGCCATCGCGGTGAACATCGAGATCATGCGCACTTTCGTGCGGGTGCGGGCCCTGGCCGCCACGCACGGCGACCTAGCCAAGCGCCTGGCCGAGCTGGAAGAGAAGACCGAGGCGCTGGCCATGAGCCACGACACCTTCAGCCGCAATACGCGCAATCAGCTCAAGCAGGTGTTCGACGCGCTGCGCGAACTCATGACGCCGCCCGATCCGCCCAAACGGCCTATCGGGTTCGTCACGCACGAGGACAAGAGCAAGAAGGCGCAGGGATCAGCAAGAAGAAAAACCTGACCATCGCCTTTAGATCACATCGATCTCGAAGCCCTGGAAAAGAAACGCCTGGCGAATATTCTCAAGAATTCTTTGGCGCTCCGCTGCATCCACCGGATCAGCTTCATTTGGCGCGTCCCATCGGGAAATAGAGTCTCGATAAAGCATCAGGCCTGATGACCCCATCACCACCTCTGCATCAACGAACATTCTCCGCCCCGGCTCGCGGTAGGCCAAGCCAGTCTGACCGAGGACTTCTACAGAAAAGCCGTCCGAGCTTTCGTAGAAATTAGGGCGTGGAGATGTGAACATGTTCAAGGCACCCGAACAATTGACCCATCAGGCATCACGACGTTGAAATTTATCCTCGTCACGTTTGGATTCTGCTTCAGGATTTGAAACTCGTTTCGCCAAATACTGTCGACCGATAGGCCTCGCGCATTCTGGAAGACTTGCACTTCCCCGGACGCACGCCGCGCGAAGTCCTCCGACAGCGAAAGCCATTGTGATCTTGCCTGAGACCAAGGAACATCTTTAGTAGACGCAGCCAGCGCACGCCCAGCAGCCGTATCTCCAATTACGACACCCCCGTTGGCCTTGGCAAAGGCTCGTGCGGCATCCTCAGCAACACGACCGCCTGACCAAAACACCGGCGCTGCCTCGGTGGCTGCTGCGGCACCTTTGGCAAGCTGTAGTAGCTTGGCTACCGGAACGATGGCAGCCGCAATATCGGCATCGAAGTTTCCAAGCGCCTGCCGCTGTTCGAGGTACTTCGAGTAGCCCTCACGCAACTCGCGTCGCTCCGACGCGCACGAATTGGTGGGTGACGTACAGCCACCGCCCAGCCACGCCTCATGCGCTCGGTTCAGCAGTTGCTGTTCTGGTGTTCCCTTTGCGGCAACAGCGAAGCCCACCGCCCACTGTCGTACTCACGGCCCGAGGCCCCAGTGTTCATGCGGGCCGCAGCCCGGTCAGTGCCGACATCGG
>JABWBN010000076.1 GCA_013360485.1 Burkholderiaceae bacterium | reverse complement strand
GATCGCGGCCCCCGCCCTGGTGCTGCCCACGGCGGCACAGCAGGCCCTGGCGCGCTGCCTGCAGACGGGCGAGCCGGCGGCCGCGGACATTGCCACCCTGTTCGCGGCCCGAGGCGCGGATGCCCTGCAGGTGTGCGCGGCGGCCGATGCCCTGCGGCGCGAGGCCAACGGCGACGTCGTCGGCTATGTCGTCAACCGCAACATCACCTACACCAATGTGTGCGGCCACCGCTGCCAGTTCTGTGCCTTTGCGCGTGGGCGCCGGCATGAATCGCTGCGTGGCCCGTCCTACGAGTTCGACCTGGCCGAGATCGTGCGGCGCGCGGTCGAGGCACACGGGCGCGGCGCCACCGAGGTCTGCATCCAGGGCGGCATCCACCCGGGCTACGACGGCGGCCACTACCTGGACATCGTGCGCGCCGTGAAGGCCGCGGCGCCCGACGTGCATGTGCATGCCTTCTCGCCGCAGGAAGTCACCCAGGGCGCGCGCACGCTGGGCTTGCCGGTGGTGGAGTTCCTGCGGTCGTTGCGCGCCGCCGGTCTGGGCAGCCTGCCGGGCACGGCGGCGGAGATCCTGCACGACGAAGTGCGGCGGCAGATCTGCCCCGACAAGATCGACACCGCACAATGGCTGGCCGTGGTGGAGGCCGCGCACGAGGCGGGCCTGCCGACCACGGCCACCATCATGTTCGGCCACGTCGAGCACGCCGGCCACTGGGCTGCACACCTGCTGGCCTTGCGCCGTCTGCAGGCCCGTACCGGGGGCTTCACCGAGTTCGTGCCGCTGCCGTTCGTCGCCGCCGAAACGCCGATGTTCCGCCAAGGTCGCTCGCGCAGCGGCCCCACGCTGCGCGAGGCGGTGCTCATGCACGCGGTGGCGCGCATCGTGCTGCACCGGTACATCGACCACATCCAGGCCTCGTGGGTGAAGATGGGGCCGCAGGGCATGCGCATCTGTCTGGGTGCCGGCGCCGACGACTACGGCGGCACCCTGATGGACGAGTCGATCAGCCGCGCCGCGGGCGCCGGACACGGCCAGTGGCTGCAGCCCCAGGCCATCGAATCGTTGATCGTCGACGCCGGGCGCATTCCGGTGCAGCGCAGCACGCTGTACCAGCCGGTGCGCACGGTGGCCGCCTCGGCGGCTGCGCCGCGGATCGTCTCGCTGATCGAGCATGCTTAAAGTCGGGTACAAGGCTTCGGCCGAGCAGTTCGCGCCGGCAGACCTGCTGCGCTTTGCCGTGCAGGCCGAGCGCGGCGGGCTCGACTCGGTCTTCATCAGCGACCACTTCCAGCCATTCCGGCACACCGGCGGCCACGCCCCGTTCTCGATGGCCTGGCTGGGCGCGCTGGGCGCATGCACCGAGCGCGTGGTGATGGGCACCAGCGCGCTCACGCCCACGCTGCGCTACCACCCGTCGGTGGTGGCGCATGCTTTCGCGACGCTGGGCGCGATGTTTCCCGGGCGGGTGGTGCTCGGCGTGGGCACCGGTGAGTCGCTCAACGAAGTGGCGCCCACCGGCATCGAGTGGCCGGCACCGGGCGAGCGCACCGCCCGGCTGCGCGAGGCGGTCGACCTGATCCACCGGCTGTGGAGCGGCGAGCGCGTGAGCTTCGAGGGCCAGCACTACCGCACGGTCGACGCCATGCTGTACGACCTGCCGCCGCGGCCGGTGCCGATCTACATTGCCGCGGCCGGACCGGTGGTGGCGCGCATGGCCGGCGCGCGCGGCGAGGGTTTCATCTGCACCAGCGGCAAGCCGCCCGAGCTGTACCGGCAGACGCTGCTGCCTGCGCTGACGCAGGGGCTGGAGTCAGCCGGCCGCACGTTGCAGTCGATCGACCGCATGATCGAGGTGAAGCTGTCCTACCACCGCGACCGCCAGCAGGCGCTGCATCACACGCGCTTCTGGGGTGCGCTGGCACTGGGCAAGGACGAGAAACTGGACGTGCAGGATGCGCGCGAGATGGAACGCCGCGCCGATGCGTTGCCGATCGAACGCGCCGCCAGTCGCTTCATCGTGACGAACGACGCCGACGAAGTCATCGAGCGCGTGCGGCCGTATGTCGAGCTCGGCTTCGGGCACCTGGTGTTCCACTCGCCGCAGCCCGATCAGGCGCGCTTTGTCGAGGACTTCTGCGCGCAGGTGCTGCCGCGGCTGCGGCGCGCCTTCTAGCGCACGTGGATGTGTCAGGGGCCGGCGCCCCTCATCCTCAGAGCGGCCGCGGCACGTTCCAGCCGCCCAGTCCCTGGGCGTAGATGCGGCCTTCGAGGGTCTCGGGGTCGAGCACCGCCGCCTTCGGGCTGCTGCGCCCGCCCAGGGTGTAGTCGTAGATCACGCGTTCGGTGGTGACCATCGAGAAGCTGCCGGCGGAGTCGACGAACCCGGCCTCGCTGTCGGTGATGGCGTGGTGCCATTCGGGGTCGCGCCGCAGGGCGGCCAGGTCGTCGAGGTTGCGGAACCAGAACTCCTCGATGCCGGAGACGGCCGACGTGTCACCGCGCTCGAACAGCGAACCCGCGAAGTTGGCGGCGTCTATGGCCACCGGGTGGTTGCGGATGGCCTTGCGAAGCAGCGGCCGCCGCGCGTTGAGCTGTCGGTAGGTGTCGGCATGCGGGCCACGCCACGCGGCCTCGAACTGCGCCTGGGTGAGCCCGGGCTTGCGCTTGAGAAAGTGGATGAGCTTGACGCCGCCGCGACCGCCCTCGAAGCCAGGCTCCTCGAGCACGGTCTCGTCGGTGGCCAGCGTGATGACGAAGTTCGAATCGCCGAACTTGTGCGGCTGCATGCGCACCACGTAGTCGCGCACGCGGGTCGAGGCCAGCACGTCGTCGTAGCTGTCCACCACATGCTCGGCGTAGTTGTCCCACTGCATGTCCGACAGCGGGTGGATGAGCATGCCGGGATCGATGTCGCTGACCGAGTAGTGCTGCACGTAGCGGCGGAACAGCCGCATCACGTCAGGCGTGCTGATCATCAGGGCGACGTGAATGATGCCCCACTCGTAGAAGTACCGCTCCTGGGTGTCCTCGCGCTTGCGCCGCGCGGCGAGTAGGAACTTGATCAAGGTAACGCCTCCTGGCCATGCGTTGTCGGTGTGCACGCATGGTAGGCAGCGCCCTGCCCGCGGAGAAATCGAATCTGGCGATGGCCAGGATCGGTTTCGACGGTGGCTGATCAGCGCTGCGTGCGCACACCGGCGATGGATTGCTGCAGCCGGTCGCAGTGGGCGACGAGCAGGCGCTCGAGGTGGGCGCGGGCATCGGCGAAGCGCGGCGTGGGCACGGGCACCGACACCGCCGCGAGTTCGCCGTTGGGCAGGACGATGGCGCGCGATACGGCGCAGATGCCCAGCGAGTTTTCTTCGAGGTCGCTGGCCACGCCGCTGGCGCGCACCCGGTCGAGCTCGGCGGCCAGCACATCCCACGAGGTGATGGTGCGCGCCGTCAGGCGCAGCAGCCGCAGGCGCGAGCGCAGGTTGTGCAGAGTCTGCAGCGGCAGGGCGGCCAGCATCGCCTTGCCCGGCGCCGTGGAGTGCAGCGCGAAGGACACGCCGATGGCCGACTCGGCGCGCAGCCGGTGCACGCCCGCGGCGATCTGGTCGACGAACACCAGCTTGTCGCCATCGAGCACCGAGAGGTCCACGGTTTCACCGCACTCGCGCGAGATCTCCTGCAGCGTCGGCCGCGCGAGCTCGGCGATCTCGAAGCGGGTGGCGGCGGCCAGCGCGAGCAGGGCCGGGCCCAGGCGCACGCCTCGCGTGGGCGACGCGGCGATGACGAGGTTCTCGGCGTCCAGCGCGTCGACGATGCGTTGGATGGTCGAGCGCGGCAGCGCCAGCAGCTTGGCCAGCTCTCCCAGCGACAGGCCATCCGGGTGGTCTTTCAGTGCACGCAGCACCGCCGCGGCGCGGGCGATCACCTGCACGCCGTGGCGTGGCTCCGGCGGCTCGCTGGCGTTGTCGGTGGTGAGTGGCGGGTCTGAAGGTCGGGCCATGGGATGCGGCGCATTGTGCCGGCAGCCCGCAACCAAGGGTTAACCCCAGTGTGCAGCGGCCGCGTTGTCGTCCAAAGTTCGCGTCACCGAACCGATTAGCGATACATTTGTACCGCATAGTGGTTCAGTATAACCCACTGACCCGCGCGGCCAACCGCCGCGCACAAGGAGCACCGATGGTCCGTATCCGCGGCGTGAAATTCCAGGAGAACCTCAAGAACGACATGGGGCTCGAGTTCTACGACCTGAGCCACCCCTGGGGCCTGGGGCAACCGTGCTGGCCCTACTTCGAGGATGTGAAGATCGAGCGGCTGCACAACATGGCCAAGTCCGGCGTGCTCACGCAGCGCATCACCACCGTGATGCATTCGGGCACGCACATCGACGCGCCGGCGCACGTGGTCGAGGGCACGCCCTTCATGGACGAAGTGCCGTTGCCGCACTTCTTCGGCACGGGCGTGGTGGTGTCGATCCCGAAGAAGAAGTGGGAAGTCATCACCGCAGCCGACCTCGAGGCCGTCAGCCCGCAGATCCGCGAGGGCGACATCGTCATCGTCAACACCGGCTGGCACAAGTACTACGCCGACAGCCGCATGTACTACGCCTACTCGCCGGGCTTCTACAAGGAAGCCGGCGAGTGGTTCGCCAAGAAGAAGGTCAAGATGATCGGCACCGACACCCAGGCGCTCGACCATCCGCTGGGCACGGCCATCGGCCCGCACGGCCCCGGCTGGCCCAACGGCCTGCTGCCGCAGGTCAACCAGGAATACGAGAAGCTCACCGGCCGCAAGGTCATCGAGGACTTCCCCGAGTGGGAGCCCTGCCACCAGGCGATCTTGAAGCACGGCATCTGCGGTATCGAGAACGTCGGCGGCGAGATCGACAAGGTCACCGGCATGCGCGTCACCTTCGCCGCGTTCCCGTGGCGCTGGGTGGGCGGCGACGGCTGCATCGTGCGCCTGGTGGCCATCGTCGACCGCAGCGGCAAGTACCGCTTCGAAAACGGCAAGGGCTGAACGCCATGCGCGTCACCCGCTTCGGCGAGGCGCCGCCGTACGAGGCGCCCAACCACTTCGATGTGCGTTCGCTGCGACTGCAGGGCTTTGCGCCGGGCGGACCCGAGAAGTTCTGGGTCGGCCTGTCGCACTACCTGCCTGGTGCCTCGGCCGGCCCCGACGGCTCGCCGCTGGAGAAGGTCTACGTCGTGCTCGCCGGCGCACTCACGGTGCAGTCTGGCGACCAGGAGGTGGTGCTCGGCCCGATGGACAGCTGCTGCATTCCGCCCAACGAGACGCGCACGGTGAAGAACCACGGCAACGAGGTGGCCACCATGCTGGTGGCGATGCCCTACCCGGAGAAGAAGTGATGGCGGGCAACCCCGACTGGCTGACCCACCCCGCCTCGTTGTTCGATGTGCGCGGCAAGGTCGCGGTGGTCACCGGCGCCTCGGGCGCCTTCGGCAGCCTGGCCGCCAAGGTGCTGGCCGGCGCCGGCGCCCGGCTGGTGCTGGCCGCGGGCAACGAGAAGTCGATGACCGAAACGGCGCAGGCCTGCCGCGAACTGGGCGCCCCGGTTCACACCGTCGCCCGACGCCCTGGCAGCGAGGCCGACTGCGATGCCATCATGGACGCCGCCATCCAGGCCCATGAAGCCCTGGACATCCTCGTCGTCGGCTCGGGCCTGAACGATCCGTGCCCCATCACCGAGCAGTCGCTCGAGCGCTTCGAGAATGTGATGGACGGCAACCTCACCAGCGCCTGGCTGCTGTGCCGCGCCTTCGGCCAGCGGGTGATTCCGCGCGGCACCAAGGCCAAGGTGGTGCTGATGAGCTCGGCGCGCGGCAAGCTCGGTCACCCCGCAGGCTATACCGCCTATTGCGCGTCCAAGGCGGCCACCGACGGCTTGACGCGCGCGCTGGGCTGCGAGTGGGGCAAGCACGGCATCACCGTCAACGCCATCGCACCCACGGTCTTCCGATCGCCATTGACGGCATGGATGTTCGAGGACAACGAGCGGGCCAACACGGTGCGCGCCGGCTTCCTCGCGCGCGTGCCGATGGGCCGCCTGGGCGAGCCCGAAGACCTGGCTGGACCCCTGCTGTTCCTGTGCTCGCGGGCCAGCGACTTCCACACCGGCCACACGGTTTACGCCGATGGTGGCTACACCGCAGGATGAGCGCCGCCGTGTCCACGCCACCCAGCAAGCGCATTGCCGTCATCGGTGCCGGACTGATGGGTCACGGCATTGCCCAGGTCTTCGCCGCCGCCGGCCACCGGGTGCAGGTGCACGACGTCGACGAGCGCGCACTGGCCACGTTGCGCGAGCGCATCGCCCGCAACCTGGCCGACCTGGGCCAGGACGTGAACGCCGCCCAGCGCGTGCAGCCCGAGGTTGAACTGGCAGAGGCCGTGGCGCAGGCCGATGTCGTCTTCGAGGCAGGCCCAGAGAGCCTGGGCTGGAAGCGCGAACTGTTCCAGCGCCTGGAAAAGCTCGCGCCGGCCTCGGCGCTGCTGGCCAGCAACACCTCGGTCATCCCCATCACGCAGATCATGGACGGTCTGCGCACCGGCCGCCGGGCCATGGGCACACATTGGTGGAACCCGCCCTACCTGGTGCCACTGGTGGAGGTGATCAAGACCCCGCACACCGACCCGGCGCTGGCACAGGGCATGGCCGACCTGCTGACCGCCGTCGGCAAGACACCGGCCATGGTGGAGAAGGACGTGCCCGGCTTCATCGGCAACCGCCTGCAGCATGCGCTGTGGCGCGAGGCCATCGCGCTGGTGGAAGCCGGCGTGTGCGACGCCCGCACGGTGGACACGGTCGTCAAGGCCAGCTTCGGCCGCCGCCTGCCGGTGCTGGGCCCGCTGGAGAACGCCGACCTCGTGGGCACCGACCTCACGCTGGCCATCCACGGCACCGTGCTGCCGGCCATCGACAGCCGCCCCTCGCCATCGCCTTACCTGGCACAGCTCGTGGAGCAGGGGCGCCTGGGCATGAAGAGCGGCGAAGGCTTCATGCGCTGGACACCGCAGGAGCAGGCGGCGCTGCGTGCGCGCGTGCTGGCCCATCTCAAGGCCATGAACGCCGCCGACGAGCGCTGACCCCGACTCCGGCCCTGCGTGGCCGCAAGGAGCACACCCATGGCGAAGAAGCCGAACAAGGTGATCATCACCTGCGCCGTCACCGGCGCGATCCACACGCCGACGATGTCGGAGTACCTGCCGCTGACCCCGGCGCAGATCGCAGAGCAGGCGATCGATGCCGCCCAGGCCGGCGCGGCCATCCTGCACCTGCATGCACGCGACCCGAACGACGGCCGCCCGAGCGCCGACCCCGACGTGTTCGCGCAGTTCCTCGGGCCGATCAAGCGCGCCACCGACGCGGTGATCAACATCACCAGCGGCGGCTCGACCAAGATGACGCTGGCCGAACGGCTGGCGCCACCGCTGCGCTTCAAGCCCGAGATGGCCTCGCTGAACATGGGCTCGATGAACTTCTCGATCCACCCCGCGGCGCAGAAGATCAAGACCTGGAAGTACCCCTGGGAGCAGGCCTATGTGGAAGGCACCGAGGACATCATCTTCCGCAACACCTTCCGCGACATCCGCCACATCCTGGCCGACCTGGGCGAGGGCTGCGGCACGCGCTTCGAGTTCGAGTGCTACGACGTCGGTCATCTGTATAACCTGGCGCACTTCGTCGACGCCGGACTGGTCAAGCCGCCGTTCTTCATCCAGACCATCTTCGGCATCCTCGGCGGCATCGGGCCCGACCCGCAGTGCGTGACGTTCATGCGCGACACCGCCAACCGGCTGTTCGGCGACGCCTACCACTGGTCGGTGCTGGCCGCCGGGCGCCACCAGATGGGGCTGCTGACGCATGCCGCCATCATGGGCGCCAATGTACGCGTCGGTCTGGAAGACAGCCTCTACCTCGGCCGCGGCCAGATGGCCACCAGCAACGCCGCGCAGGTGCGCAAGATCCGCCACCTGCTCGCGGAGCTCGGCTACGAGATTGCCACACCCGACGAAGCGCGCGCGATGCTGGCGCTCAAGGGCGCGGCGAACGTGGCGTTTTGATTGCGCATCCGCACCACCACAGCGCAGGAGCAGGCCATGACGACGAACACGATGATGACCACGCGATGCCGCTTGCTGGCCGCGGCGGTATTGGGGCTGGCTGCCAGCAGCGCGGCGTTGGCAGCCGATGAGGTGCTGATCGGCGCGTCCCTGCCGCTGTCGGGGCCGCTGGCGGGATTCGGTGCCTACCAGAAGTGGGGCTACGAGACCGCAGTGAAGGACGCCAACAAGGCCGGCGGCATCACCGTGGACGGCAAGAAGCGGCCCGTTCGCCTGGTCGTGCGTGACGACAAGACCGACCCGAACGTCACGGCGAGCAATACCGAATCGCTGCTCTCGCGTGACAAGGTCGTCGCCATGCTCGGCTCGTGCACCCCGGCGCTGGTGAATGCCGGCGCGCTGGTGGCCGAGCGCCGCAAGGTGCCGCTGGTGACCGGCTGCAACCCCCTGCAGGCCTTCAAGTCGGTGCGCAAATGGCATTACGCCTGGAGCATCTTCTTCGACGAGCCCGATCTCGCCTCGGCACCGTTTCGCATGATGGCGGACCTGGGCCTGGCGACGAACAAGAAGATCGCCATCCTGGCCGACAACGGCCCCGACGGCGCTGTGGTCGGCGGAAAGCTCTGGCCCGAGTCAGCCAAGGCGGGCGGCTACGAAGTGGTGCAGAACACCGCGTTCCCGGTCGACACCCAGCAGTTCACTGCGATGGTGGCGCAGGCCAAGGCCTCGGGGGCCGAGATCGTGCTGGTCGATGCCATCCCGCCGCAGGCCATCGCGATGCGCAAGCAGATGGCCGCGGCCGGCTTCATGCCCAAGCTGCTGGTGATGGAAAAGGGTGCGGAGCCCGAGTTCTTTGCTCAGGCCACGGGCACGCTGGCCGATGGCGTGCTGGTGGGTGGCTACTGGGACCCGAGCTTCCCCTACCCCGGCGCGGCCGAGCTGGCCAAGCGCTTCGAGACCGAGACCCGGCAGACGCAGAGCCAGCACATCGCCGACTCGCACGCCGCAGCGCAGGTGCTGCTCGATGCGATCGCCGCGGCCTCCTCGCTCGACCGCGAAAAGATCAATGCCGCCATCGCCAGGACCGACAAGACCTATGTCGTCGGTCCGGTGAAGTTCGACGCTGCGAACGCGTCGGCGATCCCGATCACGCTGATGCAGTGGCAGGGGGGCAAATCGGTCGTCGTCTGGCCCAAGGACCGTGCCAACGGCAAGCTGATCTTCCCGCTGCGGGAGTCCAGGTGAAACCTGGCTCGCGGCGCGCAGGCCCATGCTGAGCGTCGATGTCATCGCCAGCAGCCTGGCCAGCGGCTTCCTGCTGGGCGGCATCCTCGCGCTGATCGCGCTGGGGCTGTCGGTGGCGCTGGGCGTGATGCGCCTGGTCAACCTGGCCCACGGCGAGCTGCTGATCTGCGGGGCCTACCTCAGTTCGTTCCTGATGGCGGCCACGGGCATGGATCCGCTGGCAGGCCTGCTCGTGGTCGGCGCGGTCATGGCGCTCGTGGCGCTGCCACTGCAGCGGCTGCTGATCGCGCCGCTGGCGGGCAAGGGCATGGAGGCACCGATGATGACGATGTTCGGCCTGTCCATCATCGTGCAGAACCTGCTGCAGCTGGCCTTCAGCGCCGACACCCGCACGCTCGAAGCCCCATACACGGCGCGGCCGGTGTCGCTCGGGCCCATCACGGTGCCGCAGGTCTACCTCATCGGCTTCGTGCTGTCGGTGCTGATCGTCGGCGCCGTGCATCTGCTGGTGGCGCACACCTCATTCGGGCGGGCGCTGCGTGCCAGCTCGGCCGATCAGGAGGCTGCGGCGGTGATGGGCGTGGACGTGCGCAAGGTCCACGCCTGGACCTTCGCGCTCGGGGCGGCGTGTGCGGCGATGGGCGGCGTGCTGATCGGCACCGCCTTCTCGTTCACCCCCAGCACCGGCGGGGGCTACCTGCTGATCAGCTTCGCGATCGTGGTGCTCGGCGGCGTCGGTCACATCCTCGGCACGCTGGTGGCCGGCGTCGCGATGGGGCTGCTGCAGAGCGTCGGCGCGGTGGTGTTCGGTGATGGCTATCGCGATCTGGTGGGACTGGTGCTTTTCCTGTTGGTGCTGGCCCTGCGTCCCGAGGGCATCGCCCGGGCCGGGAAGACGGGATGACCGTGCGCAACCTGGATCTCGCGGCCGCCGCCCCGCCCCGCCCGATGTCGCGGCTGATCGCGCCCGCGGCACTGCTGGCGCTGGCGCTGGCCACGCCGTTGCTGTCGGACTACGCACTGGAAATCGGCTTTCGCCTGTTGATCCTGCTGACGCTGGCCGAGGCCTGGAACCTGCTGGCCGGCTATGGCGGCCTGGTGTCGCTGGGCACGGCCTCGTTCGTCGGCGTCGGCGCGTATGTGCTGACGGGCGCCGTCAACCAGTTCGGGTGGCCGTACTGGGCGGCCATTGCTGCGGGGGGGTGCGTTGCGGCACTGCTGGCGCTGGGGGTGTCCAAAGCGGTGTTCCGCCTGCGCGGGCTGTACTTCACGGTGGGCACGTTGGCGCTGGCCGAGGCGCTGCGCCTGTTCATGGTGAACCACCAGGGCTTCGGCGGCGCAACCGGGTTGTTCCTGGCTGTCGATCCGCCCGGGCTGCGGCACTTGTTCTGGATCGCGTTGAGCCTGGTCGTGATCACCACCGCCGTGATGTCGGTGGCCACCGGTTCGCGCTTTTCGATCCTGCTGCGCGCGGTGCGCGACGACGAAGACGCCGCGGCACAGATCGGCGTGCGGCCGTTCCGCATCAAGCTCGCGGTGTTCATGCTCGCCAGCTTCCTGATGGGACTGGCCGGGGCGACGCAGGGCCTGAAGCTTGGCGCAGTCGAGCCCTACGGCATGTTTGGCGTGCAGTGGACCGTCAACGTCCTGTCGGTGGTGATCATCGGTGGGCAGGGGCTGCGCGCCGGGCCGGCGGTCGGCGCTGTGTTCGTCGTCGCGCTGTCCGAAGCGCTGGCCGACTATCCGGCGCTGCACATCGCCATCACCGGCCTGATCATGATCCTCGTCATCCGCTATGCCCCGCGTGGCCTGGTCGGCCTGGCGCGCACCCGCGGCCAGCGCATGGCGCCGTTGTCATGAGCGTGGCCCTGCTCGAAGCCGACGCGCTGGTCATGCGTTATGGCGGGGTCACCGCCACCGACCACGTCAGCCTGCGGTTGAACCGCGGCGAGGTGCTGGGTGTCATCGGCCCCAACGGCGCCGGCAAGTCCACCCTCATCGGACTGCTCGGCGGCGCCCTGCGCCTGAGCGAGGGCCGCATCCGCTTCGACGGCGAGGACGTGACGGCGCTGGCAGCCAGCGAGCGCGCGCGCAAAGGGATCGGCCGAACCTACCAGATCCCGCGGCCCTTCCTCGACATGACGGTGCGCGAAAACCTGCTCGCCGCACGCTTCTCGCTGCATCCGTTCGGCTCGGGCGCCCAGGCGCGGCAGGCCTGCGATGCCATCCTCGAGCGCTGCGGCCTGGCCGACGCCGCGCAGTGGCCCTGCCGCGAGCTGCCGCTGCTGCGCCGCAAGCGGCTCGAGGTGGCGCGCGCGCTGGCGCTGGAGCCCAAGGTGTTGCTGCTCGACGAGGTCGGTGCCGGACTGGTGGACCACGAGGTGAGCGAGCTCATCGAGCTCATCGGCTCGTTGCGCTCGCAGGTCCAGGGCATCATCGTCATCGAGCACGTGCTGCGCGTGGTGCGCGAGTGCTGCGAGCGGCTGCTGGTCATCCACTTCGGCAAGCCGTTCGCCGAGGGCAGCACGAAGGATGTGCTGGCCAGCGACGAGGTGGCCGCGGTCTACCTCGGCACGGCGCATGCCACGCAGCGTGACCACGATGCGACCACCGCGTTGCCCGGCGACACCACGGGCAACGCCACCGCCGCCCCTGTCGCCACGGCTGCCACTGGTGCCGTGCGGGCGCCCGTGCTCGAACTGCGCGGCATCTGCGCCGGCTACGGCCAGGCGCGGGTGCTCGATGGCGTCGATCTCGCGGTGTGGCCCGGCCAGGTGGTCGCCATCCTGGGCACCAACGGTGCGGGCAAGACGACGCTGTCCCAGGTGATCAGCGGCACGATCCGACCCACGGCCGGTACGCTGCTCGTCGACGGGCACGATGTGACCGGTCTGCCCGCGCACCGCATCGCGCGCCTCGGGCTGGCGCAGTGCCTGGAGGGCCGCCGCATCTTCGCGCCGCTCACGGTCGAGGAGAACCTGCTGCTGCCGGCGCGCTCGGTCGCTGCGGCGGTGCGCGCCGAGCGGCTCGAGCGGGTGTATGCGCTGTTTCCCGACCTGAAGGAACGCCGCCACCACGCCGGCACGGCGATGTCGGGCGGCCAGCAGCAGATGCTGGCCATCGGTCGCGCGCTGATGTCGCAACCCCGGCTGGTCGTGTTCGACGAGATCAGCCTGGGTCTGGCGCCGATCATGATGGACCGCCTGTACCTGGCACTGGCGCAGCTGCGCCAGGCCGGCATGACGATGCTCATCGTCGAGCAGGACGTGGAGCGGGCGCTGGACCTGGCCGACGAAGTGCACGTCATGGAGCACGGACGCTTCGCCCTGTCCGGCGCCGCCGCGCTCATCCGCCACGACCCGCGCCTGCGGCACCTGTACGTCGGCACCGCGGACTGACGACGTCACTGCCGCAGCCGCGTTTGGATCCCGGCACGCATCGGCTGCACGGATGCCAGCCAGCGCGATTCGCGTTTGGTCAATGCGGCGCGACCGCGCTAGGCTGAATGCCCGGGCCCCTGGCCCCAACGCACACGAACGCTGCAAACCGCACGAGAGGACGACCGTGGAAATCACCACCACCTACGATGCCCTGGGCACGCATTTCGACTGGCAGCTCGACGGCGTGACGCCGCGCATGATCGACTGGTTCTGGATGAACATGGAAAAGGGCTTCATCCTCTGGCACCCCGAGCAGCATGAGCCGCTGGAATGGCCGGTGCCGCCCAGGCATGGCAACCCGATCGGCGCCATCCACAACGCGCCGCAAACCTGGAACGACAGTCGGCGCCAGAACCTGTACATCCGCTTCGAGCGCCTGGACGATGTGCCTGCACCGGTGCGCGACGTCATCGAGCACCGCCATGTCATGATCGTGGCCGGGCTGGGGCTGACGGAGGAGGAAATGCGAGCCGGCGATCCCATGGGCTACCGGGTGCACCAATGGTCGGCCAGCGATGCCGGCGTGGTCGGGCGCAGCTCGGCCATTGGCGGGCGCAAGAAGGAAGACGAAGCCGCGGGCAAGGTGTGGGCCGCCCACGCCTGCCAGGAAATCGCCAACTGGGCGGTGTTCCTGCCCCAGCTCTACAAGCTCTACCAGGTGGTGACCGATACGCGCCGCAACCCCTTTGCCGACCTCAGCGTCGAAGGCAGGGGGCGCGACGCGCGCTACCTGCACATCGTCTAGGATGGCCGAGCGCGGACCCGCCCCCTCCGACTCCGGCGCGTCCGCTCGCCACCGCCTGGCTGCGGTGCTGTTCTGGCTGCTGCCGGCGGTCTGGTCGTCGAACTACCTGATCGCGCGCGCGGCCGGGCCCATCGTGCCGCCGCACATCCTCGCCTTCGGTCGCTGGGGCATCGTCTGCGGCGTTCTGCTGGCGATGTGCCTGCGCTCTCTGCGCGCACGCCCCGGGCGCATGCGCGCCGAGGCGGGCCAGATGCTGGTGCTGGGCGCCCTGGGCATGTGGATCTGCGGCGCCTGGGTGTACCTGGGCGGGCGCAGCACCACCGCCACCAACATCGGCCTGATCTACGCCGCCGCGCCGATCGGCATTGCCCTGGGCAGCCAGCGCCTGCTCGGCGAGCACCTGGGACGCGCGCAGCACCTGGCCATGGCGATGGCCCTGGCCGGGGTGCTGTTCGTCGTCGCGCGCGGCGACCCGGCTGTGCTGCTGGCGGTGCGGTTTACCGCGGGCGACTTGTGGATCGTCGCCGCCACCGCATCGTGGATCGGCTACTCGCTGCTGCTGCGCCGCTGGCCGACACGGCTCAATGATGTCGAGCGCCTGTGCGGCATATCGGCCGGCGGCCTCGCGATCCTGCTGCCGTTCGCCGCCTGGGAGTGGTGGGCGTTGCCCAACGGCCTGGATGCACGCGCACTCGGCCTGATCGTGCTGGCCGGGTTGCTGCCGGGCTTGTTCTCGTACCTGGCCTATGGCTTCCTGCAGCGCGAACTGGGTGCGGCACGCGCGGCGCTGGTGATGTACCTCGCCCCCATTTACGGTGCGCTGCTGGCCTGGTGGCTGCTGGACGAGCCGCCGCAGGGCTACCACGTGGTGGGAGCCCTGCTGATCCTGCCGGGCATGTACGTCGCGACCCGGCGCCCACGCCGGTCGCCGCGGTAGCGCGAGCGGCCGCGCCACCGGCGTCTACTGCACCAGCAGCGTGCCGCCGCCCGGCAGTGCATGGCGGCCGTGCGGTGCGCCGCTGTTGCCGGCGGCGGCCTCTATCGTCACGCCGGAGCGGGCGTCGACACGGGTGATGTCGAAGGGCGCGGCCAGCGTCACCTTCGAGTCGGCGGTGGCAACCCAGCGGCTGCGCTCGTCCAGGCTCAGCGTGGCGTCGTGGATGCGCCCTTCGAGCGTGCTGTTCACGAAGGCCACGGTGAGCGCGCGCTCGGTGTCCAGGTTCAGCACGTTGCCCTGCAGTCGGGTTTGGCGCAAGTGCGCTCGCGTGCCGGGCACGGCCACGCCGGCGGCCGCAGCAGCAGGTCGCCGTTGTCGGCGCGCAACCTGGTGCGCTTGATGGTGATGTCGGCGTTGGCGCTCTTGACCAGGATGGCGGCGTTGGTGGAGGCCAGAGCGCCACCCTCGAGCGTGAGCGTGGCCCGCTCGGTGCCGCTGCCCATCACGCTGTG
Source organism: Burkholderiaceae bacterium (assembly GCA_013360485.1). Lineage (GTDB taxonomy): Bacteria > Pseudomonadota > Gammaproteobacteria > Burkholderiales > Burkholderiaceae_C > Pseudaquabacterium. The sequence continues at coordinate 2,278 of JABWBN010000076.1, read as the reverse complement.
AATCATCACGGTATTGCCGCGCGAGAGACTGGTGACGTCGTTCATCGCCAGCGTGGCCTGCCCGGCAATGACGCCGCCGAAGGTGGCCACGTCGAGCACGGAACGGTTGAGCGTCACGCTCGCGCCGTTGTCGGCGTAGGCACCGTAACCGCTGCGGCGAACGACGATGCGGCTGTCGTTGACCACGAGGGTGGCGCCGCGCGCGGCGTCGGTGGACATCGCACCCCAGCCGTCGGCCTCGATGTGGCAGCGGTCGTACGTGGCGTGCGCGCTGCCCATCACCAGCGTGGTGCGGGCGGTGCCGACGATGCCCAGCGGCGTGGGCGGCTCCATCATGCCCGGGCCGATGCGACGAACATAGCCGCTGGGGGCGGCGCCGCCCATCGCCACGAGCCGCGCGTGCTGCACGTGCAGGGTCGAGCGGTCGGTGGCCGTCACCGCGCTGGAGACGATCCCGCGGGTGACGATCGTCACGCGCCGCAGCGTCAGCGCGGCGTCGTCCTTGGCCAGCGCGCCGGCGGCGATGCCGGCGAAGTCGTTCTTTCCCTTGCCGGCAAGGTCGATGGTGGAGTCGGCCAGAGTGAAGCGCGCGCGTCCCTGGACCACCAGACCGTTGACCTGATCGGCGGTGCCGACGATGCGCACCTGGCGCCCGCCCTCGGGCGTGACGCTGCGCGCCTGCACGCGGGCCACGGCACCACGCTTGACGTGGGCCTCGTCGATCGCCAGCGCGATGCGGGTCAACGGCTCGGGCGCCATCATGGGCGGCATGCCCGGTGGGGCCCCGGTTGGGCCTCCTGGTGGACCATCGGGCGCGGGCATCGCCGCGCCAGTCAGCGGCCCGGGGGGCATGCCCGCAGGTGTTGAGGCTGGCAGGGGTTGCGTCGACGCGCCGGTCGAGACGAGCGCGGCGGCCCAGAGGGCCAGGCAGGCGAGGGGGCGATGTGCAGGCGTCATGTCGGCTCGCTCACGATGAACGCTTGGAAGGCAGCCGCACCAGCGCACCGCCTTCTTCCCAGATGTGGCCGTCGATGGTCTCGATCCACCACACCAGCTCCACCAGGAAGGCACCGTCGACCACCCGCTTGCCCACCACTTCCGACTGCACCAGCGCCACGTCCTGCGTCAGGCCGTGCTCGCCGACGTAGCGGCCCTTGAGCGCGGGCACGCGCTCGAGGTAGCGCACCGCGGCCGGGTTGGCAGGCACCGGCTTGCCGCGTGCGGCATGGCCACGCGGATCCATGATCGACCAGCCGATCTGCTGCAGCCAGCCATGGTCGCCCATCCAGTTGCCCAGATGGCGGATGGCGATGTCGCGGCCCATGTAGTTGACCAGCGGGCTGCGCCGTTCGCCGTCGCGGTGGATGTCGGTGGTGGTGATGGCACCGGCGTCGGGCATCGGCGGCAGTGCGCCAGCCCCTGCCGGTTGCGGCGGCGGCGTGGCTACGTAGTCGGAACGCTTGGGCAGGCGCCAGATGCCGTCCTGGCGGCCGCGGATCAGCGTGCGGTCCTGGGCCAGGATCTCGCGCTTGAGCGTGCGGCTGCCGCCCGCGCCCATGCCCCAGGGCGGCACCGGCGACACCGAGGCGAGGATGGGGCCGTCGAGCGTGGGCGTGGGCCGCTCGCCGATCTGCACGTCCTCCCAGTAGCGCGGCATGGCGCCGCGACGCTGCTCCTGGCGCCAGACGGTCTTGATGCGCTCCCAGTCGGCGTCGGTGTAGACATGGGCCGGGCGCGACAGCCAGTCGGGGGCCTCCCACATGTCGAAGAAGCCGGGGTTGCGGGGCGCGTCGGCCGGGTCGCGGTAGAGCTTCACGCTTTCGGTGACGCGAAACACCACCTCGTTGACCTTCTCGCCCCGCTGGTTGTAGACGCTGCCGCGGGTGTTGATGGCCACGCTGCGGTAGATCGAGCCCGCGCTGGGCGTGAGGTCGGTCAGCTCGCGCTCGTCGGCCACCAGGTACAGCGTGTCACCGGGGTGGATGGGGCGCAGGTTCGTGACGACGTGATTCAGGTCGCTCACCAGCAGGGTGTCGCGCGCCGCCGGCGGGTAGGGCACCATGAAGGTGTCGTCGTGCGCACCGAATGTCGGGTAGGCCAGGATGTCGGCATGGCCCGCCGCGCGAGCGGCCGCGCGGTCGTGGCGCAGCGGGTTTTCGGGGTCGACGCGCGCGTTCTGGTAGCGCACCCAGTCCTCGGTCACCCGGATCACCGGTCCCAGGCCGGGGGTGTCCGGGGGCAGTTCGCCGCGCACCAGCCTGGCCACGTCGATCGGCCC
>JABWBN010000360.1 GCA_013360485.1 Burkholderiaceae bacterium | reverse complement strand
TGGCGGCAACACCCGGCTGGCGATCCTGCGCGAGCTGTGGAGCGAGACGAAGGACGAGCGCTTCTTCCGCATCCCCTGCCTGTTCCGGCCCTGGCCGGCACGCGGCGAGATCGTCGCGCTGACCGGCCACCTGGCCGAGAACGAGCTGCATGGCGGCTTGAGCTTCATCGAGCGCGCCCTCGGCGTCGAGAAAGCACGCGAGCTCTACGAACAGGAAAGCGGTCAAATCCTCTCGCAATCCGAACTCGCCCGCCGCCTGACGGCCGACGGTTTTCCCATCCAGCAATCCCACATCAGCCGCATGCGCGACGCCGTGCAGTACCTGCTACCGGCCATCCCGAACGTGCTGTACGGCGGGCTCGGCCGTCACCAGGTCGAGCGGCTGGCCGTTCTGCGCCGGGCCTGCGAGCGCATCTGGGAGCAGCGCACCCACGGCAAGCGCACCATTGAGGATTTCCAACTACTGTTCCACGAGGTCCTGGCGATGTTCGACAGCGCGTCCGAAGTGCTCTCAGTACAGCGCGTGCAAGACGAACTGGTGGGCCAGATAGCCGAGCAGCTCGGCGTCGATTACGACACGCTCAACCTGGAGGTCGGAGACAACGAAAGCCGACAACGCGCCTTGGGTGGCGAGCCCACCCCGGCCACGGCGCATCCGCGGCGTCCAATGGCCACTACGCCGGCCCGGCTGCCCTCGGAAGCGGCCGGTACGCCACCCCACCCTGCGTCGCCACCCTCCCCCGTTGCGACAACGGCCTCCACGACCGAGGAGGCTGCAGCACCGGCGCAGGATACCCACGCCTCGCCATCGCCCGATGTCGATCGCCTGCAGGGGCATATCGTTTCGCCGGCGCCGACCACCGAACGCCTGCAGTCCATCCAGCGCATGGTGGCCGACCAATTGGGCGATACAGTGCCGGACTTCGAAGCCAACGTACTGCGGGCCATCCCGGTGCAGGCCGGCGGGCTGTATCCGATCTCGGATGTCTGGTACATCGAGCCCGGCCTGGACGCACCCGAGCGCTTGCGCGTGCACATCGCGCAGTTCGCGCGCGAGATCGCCGAGGAGGCCGGACAGGCCGATTGCATCGACCCCACCGATGATGGCCTGGGTTTCGTCTGCAACGCCGATGCCCTATCGGCGAACGCGCATTCGCTGCCCTTTCTTGCCCGGGCCGTGCTGACCCTGTTGCAGGCCTTGAGCGCGGGCTACCTCGCCATGCCGGCGCCACTCTCGACGCTGGACGACCTGCGCCTGACCGATGCACTGGGCCCGCTGCTGCAAGGGCGGCGGGACAGACCCGCCTCGGATCGTCTGAGCGACAACGGCCTGGTGAAGCTCTTCCGTCTGCTGCGCCTGGCGCGCCGCCTGCTGGATCTGGAAGCCGGCGCGAACTCGTCCACCGCCACCTGAACCCGGGGGACATACGCTATGTCGGCTCCGCATCCCCTCAATCAGGCCGTGATCGCCCAAGCCCTGCACGACCTGCGCAACGGGCAGTTGCGTCGCTGCAAGGCCATGGGATTCGGAGAGCAGGAGCTGGAAGCCCTGAAGCATCCCGCGCTGGTCAGCGTATTGGTCAACGCCACGGTGTCCTGGTGTTCGGTGAAGGCGACGTCGAGAAGGAGATCGCCACCGTCGATCGCATGCTGCGCCTGGGCGCCAGCACCGAGATGGTCAGCAAGTTCTATGGGCTCACCCACCAGGAGGTGGCGCTGCGCCGGGACATCCTGGGCCTGCCCAAGCGCAAGGGCCGACATCCGGTGCTCAGCGAAGCGCAGGAGAACGCGCTGTGGGAGCACTGGAAACCGGCCGTGAAAGCGCGTTGCATTGCGCTCGAGGACGACATTGTGATGCTGAAGCTCACCCTCGACCTCGCCGAGGAACTGAATCTTCCGGCTTCCGTCATCTGGGCCGCCATCCGGAGCTGGATCGACCAGGGACTGGTGTAGCCCATGGGCACCGGCGGATCCTTCTCGCGCGACGGTCCGGTGCCGCTGTCGGCGCTGCTCGATGATGCCGCCAGGCGTATCCCCTCGGCCGCGAGCGGGCCCTTGCCCAGCGACGGCTTCCTGTTCAGCGGGAATCGTCATGACAGCGTGCCCCGCCGATTACTCCTGGACACCCGGCTCACGCCGCTGGAGCGCAATGCCTGGCAGGTGTTTCGTCTGCTGCTCAACGACGACGGGATCACCGCCTTCCCCACCTACGAAGCGTTGCGGCCCTACCTGGCATCGATGCCCTGCACCCCGAAGGCCTCCCACGAGACGGTGGCCAGGGCGCTCACCCTGCTGCGGCTGACCCGCTGGCTCAGCCTGGTGCGCCGGCGGCGCGATCCCAGGACCGGGCGCATCCAGGGCAATCTCTACGTGCTCCACGACGAACCGCTCACGCCCTTCGAGGCGATGCAGCTCGACCCCGACTACCTGGGCCTGGTCAGCCAGGCGCTGACCCACGCCAGCAAGGCCGTGCAACGGGTCGGCCTGCATACGCTCCGGGAGATCGCCGAGGACCCGCTGCTGAGCGGCCGCAGCCTGCCCACCCGCCTGCAGGTGCTCGCCCAGAGGCTCGCGGACGAGCACATCGGCAAGACCCCCGGTTATCCACAGGAGTCGAACGCGACAAAATCCGAAGAAGGCGAATACGCCCTGCTTCGGAACGACGAACCCCCCGCTTCGGAATCCGAAGTGGGCCGCAAACCCGCGCCAGACGGCTCGCTTCGGAATCCGAAGCAGGACCGTACAGTACGTAGAGATCGTATGTATGAAGTACGTACGATACCGCGCGCACGCGACACCGAAGACGCGCAGGCGCCATCCCTGCCCCGGCGCTTCCAGGCCCTGAAGGCCGAGCAACAGGCCGGCGCGCTGGTCGCCCTGCAGCAAGTCGAGGCCTCGCTGCGCCAGGCCGTACTCGACGAATGGGATGCACGCTGTCGGACCAGCACGGTGCGCAATCCCGCCGGCTACCTGTTCGGCATCATCCAGAAGGCGATCCGCGGGGAGTTCAAGGCCTGGGTGGGCCAACACCCGCCGGGCATGGACAAGCCCGCTTCGCCGCCACACCAGGCCGCCCCTTCTCCGACGCCCCTACCCGCCGATCCCGAGGTGGCCCGGCAGCATATCGAGCATCTGCGATCGTTGCTGCGCATGACCTGATCGCCGCCACGTCGCCGGAGCTATCCCCTGGGGATAACTCCATCACGAGCTACCCGCATCCAGCCGCCCGGCACGGTGGCATTGCGGATTCGCTGGCTATCAGGCGGACCGACAGGTTCGCACCGTCAGACCAGGACCACTCGGCTCTCCGTATCGCTATCCCCGGGGGATAGCTGGAACCGACGGCCTTCCACGAAAGGCAATCCGGGCGAGCGACGGCTGCGGTTTGTTGACTGACGGCCTTCCAGCCGGTGGCGATGCTGGCGACTCGTTCCCTCACCGCGAATCGTCGCCATGGCCAACGAGCCCCTGCAACTGAATCTTGGATCGCTGCGCAGCGCGATGTCGCTGACGCTGCACACCCACCACGCTTCGCGCATCTGGCACGGCCGCACACCGGCCGAGGGGCGCCCCGGCATCGTCGGCCTCAACGGCTTCATCAGCGTGATGAACAAGATGAAGCGCGGCGCGGAGCAGGACGACCCCTATTCGGACTGGTGGATGCTGCGCATCGAGGACAAGCTGGCCGATACGAAGGTCCGCCTGCAGGCGCTGCGCGAGCAGGTCGAGCAGGTGCTCGCGGATGTCCCTCCTGCGCTCAGCCTCGGCGAGAACCTGAACATGCAGCCGGTGAAGCTGCCGCTCTTCGTCAATGCCCAGCTCGGCTTTGCCGCCGTCTACCTGCTGGCCGACTACGACGATTTGGCGCGCAAACTGATCCTGGCCCACCACACGGCGCTGATCGACCGCAGTACGCTGGAGCGCTGGCTCAACGATGGCGCGCATGCGTTGCGCAGCCTGTTCTCCCTGGCCCAGCAGTACCGCTATTCCGGCACGACGCGCGACGACTTCGCGGCAAAGAACGCCGCGGCACGGGTGGCGTTGGAGAAATTCGGCGAGCTGCCACAGGACGTGCTCGAAGGCACGCGCCGTTCGCGGTTTGCGCCCCCCATCGCACGACGGGGAAGCCCGCCCGAGTCACCGCCCCCTGAGGACTCGGAACCAGGAGTCGCCAACGGCGCAACCGCCATCGCAGCGGAAAACGAAGGTGCCAAGGCATGACGGCAGCGACTTCTTCCGGCCGTCCACCGCGCTTCACTCCGCTAGCACAGGCGGACTTCCAGCGGCTGGAACACGCAGGCTACCTAAAAGGCCTTTTACAGCCCTTTAAAGGTAAGGGAAGTCTGGAGACCTGGGCCAGCCAGTGCATGGCACTGCGCGACGATCTCATCGTCTTGGCACAACGGCGGGTGCTACCGCAGGCGCGCGCCTACCCCTTCACTCTGCTCGATGTGCACCTGGCCCAGCAGACGACTGGCGCAGGGACGACCTT
>JABWBN010000075.1 GCA_013360485.1 Burkholderiaceae bacterium | reverse complement strand
CGGTGGCATCAACCCCGACGCGCGCCAGTGGCGCGGCGCCGAGAGCGTGCAGCCCATCGGCTTCGCGGCCGACGAGGCGATGCTGCCCGAGTTCGACCGCATGTTCAGCGGCCACCGGCTGCTGCAAGAGACCGCGGCGCTGCCGCAGCGCCTCTTGTTCTTCGAAGTGCGCGAGCTGCGCGAGCGCCTGGCCGCGCTGCGCGGCAACGAGGCCGAGATCGTGCTGCTCTTCGACCGCGGCGAGGCCGAGTTGCAGCCACTTGTCGATGCGACGAGCCTGGCGCTCTTCTGCACGCCGGCGATCAACCTCTTTGCCAAGCGGCTCGACCGCGTGCAGCTCGGCCCCGGCCAGGCCGAGTACCACGTCGTGCCCGACCGCATGCGCCCGATGGACTACGAGGTGCACCACGTCGAGCGCGTCATCGGCCATGGCGCCTCGGGTCGCAACGGCGGTTTCGTGTTCGGCGGGTACAGCCTGGACTGCGCCGACCTGCTGGTGCAGCTCGGCCCCGCGCTGGCACGCAGCACCTACGCGCTTACCCGCGCGGCGGTGGCGCTGATCCGCGAGCGCATCCGCCGACATGGCATCGAATGCGATGCCGTCGAAGGGGGCGCGCTGCTGGCCAACTGGTTCGGTGACGATCGCATCCTGCAGCGACAGCAGCGGTTGATGGCCGAGTACTTCGGCGTTCATTGGCAATCGGTCGATCGAGCCGGCCTCGCGGCCCATGTGCGCACGCGGCGCTACAGCGCGGCGCTGCTGGAGCCCGATGCCTTTCACTTCCATCCGCTGAAGTACGCCGCGGGTCTGGCAGGGGCGATCGCGCAGGCAGGGGCGCGTGTCCACGAGGACTCGCCGGTCGTGTCTGTGGCTCGCGACGGCTGCGGCTGGAGCGTGCGCACGGCCGAAGGCGAACTGCGCTGCGAGCACCTGGTGGTGGCCGGCGGCGGCTACCTGCGCACCCTGGTACCGGCGCTCGAGAGGGCGATGCTGCCGATCGCCACCTACGTGATGGCCACCGAGCCGCTGGGCGAGCGGGTGCGCGAGTTCATTCCCGGCGCTGCCGCCATCTACGACACGCGTTTCGCATTCGACTACTACCGCGTGCTGCCGGACACCCGCATCCTGTGGGGCGGGCGCATCGCGGTGGCGCAGCGCACACCGGCCGCGATCGCCGAATTCCTGCGCCGCGACATGCTGCGGGTCTACCCGGGCCTGGCCGACGTCCGCATCACCCACGCCTGGGGCGGGTTGATGAGCTACGCACGACACAAGATGCCTCAGGTCGGACGGCTCACGTCGGGCCCGGCAACGGGCGCCTGGCACGCGCAAAGCTTCGGCGGCCACGGCGTGGCGCCCACCACTGTGGCGGGCGAAGCGCTGGCGGCGGCCATTGCCGAGGACCGCCCACTGCCCGAAGGGCTGGTCCGCTACGGCTTGCCGCGCACTTGGGGTGCCGCCGGGCTGGCTGCCGCCCAGGCCACCTACTGGTGGGCGCAAGCCCGCGATGCCTGGCGTGAAAGGTGCTCGCCGCCGGCGGCATGATCTCGCTGGAAGGAGTGAAGGTGACCCCGATTGGCTCGTCAGTTCCGGGTGACGGTCCGCCAGCGCCGGTACCGCCCGAGATGGCGCACCGCATCAGCGCAGGCGCATTCGTCGAGCATGACGGGCGCCTGCTGCTGGTGCGCCACTTTCGACCGGGCCGTTATGACTTCTGGGTGGCGCCGGGCGGGGGTGTCATCGGCACCGAATCTCTGGCTGCGGCGGCCGCGCGCGAGGTGCACGAGGAAACCGGCCTGGCGGTGGAACCAGACCGCCTGGTCTACGTGGAGGAGTTCCACAACCCGCACATGCGGTACTGCAAGTTCTGGTTCACCGCCCGTTGGTGCGGCGGCACCCTGTCGGTGGATCAACCCGGCGCCACGGGCGAGCACATTGTCGAGGCGGCGTGGCACACCCGGGCCGAAGTGGCTCGCCTGGCAGTGTTTCCATCTGTCCTCCAGGGCGACTACTGGACCGACCGAGCCGCCGGCTTTCCGCAGGTGCGACACCTGGGCCTGCGCGCGATGTCGGTGTGGTGAGAGTGGCTGCGGTGGCATGCGCAAAGGCGTGCTCACCTCAGAAGCTCGACGGGTGGTGCCAGCGAGAGCGACTTGGCGCGCTTCGCCAGGCGTTGATCGAAGGTTGCGAAGGACGTGGCGCGCGAACTGCGCGCCAGGTGAAGGGCGTCCGCGAAGTCCAGACCCTTGTCAAGCCCGTCGAGCGCCGTCATGACGCCGTCGCGGTCTTCCATCGCAATGTGCTCGATGCTCGCCAATGCGCGCAATACGCGAGATGTGTCCCGCGCCGGCAATTCGTAGAAGCCGCGCAAGACCCATTCCAGTTCAAGCAGAACGGTCACCGAGACAAACGATCGCTGGGCGAGCGCCGCCGCGGCAGCAGGTCTTTGCTTTGCCGCCTGCGGGTCGTCGGGATCGTCGACAAAGAACCGTGCCAGCACGTTCGTGTCGAGGGATCTCATGGGCGCCCACGTGGCGAGCGCGTCAACAGCGATGCAGGGTCGAAGTCTTCCAGGCGACGGGGCGTCCCGCGGGCCGGTGCCTTGACCATGCCAGCCATGCTGGTCAGGTCGACCGTGGCAACCGGTCGGACAACGCGCAGCTTCAAGCCGTCGGACTCCTCGAGCACCTCAATCCTGGCGCCTGCCCCCATGCCGAGCCGCCGCCGCAATTCGGCAGGCAGCACGACCTGGCCTTTGGTCGAGACGAGGATCGTCGGCATCAGGGTTCCACTAACCAGGAATGGTGCGTCATCCTAAGTTGGCTTACGTGGTAAGTCAAGTTTGAGTCTTGTCGATCAGATCCCGCCGCGCGGCGCGTGCCAACTGGCCTTGTTCCGGCCACTCGGCTGGATCGAGCCAGGCGCACCGCGAACGTGTCGCGATTCCTGAGTCGATCGCTTGATCGGGTCAACGCGTCACCGTGAGCGTGGCGCGTACCGTCTTCCCGCTGGACGAGGCGCTGATGGTCACATTGCGCGTGCGCCGCGTCGGTGCGGTGCTCACCTGGAAGGCGGCGCTGCTGGCGCCTGCGGCCACCGTGATGCTGGCCGGTACCTGCGCCAGTGCTGTATTGGACGATGCCAGGTTCAGCACCAACCCCGCGGCGGGAGCGGGGGCGCTCAGGGTGACGGTGGCAAGAGCCGGTTGGCTGCCCCGCACGCGCTGGGGTTGCAGTTGCAACGCCGAAGGTGCCGGCGCCGGTGCCGGTTGCACGGTGACCGTGGCGGTGCGGGCGATGCCGGCGTAGGTGGCAGTCAGCACCACCGCGGTATCGATGGTCACCGCTTGCGTGCTGTAGCCGAAGCTGGCACTGCTGGCGCCTTGTGCCACGGCCACCGACAGCGGCACGCCCACGACCGGGTTTGCGCTGGCCAGTCCCACGACAGCGCCGCCCGCCGGCGCGGCGGCGGTGAGCGTGACCGTGCCGGTTCCGCCAGTGCCACCCGTGACGCTGCTGGGGTTCACCGCCAGAGTGGCCAGTGCCGGGGCGGTGCCCACCGGGTTCCAGCCCAGTTCGATGACCTCGAAGTCGCTGGCCGACAGCAACCGGAAGGCCGGGTTCAGGATGTCGTTGTTCCAGCGCGTATCGAAGGTGCCGGAAACGTACATGTCCGAACCGTTGTCGGCCACGATCAGGCCCCAGGTCTGCATCGCGCGGAAGATCTTGCGCATCTGCGGGTCGTTCGTGCGCAGCACCGGGTCGCTGCCGTTCACGCTGGCCTTCAAACGCAGCCGGGCCCCCATGGGCAGGGCGCTGCTGTTGCTGCCGGCGCGGTGGGAGGCCGGCCAGACGTAGCCGTTGGTGGCGCGAACGGTGACGCGGAAGGCGTGGCCGATCTCGGTGACAGCGGGGTCGTAGACCTCGTCGTAGCGGACCAGGCCGGGGAAGATGGCCAGGCCGGCGGCGTCCGCCGATGTCCAGCCCTCTGGGCGGCGCTGGTTGGTGTTCAGGTCGAAGAAGGCCCCCGATCCGGCCAGCCAGCGGCCGCGGGTGGCGTCGTACCAGACGTTGTAGAGCTCGTACAGGTGGTTGGCGCTGCAGTCGATCATCAGCAGGTGCCGGTCGCTGCTGGCGCGCTGGTCGACATTGGCCGGCGCTCCGCCCTCCACCCAGTGGGGCTGCGTGATGGCCTGCGTCGGGATCGGGTAGAACGGCAGCGAGGCACCCGTGGTGTGGTCGATGCCATCGCTTTCGTCGGCATAGTCGAAGGCGACCGGCAACTTCACCTGGCCGGCATCGACCACCGCGTAGGGGAAGCCGTAGATGCCCACACTGCCGGGCGACTCTTCGCCGCCGAAGTCGGGGTGCAGGCGCCGCGTGCCGCCGTTGTTGATGAACGCGATGAAAGCGTCGGAGCGGGCGTCGACCGGCGCCGAGCGGATGTCGAGATTCCACCAGTTGTCAGCCGGCAGCAGCGGCGCGCCGCTGCGTACCGCGGAACCTTGCGCCGGAGCAACGGCTGGGCACAAGGCCGTGCCGGCCCGCGCCGCCGGGGCCATGCCCAGTGTGCACGCCGCCAGAAGCAACAGCGCCGAGACGAGCCGGCTCGAGCGGTGGGCAGGCGTGACGATCGACAGCGAGGGCATGGCGGCGGCTCCGGAAGCAACGGCAACAGGGCCGGTTGTGCCAGAGCGCGCTCGCCTGCGGGGTTTCAAGCGGTAAGCGTTCGCAAGTCGAGACCGCGGCACCCGCTCATAGGCTCAACCGCCCAGCGCTACGCGAACGGCGCGGGCGAGTTCGGCGCGCCGGTATGGTTTTGGCAGCAGCATGACGCCAGCATCGAGTCGGCCATGATGCACGATGGCGTTCTCGGTGTAGCCCGACGTGTAGAGCACTCTCATGCCCGGACGCAGCGCCTGTGCTGCATCGGCCAGCTGGCGCCCTGACATCCCGCCGGGCATCACGATATCGGTGAACAGCAGATCGACCGGTTCAGCACCCTCGAGGTGGCGCAGGGCCATCGGGCCTGAGGAGGCGTCCAATACCCGGTACCCCAGCGCACGCAGCTCGTGGCAAGCGAGCTGGCGCACCGGATCATCGTCTTCCACCACGAGCACCGTTTCCGTGCCCCCGCGGGGTGCCGGTTCGCACGGCTGCGGTTCGCTGTTGATTGCCGGAGCACCGATGGCCCTGGGCAAGTACAGCTTCACCGTTGTGCCATGCCCGATCTCGGAATAGATGCCGACATGCCCGGCGGATTGCTTGACGAAGCCGTAGACCATGGCGAGCCCGAGACCAGTGCCGCGCCCTTTTTCCTTGGTGGTGAAGAAGGGCTCGAATACTCGAGCCAGATGCTCGGGCGATATGCCACTGCCTGAGTCGGAGACCGCGAGCATCACGTATTGCCCGGGTGAAACGTCCGGGTGCTGGTCCGCATAGCGTTGATCCAGCGCGGCATTGGCGGTTTCGAGCGTGAGCTTGCCGCCGGTCGGCATCGCGTCGCGGGCGTTCAGGCACAAGTTGAGCAGTGCGTTCTCGAGCTGTACTGCATCGACCATGGCCGGCCACAGGCCCGCCCCCCGCACCATCTCGATCTCGATGTGTTCGCCTATGGTGCGACGCAGCATCGGGTCTAGCGCAGCAACGAGTTGATTGACGTCCACCACCTTGGGGTCCAGGGGTTGCTTGCGCGCGAAGGCGAGCAGCTGTTGCGTCAGCGCCGCGCCACGCTGCGCGGCTGCCCCGATCATCTCGGCGAGCTGGCGCCGGGCCGGGTCGTCCTTGCACAGCTCGGACAGCAGATCGGCATTGCCCAACACGACAGTGAGCAGGTTGTTGAAGTCGTGTGCGACCCCGCCTGTCAGTTGGCCTATGGCCTCCATGCGTTGCGACTGGAGCAGTCGCGAATTCAGTCGCGATAGTTCTGCATGCTGGTTCTGGAGAGACTGCGCGGTCTGGTTCATGGACGCCATCAGCGCGCCCAGCTCACCTCGAGGCAGCGGCGGCTCGATGCGGGTGGCCAGATCGCCCTTGGCCAACTGCCGGGCCATCGCCGTGATGCGCGAGATCGGTCGGCGTATGGCCAACTCGGCCAACAACCAGACGGCGAGGAAGAGCGCGAGGGCCACGCTGCTCAGCGCGACGATGTCATTGGCATGCCGTCGCTGTGCCTTGGCGATGATGGCGTCGCGCGGCGCGCCTGCCAGCACGTGGACCCGGGTGCCGCTGATGGAGTTGCTGTCGGCACGGGCCCACCGCATCAACTCGCCGCCCTGCATGGCCACCTCGGCCTCGGCGGCCCCGTCGCGGGGTTCGGCAAACTGCCACAGCGGCGTACCGGCGATCGACTGCCCGGGCTTGAAGCCAGCGCTGCCTTGAGGCGTGGCTGCCAGCACCAGTCCTTTGTCGTCGACGATGAGCAGCCGCGCGCCAGGAACGACAGGCCCGGCGAACGTCGCGATCTTCTCCAGATCCAGCGATGCCAGCAGTACGAACCGCAGCTCGCCGCTGGCGGCTCGCACCGGATGCGCTACCTGCATCACCGCGCGTCCTGTGAGCCGCCCGAAGGCAGGCTCGAGCACCACTGCGCCTTTCTCGGCGACGGCACGCCGGAAGTAGTCCCGATCGTTCAAGTCGAGTTCGCGGCCCGAGCGCAGCGAATCGCAGAACAGCCGACCGTCGGGCCGGATCGTCAGAATGCCGGTGTACTGGGGATGCGACTCGCGCACTTCGGACAGGAAGGCCGAGCAGCCGACCCTGTCATCGGTGTCAAGGTCGCGCGCGCGGGCGAGACCGAATTGAAGCTGGGTGGTGCCGCGTATGCGCTCGTACAGCTCGTCGGACTTGTCTTGCGCGAGTGTCGACAGGCGCTGGGTGCCTGCCGCAATGATTGCCTCGCGGTCCTCGACCGAGCGCACCAGCACGAGCAATGCGGGCACCAGGGCGGCCAGCAGGGCGATCAGCAGCAGCCGCGCGCGGATGCTCATTCGTGCAACGCCTTGTTCAGGGGGAGTTGTCGGGATCCGACACGGCACGCCAGGCGGCTGGCGCCAGTCCATGCCATTATCGGCACCAATTGCGGGATCGTGGGAGGCATCAAGCCATGGCGACAGGCAGATTGCTGGTTCTGGACGACGATGCCACCGTTGGGCAGATCCTGGTCGCTGGCGCGCAGACGATGGGCTTTCAAGCCCGGCAGTTTCTGGACGCTCCTTCCTTCCTGGACTGCCTGCGCAGTTGGGAGCCCACCCACGTTGCGATCGACTTGACGCTGCCGGGGACATCCGGCGCCGAAGTCCTGCGTCAGGTGGCGCAGACCGGAAGCCGCGCACGCGTCATCATCTGCAGCGGCTCGGACCCGGGGGCACTCGATTCGGCACTGGGCATCGCCCGAGAGCTCGGGTTGACGACCGCCGGCACACTGGCGAAGCCGTTCCGGCTGGCAGCGCTGCGCCAGCTGCTGACCCTCATCGACTGAGCGCACCGCTCGCGGGGCGAGCGGTGCATTGCACCATCACGACGAGACGGCGCGTCGCCGGGACGGTGACGATGTCCTTCGCGCGGTCCTGACCGTCGAAGACGAACTGGAGCCTGGCGAACCCCGACGAGCAAAATGCGCTGGAACTTGGCATCGAGGTGCGGGGCTCCTCTGGACACGTGACAGCACACCGCCATCCAGGATGGCGCGCAAGGTGTCACATCGCCTGCGCCATGTGCGACAGCGCGGCACGCCGCGGTCCAGGTTCGCACAGGGGGGTGGCAAGCCCTCGTTCGAACACGGCGCGCCGTGCACCGTGCATGCGCACTAGCGATGAGTTGCAGCGGTCCGCCACGCTGCCGAACATCGCCGCCGGCACCCCTGCCGCGTCCAACACATCGAGGAGACATCCATGCCATTGTTGCTAGCCCTGAGCGTGTCGATCGGCCTGCTGGCCATCGTCGCCACCTGGTTGTTCCTGGGCCCGCTGGCGGCCCTGCATGTGCAGATCTGGCAGGCCTTCGTGGCCTGGGCCAGCCACTATCACAACGGTGGCAAGTCCGCGGGCCTGACCAAGACGCTGGTGTGCATGGTATTCGGCGCGCTGGTCGGCATGGGCTCGGTGATGCTGGCCGGGCAGCTCGGCGCGTTGGGCGCGCTGGCCGCACCGGTGGCGGTGGGCATCGGCGCGGCGCTGATCGTGCTTGCCGCGCACCTGCCCATGCTGTCGACGATCCCGTCCAGCGTGTATGGCTTTGCCTGCGTGGCCGGTTTGATCCTGCTGGGCAAGGACATGACGCCCACCGCGGCGATCGTCCCCACGATCGCGTCGATCGTGCTGGGCGCCGGTTTCGGCTGGCTGTCTGAATTCATCGGCGGCAAGCTCACCAAGAGCTGAGCTCTGCTGACCGGCGGCGTCGCCGGGCGCCGCCGGTCAGCGGCCCCAGCTGTCCTTCAGGCCCGTGACGCGGTTGAACACCGGCCGCCGCGCCGTGTGGTCGATGCGGTCGGCGACGAAGTAGCCGTGGCGCTCGAACTGGTAGCGATCTTCGCTGCGGGCCAGAGCCAGCGCGGGCTCCCCATACCCGGACACCACGCGCAGGCTGTGCGGGTTGAGCACCTCGCGTGGGTCGCGGCCACCGGCGTCGGGTTGCGCCTCGGTGAACAGCCGCTCGACCAGGCGCAGCTCCACCGGCACGGCCTCGTGGCAGCCCACCCAGGTGATCGTGCCCTTGACCTTCACCGCGTCGGCGCCGGGCGTGCCGCTCTTGGTGTCGGGCACCACAGTTGCAAGCACCGATGTGACGCGGCCGTCGGCATCCTTCTCGCAGCCGGTGCATTCGACCACCATGCCGTACTTCAGGCGCACCCTGTTGCCAGGGAACAGCCGGAAGAAGCCCTTGGGTGGCACCTCTGCGAAGTCGTCGCGCTCGATCCACACCTGTGGGCCCAGGCTGAAGGCGCGCGCGCCCAGCTCCGGGCGCTGAGGGTGCGCCGGCGCACTGCAGGGCTCGCGGTGGTCGGCACCGAACAGCTCGGTCCAGTTGGTGAGCTTCAGTGACAACGGGTCGATCACCGCCATCGCGCGCGGCGCCTGGCCTTCGAGGTCGTCGCGCAGCGCGATGTCGAGCACCTGGTAGTCCACCCAGATGTTGGTCTTGGAGGCGCCGGTGTCCTCGGCCATCTTGCGCACCGATGCCGGCGTGTAGCCGCGCCGGCGCAGCCCAGCCAGGGTGGGCATGCGCGGGTCGTCCCAGCCGCTGACGATGCCCTCGTCCACCAGCGCCTTCAGCTTGCGCTTGCTGGTGATGACGTAGGTGAGGTTCAGGCGTCCGAACTCATGCTGGTGCGGCAGATCGAACGGGTTCGCCCGGCGCGCGGCCAGCGCGTGCGCGAGCAGCGGCGTGAACTGCGCCATGTGGCCCTTCAGCAGCGCGAAGAAAGCGGGCAGGTCGCGCAGCACGGCGTCGCGGTCGTGCTCCCAGCGGCGCACCATGGCGCGCATCTCGCCTTCGGGTGCGCTGGCGAACAGCTTGTCGGCATGGTTGTGGCAGGCCAGCGCGAACTCCTTGCCCGCTTCGATGCCCTCGGCCTCGATCTGCTCGACCAGGGCGCGCGCGGCGGCAAACTGCGGCGCACGAAGGATGGGCACGATGCGCTCGAGCGTCCAGTCGTAGAACGGGCGCTGGTCTTCGAACTCGAGCGTGCAGATGCTGTGGGTGATGCTCTCCAGCGCGTCCTCGATCGGGTGCGCGAAGGTGTACATGGGGTAGAGGCACCAGGTGTCGCCGGTGGCGTGGTGGCTGGCGTGCTTGATGCGGTAGATCGCCGGGTCGCGCAGGTTGATGTTGGGGCTGGCCATGTCGATCCTGGCGCGCAGCACCATGGCGCCGTCGGCATGGCGGCCATCGCGCATCTCGCGCAGACGCGCGAGGCTCTCGGCGGCTGGGCGGTTGCGCCAGGGGCTGTCGGTGCCGGGCGTGGTGAAGTCGCCGCGGCTGGCGCGCATCTGCTCGGCCGTCTGCTCGTCGACATAGGCGTGGCCGGTCTCCACCAGGTACTCGGCGGCGCGGTACATGAAGTCGAAGTAGCTGCTGGCGTAGTACAGGTGGCTGGTGTTGTTCGCATCCCAGCTCCAGCCCAGCCAATGCACCATCTCGACGATGGCATCGACGTACTCCTGCTCCTCCTTCTCGGGGTTGGTGTCGTCGAAGCGCAAGTGGCACACCCCGCCGAAATCGCGCGCCAGGCCGAAGTTCAGGCAGATGCTTTTGGCGTGGCCAATGTGCAGGTAGCCGTTGGGCTCGGGCGGAAAGCGCAGGCGGACCCGCGCCGGGTCGGGGCCACCGGCGGCGTGGTGCGCGCCGTCGCCAGGCGCGCCGCCCCACAGCCGCTGCGTGTACTGCCCCTCGTGCAGTTCGCGCTCGATGAGCGTGCGCAGAAAGTTGGCTGGCTTGGGGGCGTCGGATTTCGCAGGGGCGGACATGGCGGGCAGGCTTGCGCGGGGAAGGCGGCGATTTTAGGCGTCGGTGGGCGATCACGAAGCCCTGCTCACGCGGCCAGCGGCGCCCTTCGGCATTGCCGAGCCTCGGAAAAACATCGGAGAAACATCGGCTCGCGGCGGTGCTTGGGTGCACGCCCGGTTTGAGAATGGTCTGGCGCGTCACCGGGCGGCCGACGGGCGGCCTCTGCCCGCGGCGGCATCAGGCGCAATCGACGAACCAGCCGGGTGGCCTGCGCCGCGAAGAGGTATCGATCATGCTTGCAACCGAATCCAACAGCCCACCGGTTGTCGTCGACGACATCTACACCGTGCATGCCGGTACAGTGCTGAACGTGAGCACGGCAGCAGGTTTGCTGGCCAACGACACCGACCCCGACGGCGACACGCTGACGGTGCTGAACTTCTCGGCGCCGGAGCACGGGACGATGTCGATGCTCACCGACGGCTCGTTCGTCTACACGCCCGAAGCGGGCTACGTGGGCAGCGAATCGCTCACTTGTACGGTGTGGGACGGTACGGTACGGGTCGAGAGCCAGCTGACGATCCTCGTGCAGAACGACCCCCCGGTCGTCGTGGACGACACCTACACGGTGCATGCCGGCACGGTGCTGAACGTGGGCAAGGCGGCGGGGCTGCTGGCCAACGACAGCGATGCGGACGGCGACAAGCTGGTGGTGCTGGACTTCTCGGCGCCGGAGCACGGCACGATGTCGATGCTCACCGACGGCTCGTTCGTGTACACGCCCGAAGCGGGCTACGTGGGCAGCGAATCGCTGACGTGTACGGTGTGGGATCGCACGGTCCGAGTTGAGAGCCAGCTCACGATCCTCGTGCAGAACGCCTCGCCGGTCGTCGTGGACGACACCTACACCGTGCTCGCCGGGACAGTGCTCAGCGTGGACAAGGCCGCGGGGCTGCTGGCCAACGACAGCGATGCGGACGGCGACAAGCTGATGGTGTTGAACTTCACGCCGCCATCCCATGGCGCGATGGCGATGCTCACCGACGGTTCATTCGTCTACACGCCCGCGGCAGGCTTCGTGGGCAGCGAGTCGCTGGCGTGCACGGTGTGGGACGGCATCGTTCAGGTCGAATGCGAGTTGACGATCATCGTGTACAGCGCAGCGCCACCCGTCGTCGTTCATCTGGGCGACGCGACGGGAGTACCCACCACGGCCAATCCCAACGCATGGGCGCCGTACTGGACCGATGCCGGAGTCGCCATCAGCCACAAGGCCAATCAAGCCGATGCCGGCCAGGCGTGGACCAGTGCCACCCTGAACGCGGTGGCCAGCCCGATGCTGGCCGGTGGCGACCTGTATGGTGGAGACCTCGGCGTCAGCGCCAAGAACCTCAACACCAGTGCACCCAACCAGGAGATCCAGGGTGCCGAGGCGCTTCGATTCGACCTGGATGGCCTGTGCACGAGCGTGACGGTCGATCTGACCCGCCTGTACCTCGCCGACGATGGCAACGCCTCAGGCTACAACGAGGCCGGTCGTTTGCAGGCACTGGATGCCTCGGGCAACACCGTGGCCGAACTGACGTTCGTGGCGAGCAGTCTCCAGGGGCTGCACACCGCGACGCTGGACCATCCGGCGGGCTTCAGCGCGGTGGTCATCAGTGCCGGCGCGTACGACTCCCACGGTCAGTGGATCGCCGGTGCATATGCCGACGATGCCGGGGCGTTCGCATCTGCGCCCTATGCGACGCCAGGCAAGCTCCACGGCAGCGACTTCCTGCTGGACTCCATCGAGTTCGAGCTCGTCGCCGTCATCGGGGTCGTTTCAGACCCCGACCCCGCGGGCATGGGATAGCGGCGAACCAACCTCGGCCCATGCCATGCCATCGACGACACCACTTGCTGCAGGCCCACGTGCATGAAGAGTCCCATGAACTGCTCGATCGAACGTGCCACTCGGACCCTTGCCCAATGGGGCCTCGGGGTCGGGTGTCTGCTGGTGACTGCCGGCACGGCCGCTGCGGCTGTGCTGGTCGAGCAACTGCCCTCGAACGCCGCCGCGGGCTACTACTCCAATGTCAACCAGCCCCAGCAGTGGGCCGACGACTTCAGCCTGACCGCCGCGGCTGCGCTGGACGGCGTGTCATGGTGGGGTGGCTATGACACCGCCAACGGCGGCATCGAGGACCCCGGCTCCGACGCCTTCCGGGTGCGGGTCTACAGCGATATCGGCGGCACCGGGACCGTCCTGCACGAGTTCGGCTCGTCGTCGGTGATTCGCACACCCACCGCGCTCGTCGATGCAGCCGGCAACAGCGTCTATCGATACGACCTCGACTTGTCGGCCGCGCCGGCGGGACTGCCCACAGGTGACCTGTACCTGGCGATCGAGAACCTCGGTGCATCGGACTGGTTCTGGCAAGCCGCCGGCACCGGCATGTCGTGGTACCGGGGCGAGGACACCGACGACTGGGCAGCGGCCCCCCGCGATGGCGATCAGCTGGCCTTCCGCCTGACAACGGCGGCATACCAGACGGTGCCCGAGCCCGGCACCGCCGGCCTTGCCCTGCTGGCCGTCGTGGCCTGGGCTCGCACCCGCCAGCGACCTCGAGCGGTCGCTACATGCCCTTGAACAGGTGCGCGTAGAGCCGGCTGGCGGTCAGGCGCTCGGGTCGGCCGCGCAGGCTGAGGATGACCTTGCCCGACTCGTCGCGCTGGGCAGTGGCGATGGCGCTCGCGCGCACCACCAGGCTGCGGTGCACCTGCCAGTAGCGCGCCGGGTCGAGTTGGGGCAACAACTCGCGCAGCGACAGGCGGATCAGGTGCTCGCGTTCGGCGGTGACGACGCGCAGGTACTTGTCGGCGGCTTCGAAGTACAGCACCTCGTCGATGGGCACCATGTGCACCACGTTGCCCACCCCGGCCTGGATCACTTCCAGCCGCGGCGGCGCAGGCGCCGCGGGCCCACCGGAGCCCAGCAGACTGCGGATCTGTGCGAGAGCCAGGTCGAGCCCCGCGGTCGTGGCTTCAGGGGCCGCCTGCTGCAGCACCAGTCGGCGTGCCAGGCGTTGCACGCAGGCCTGCAGCCGCTCGCCATTCACGGGCTTCACGAGATAGTCGACCGCCTGCGCCTCGAAGGCCTGCAGGGCGTACTGGTCGTAGGCGGTGATGAACACCAGCAACGGGAAGGGCGGGCCGTCGGGCCAATCCTCGGCCAGGGCTTGCGCAGCTTCCAGGCCGCTGCAACCGGGCATGCGGATGTCGAAGAAGCAAACCTGGGGACGCCGCTGCAGCGCCTGTGCCACGGCGCTGTGGCCATCGCCCACCACGGCCAGCACGTCGAGTTCGGGCCACAGCCGCGCCAGGTCGGCGCGCAGTGCGGCTGCGAGCAGGGGTTCGTCTTCGGCGATCAGCGCGGTGGGCATGGGGGGTTCAGGGTGATTCGGGGATGGGCGATCCGTCAGGCTTCCATCGGCAACACGACGGTGGCCAGCGTGCCGCCTGCTTCGTCGGGTGCGGGCTCGAGCCGCAGGTTCGCGCGCGCGCCATGCAGCATGGCCAGTCGCTCACGCACCTGCTGCGTGCCGAAGCCGGAGGCCAATGCGCCCTCATGCCCCGGCGGTGCGGCCACCGAGGCAGACACACGCGCTGCATCGATGCCCACACCGGTGTCGCGCACGGTCAGAACCAACCGCCCCGGCTCGCGCCGGGCCTGCACCTGCAGCCGCCCACCTTCCACGCGCGGCTCCAGCCCGTGCACCACGGCGTTCTCCACCAGGGGCTGCAGCAGCAGGGCGGGTATCGTTTGCTCGGCCAGCTCGGGCGGCAGATCGAGCTGCACCTGCAGCCGGTTGCCCATGCGCACCTGCATCAGCGCCAGGTAGTCGGCCAGGCGGTCGAACTCGGCGCGCAGCGTGTGCGCGCCGCTGCGCGACGCGCCCAACGTGGCGCGCAGAAAGGCGATCAGGCGGTCGAGCATGGCCTGCGCCCGCGGCGGATCGAGCGTGATCAGCACCCTCAGGTTGGCCAGCGTATTGAACAGCATGTGCGGCTCGAGCTGCGACTCGAGCAGCCGCAGCTGGTGCTCGACGGCACTGCGCTGCGCGGCCTCTGCCGTGGCCTTTTCCGCCGCCAGGCGCTCGCGGGTGAAGAAGAAATAGGTCATGCTGACCGCGGCCAGAACGGAGATGATGCCCGGCACCCTGCCGGACCACAGGCTGGGCGAGCGGTGGCCCGAGAACGCATCGACCAGTGTCGAACCCAGCGAGTAGCCGATGGCGCTGCCGGCGATCACCGCTACCAGCATGCCGGGCACGCCGGGCCATGCCAGACCGGTGTCACGGCGCTGCTTGCCGCGCCCGAGCAACAGCGCAATGGCGTGCATGCCGCCGTCGATGGCCAGCCAGCTGCAATTGCCGATGGCCAGCGAGTAGGCCAGCGACCAACCCAGGCTGTCGTGAGCCACCGACCACAGCATCAGCGCGATCGCGACGCAGAACCCCTGCGTGAACAAGCCACGCAGCAAGAAGCGGCGCCAACTGACCATGGGGCAATCGGGGTTCATCGGCATGGGGCCATTGTGGGCTTGAACGACCTCAAGGCTACTGGTGGCGCGCGCTGCCCGTGGTTGCGCGCTCAGAAACTGCGTGTGGCCGCCACCAGCAGCGTGCGCCGCACAGGCGTTTGCGCCAGCAGCGACTGCGACGGACCACCGGCCAGGCGCCAGGCGGCGTTCAGCCGCCAGGCATCGCCCTGCCACTGCAGCGCAGCGGTGACCAGGCGGCCGCCG
>JABWBN010000359.1 GCA_013360485.1 Burkholderiaceae bacterium | reverse complement strand
GGCGGGGTGGGGAGAAGCACGCCCCATGGTCAGGGGCAGTCCGGTCGGTGTCTCGGGGAAACGGGGTGCACGAGGGTGGGGTTTCGATGCTGGGCAAGCGTTTGGGGAACGGCTGTTCGGCAGCGGTTGCGGTCCGTCGCCTCCAGCAGCCCTATTCACGCTGAATGGCACTAAGCTGCCATTGAGCCCGGCGACCAGTGCAAGCTCGAAAGGCCACTGTCAGAGGTGAAGCGGTCGTACGACCTCACGCGCCCGGCCAAGGCCTCAATGACCGCTGCTGTGCGGCGCGAACTGGGAGTACCGACCCATTGCTGTAGTACCGTCGATCAAAGAGCGGACATTCGCAGCAGCTCAGCTGTGTCGAATAGGGCTTGTCGAAATGACATTCGAACCACACCATGCGCTCGACTTCGGATCGCTCTTTTGTCCTCATCAGGAGACCAGCGCATAGGCTTGCGCGGCACTCCTGGACCAGTGGCGCACGTTGCCCGGTCGATCCTTCGGGCGAGTGATCGCCCCCCAGAGCGTTAGCAACCGGCAGCGACTGCAGCGCGCAATCGATGGGCACGCGGGTTGGAGTATTGCGGCGTGGGGTGCGTACTGCAAGTTGCGGCGCTTGACCATGCGTGGCGAGCGCTTGCCGAGGGTTCGGGGCGCGCGCCGCGAGGCGCTGACTGCAAGGAGTTGACCGAACCATCGGAAGCGAATGCTCGTCAGGATCCCGATTGACGAGGTCGCCGCAGGCACTGCGGCACCCCGACAGGGACCCGCACTCCCCCATCGAGCGCCCATTGAGTCAGGAGGCATGGTCTTCGCCCCAGCTTCGTTGCAGTTCAAACCTGACCATGAAGCCTGACGTCAGCATCAAAGCGCGTGCTTCGCAAGCCCAGGGCGACGCGGGCAACACTTATCGCCAGCCTCGCATGCCCAGATCACCGCATGGGTGGGCAATATGTTGGGGACGCTACGCTGGCGACAAAGCTGCGACATGACATTTCTTGGTGCTGAAGGTTGCCGCACTGAGCGCTCCAGACCCCTCGTGCAGCGCCATGAAGACCGTTCCTCCGACCAACCGCCGCAGGCAACACTCGACTACGAACTGGAGCCGCGCTCGCTGACCGCGTCACGCAGGCCGCGTCATCGCGAAGCGCGTCCAGGTTCGGGCGGAACCTTCGGTCGAACAGACTGACAGACGGAGCGCTTTGCGTAGCATCAGCGTCTCGATGGACCTGCCTCGGATCGTTGAGGTCCGATTCGTCAATGTTTGCGCAGAAATTGGCGAGTCGGAGCGCGGCAGCACTGCGATTGGTTCGGGGGACAGTAGTAAGGCCGAAGAGTGCCTTGACCTCCACCACTTTGGAGTGGGCTAGCGTGTCTTGGTCTGCTCGATCGGCGACTGTGGCCGCAACCCGTTCATCTGGACAGTTTGTTGCTCACCCGGACTACCTCACCCATGCAAGCGAAGTGACGTCACGGGCTCCCCACCCGGCGCCGCCGGGTTGTGGGCCTTCCGACCAGATCCACGTTTCCGCCGCCATGCCAGCCGATTCACCGCCCTCGCGCATCGCCACTCTGAAGCGTCAGGCCTTGCGTCTGGATATGCTCGGTGCCCACCAGAGGGCCGAACCACTGTTTTCGCAAGTGGTGGCGATTGTCGAGGCCCACCCGGGCGAAGGCGACTTCGACCTTGTCGAGGCGTTGAACGACCGCGCGCGCTGCCGATTCAACGGCGGGCAGCTGGGCTTGGCCGTGGAGGACTACCGGCGCATCTTGCAGCTGCTGGATCCGCGGGACGATGGCACACTGGTGGCGATCACCATGGATCAGATCCACCGCTGTGTTGAGGGCGCACGGCTGCGGGCTGCAACCGCCTGTCTGCGTGAGCCCATTGCGTTGATGATCCGATGCGCTCGAACCGGCCGCGCCGTCGATGAAACGCCTGGGCAGAGCCGGTTGCGAACTCTGGCCCGTCGTCTTCTCGCCCGTGGGCGCATCGACCTCGGCGCACGGCTGATGCAGCGGTGGCTCGATGAAGCGTCGCTGCGAGGGATGTCGCTCGACGCCGAAACGCTAGCGGACCTGAGGAGCCACGCGCTGGCGCTGCTGGAGTTGCATCGTCCATATGCGGCCTGCGAGTTCTTCCGTTCAATCGTCTATGTGCAACTCAGGCAACGATCAGACGACGCATTGTCGATCTCCGGGGCGCTGCGCGACTGGGCCGGATGCCTGTGCGCGACAGGTCAGCATCGATCAGCCCGGGAGACGCTGGCACTGGCCGAGTCGATCGTTGGGAAGGTGTAGTCACCACAAAGGACCAAGACGGCATGGTGTGTCCCGCCTGGAGGCTCGCGGCTTCGGATCCGAATGGTTTGCGGCGGCCGCGCGCGCGGCCTCGATCGACGCGCGGTCACCCTCGAGTTCCTGGAAGTCCGCCGGCGTGAACAGGGCGCAAGCAGAAGGCTTTCTGCTGGAGGCCTTGGCTCTGCACGATGCGCTGGCCGACCAAGTATCCGTCCTTGTAATGCAGATGGATTGTCCGCGCCAATGGAGCTTCCTTGCTGATCAGGAGGAAGGGTGTGCAGCGGTGGACGAATCTGCTCTAAAGATTCCTTGGGAACTGTCGAATTGCCAGACAGCGACTGTGCGAACAGGTGTGCCAATCCCGTTGCCTGCGGCGCGCTGCGCCCGTGGGGCGTAGCAGGTTGGTCTAGAGTCTGATCAACCCGAGACGGAGATTGGTCCAATGATGAATCGCCACACCGAGGCGCAGATCATTGGCTTCCTGAGGGAGGCCGATGCCGGCACCTGATTCATCACAAAGCGCAGGTAGCTCACGCCATGAGCCTGTGGCGGACGAACATGCCCCTGTCACTTCCACGGAGGCCAGCATGTCGAGCTACA
>JABWBN010000074.1 GCA_013360485.1 Burkholderiaceae bacterium | reverse complement strand
CGGTTGGCCGTGGTCGGCGCAGGGGCGCCGGTGCCGTCCACCCACTTGTCGTAGCAGGCCAGGCGCTGCGCCGGGTCGGCAATGGTGCGGCAGCGCAGGACTTCCGCGTCCGCCGCGGCGACCGCGACCGTGGCCATCGACGCCAGCACGCAGGCGGCTGTCACTTGTCTCATGTTCACTCCAGAAGAAGGCTCGGCGGCAGCTCAGTCCAGGGCGGCCGATCCGCGCAGCGGCGATTCTGCCGCGAGCGCCCCTGTGCTCTGCTCGGCATCGGCCCCAGTTCTGCCGGCGGCCCGGTTGATCCGGGCCGCGCGCGCGAGTGCCGCGACCTCGTGTGCCGGCAGCACCTTCAGCCGGTGATCGCTCCACACCTGGCGCCAGCGCCGCGCCCCCGGCCGCCCGTTCCAAAGGCCCAGGATGTGGCGCGCCACATGCGCCCACGGCACGCCCTCGGCCTGTCGCGCCTGCATGTACGCCACCATGGCCGCCTCGATGCCTTCGCGCCACTCGTCGCCCGGGTCTTCCGGCAGAACGCGGGTGTCCGGTGCGGCAGCACTGACATCAGGCGCGCCCTCGCTGGCGGGCCAGTACCCGGCATCCCAGAACGCCATCCAGGCCGGGTGGTGGTACGCCTGGCGGCCCACCATTACGCCGTCCAGCAGCGCCAGGTGCTCATGCAACTGCTCGCTGCGGGCGATCCCGCCGTTGATCACGATGGTCAGGTGCGCGAACTCCCGCTTGAGCCGGTGCACCAGCTCGTAGCGCAGCGGCGGAATGTCGCGGTTGTCCTTCGGGCTGAGCCCCTGCAGCCATGCATTGCGCGCATGCACGATGAACACCGTACAGCCGCCTTCGGCCACCGTGCCGACGAAGTCGCGCACGAAATCGTAGCTCTCCACCCGGTCGATGCCGATGCGGTGCTTCACGGTGACCGGCAGATCGGTGGCCTCGCGCATTGCCCGAACGCCATCGCGCACCAGCGCGGCCTCGGCCATCAGGCACGCGCCGAAGGCGCCGCGCTGCACCCGCTCACTGGGACAGCCGCAATTCAGGTTCACCTCGTCATAACCCCATCGCTGCGCCAGACGTGCCGCATGCGCCAACTCCGGCGGCTCGCTGCCGCCGATCTGCAGTGCAAGCGGGTGCTCCGCCGCGTCGAAGTCCAGGTGCCGCGCGACATCGCCGTGACGCAGCGCGCCCGTCGTCACCATTTCGGTGTACAGCCGTGTGCGGCGCGTGATCAACCGGTGAAAGTAGCGACAGTGCCGATCGGTCCAGTCCAGCATCGGCGCCACGCACAGGCGCCAGGGGCTCATTTGTGTTCGCGCATGCGCTCCAAGCGGTTGCGCATGATCGGGCGCCTGGCGACGTCAGCGCAGGCGCCTGGCTTCCCGATCAGTGCGCGCCCGTGCACGCCTGCGCCGCAGCGCACCAGCCCCAAGAGCGCTTCGCGATACCAGTGGATCAATGCGTGCACGTGGCCAGTGTAACCGTGGACCATCTCGTCGAAGGCTGAGGCCGTTGGAGCGCACGGCCCGGCGTGCCGCAGGCGTCAACCCACCGCGCGTCGTGCGTTGCGGTCGATGCCCGCGGCCAGCCGCGGCATCAACGGCAGCGGCAGGTCGTGACCCATGCCGTCGATGAGGTCGACGCTCGCATGGGCGATCTTGCGCACGAGGTCGTGTGCGGCCGCCACGGGTACGAGCGGGTCATCCTGCCCGTGGATCACATGCACCGGTGCGCGGATGCGCCCCAGCAGTGCCGAGCGGTCGCCGTCGGCCGCAATGGCGAGGATCTGGCGCGCGGTGCCCGCGGGGTGATAACTGCGGCGCAGGCTGGCTTCGAGCCGTTCGCGCATCTGCGCTGGTTCGGGCCGGTAGCCCGGACTGCCGATCAGATGAAAGAAGTGCTGGTAGTGCGCCACCAGCGAGGCCAGGTCGCGCCCCTTGGGCCGCGACAGCAGCGCGCGGCGCACCGCGGGCTTCGGCTGCGGCAACTGGCGTGCGCCGGAGGTGGTCATCACCAGCGTGAGGCTGCGTACACGGCGCGGATAGCGCGCGGCCATGTGCTGGGCGATCATGCCGCCCATCGAGGCGCCGCAGACGTGGGCGCTGGACACGTCCAGCGCATCCAGCACGGCCACTGCATCCTCGGCCATCGTGGCCAATGAGTACGGCGACTTGACCGGCAGGCGCAACGCATGACGCAGCCCGGCGCGCAGCAAGCTGGGTACGCCCAGGTGGTCCAGGTGCTGGCTGTGGCCGATGTCCCGGTTGTCCATGCGGATCACTCGATAGCCGCGCTGCACCAGATCGGCCACCAGCTCCTCGGGCCACGCGGTGAGCTGCATGCCCAGACCCATGATCAGCAGCAGCGGCTCGCCGTCGGCCGGGCCCTGCACGTCGATCACGAAGTCCAGGCCGTTGGCGCGAATGTTCCTTTGCTGCGCCACGTTCACCACGTGTTGGCCTGCATGGGCGACAGGTGTGTCATTCGGTAGAACCAGCGACGCGCGCCGCGAAGATCGAAGCGCGTCCAGTGTTCCGGGTCCTGTGCCAGCCGGTCGGCGATGGCATACAGCGCCAACGGGTTCATGCCCATGCCGATGTGGCTGGCATGCACTTCGATGTTCTCGGTGCGGGGTTGGTCCGGGTTGAGGCTGCACTGCCAGGCCACCACACCGTCGGTCTTGCTGTAGATGCTGGTGGTGGGCACCGGCGGCGGCACCCGCAACTGCGCCAGCAATTCTTCATCGTGCTCCACGGCCTGGCCGCTCACCATCTCGTAGAACCGCCAGGCGTTGGTGGCGCGTGGGTGCGCAGCGAACGGTGATCCCAGCGTGATGACGCAGCGCGCATGCTCGGGTTGCTCCTTGGCCAACTCGCGGGCGTAGACGCCACCCAGGCTCCAGCCCACGAGGCTCACCCTTTCACGATGACGACGTGAGACGTTGCGCAGCAACTCGCGGCAGGCATCGAGCACACCATGGCGCGGGCCGAAGTTGAAGCCCTGCTTCCACGGGTAGGGGTTGTAGCCGCGATCGGACAGGAAGCTGCGCATCGGCGCCGTGGTGATGTCGGTGGCGCCCAAGCCGGGGAAGACAATCACCGGATGGCCGTCGCCTGTCGGCAATTGGCGCAGCCACGGTGCGGCGGCCACCATCGCGGCGTACTCCCAGGGCGCGCGCGCCTCGAGCATCATCAACCACGGCCCCGGTGGGCTGATGTCGTCGGCCCCGGGAGGCACGGTTTGTGTCGTCTTGGCGCGCCGGTTCAGGGCCATGCGTGTGCGGTCGTCGTCGGTGCCCGGGCCCAACCCCCGAGCTTGTGAATACTAGCTCGACCGGCGCTTGGCCGCTGGGGCGCTTGCACTAGGCCGAACTGTCGCGCGCGAGACAGCGGCCGTCGTCAAGGCCTGCAGTTCAAGCCAGGCGTCGCGTATGCCCTGCGCCAGTTCACGCACCTGCGGCATGGCTTGCGCGTCGGCCATCAGGCCGAAATCCATGTGGGTGTCGTAGCTCTGCACCGTGATGTTCAGGCCCAGGCCATGCACCACGATGGAGGTGGGGTGGTTGCTCAGCATGCGCGCGCCGGCCAGGTAGAGCGGGCACGGCGGCCCGGGCACGTTGCTGATCACGAGGTTCGCGACCAACGGTATGCGATCGGCCACCCGCGCCTTGCCGTACAGCGCGCTCGCCGCTTCGGCAATCCAGGGCACACCGATCGACGGATAGTCGGTGGGCAGGATGCTGCGCAGGCTGCCCATCGTGGACTTCATCGCTGCCGTGGCCGACTTCACGTGCGCGAGGCGGCGTCGCAGGCTGGCCAAGTGCGTGCCCAGGCTCACCAGGCTCATCGACGCCTGGTTGTCGGCGCGGGTGTCGCCCTTTTCGCGCAAACTGATCGGCACCGCCGCCACCAGCGACTTGCGCGGCAGATCGCCGCGCACCAGGAAATACGAGCGCAGCGCGCTGCCGCATAGCAGCAACACCAAATCGTTGAGTGTCGCCTCGTGTCGGTGGCTGCAGTCCTTCAGTTCGTCCAACGGCAGGCTCACGGTGGCATAGGCGCGGCTTGCACCGACAGAGTGGTTCAGCGCCGTGCGCGGCGCCAGCGTGAGGTTGCTCACCGAGCGCGCGTTCTTGCCGCGGCCGTTGCGTTGGAGCCAGCCTCCACGCCCCAGTACCAGCGCAGCGGTATCGAGCACGGTACCCACAGTGGCGGGCAGTTGACGCACGATGTGCGCCACCTGAAGCGCTTCGCTGGCGATGGCGCTGCGCAGCATGTCCGACACCCCCAGCCGATCGACGCGCGGGCGGCGACTGGGTCTCAGCTCGATCACCCGTCCTTGCGCTTGCGTGTCGAGGATGACCTGGGCCAGCGCCACCGCTGCCTGGCCGTCTACCGCTGCATGGTGCAGCTGCGAGTACACCGCCACGCGACGCAACCCGTCAGCAGACGGTGACAGCCCCTCGAGCACATGGAACTTCCACAGCGGCCGTGTGCGATCGAGCAGTTGGGCATGCAACCGCGCCACGGTGTCCTCGAGTTCGGCCATGCCGTCGCCGCGACGCGCCGATGGTGGCAGGCGCACCTCGACCACATGCACGTTCAGGTCGGGCGGTGCGTCCACCCATGCCGGGTTGGCCAGGTGCAACGGCATCCACCACAGCCGGCGCCGCAGCGCCGGCGCCAGCGGTATGCGCTCGGCCATGTGGGCGCGAAGGCGGGTGATGAAGCGTCCCTTGTAGCCCTTGGGTAGCTCATAGACGCTGAGCGCGCCCACATGCATCGGCATCTCGGGTGTCTCGAGGTAGAGGAACGCCGCATCGAGCCCGGACAGCATGCGTACATCGGTCACGATCTCTCCTGTGCCATGCTGTCGAGCAGCGCCGCGTCCCATGCATGCACCCGCAGGTGTTGCTCGCCCAGTCCGTCGATGCCCAATCGCATCTCATCGCCGGGGCGCAGGTACATCGCCTGGGGTTTCACGCCCATGCCCACGCCAGGCGGCGTGCCGGTGGAAATCAGGTCGCCCGGATACAGGGTCATGTAGCGGCTGATGGCACTCACCAGTTCGGCCACGCCGAAGACCATGGTGCTGGTCGTTCCGTTCTGGAAGCGACGCCCGTTGACATCCAGCCACAGCCCCAGCGCCTGCGGCTGCGGCACTTCATCGGCGGTCACCAGCCACGGCCCTACGGGCGCGAAGGTGTCGCAGCCCTTGCCCTTGTCCCAGGTGCCGCCGCGCTCGAGCTGGTACTCGCGCTCGGACAGGTCGTTGACCACGCAATACCCCGCCACATGATCCAGAGCCTGGTCCTTCGTGACGTAGCGTGCCTTGCGACCGATCACCACGCCCAGTTCCACCTCCCAGTCCGACTTCAGCGATCCCTGCGGAAGCACCACTGCATCACGCGCGCCGATCATGGCACTCGTGGGCTTGGAAAACAGCACCGGCTCGGCGGGCAGGGGCAAGCCGGCTTCGGCCGCGTGATCGGCATAGTTCAGGCCGACACACACGATCTTTCCGCAGCCGCTCCACGGCACGCCCGGACGCGAGTCCGCGGGTAGGGCCGGCAGCGACGACAGGTCCAGCGAGCGCAGGCGATCGAGGGCCTGCGGCTGCAGTCCCCGGGCGCCACCCATGCCCCACACGGCGGAAAGGTCGCGCAGCGCACCTCCGGCATCCATCGCCGCGGGCACCTCATGCCCGGGCGGTCCAACTCTGAGCAAACGCATGGCAATCACCTCGTGGCCACTGGCATTCAAACACGCCGATTCTGCGGCGGCATGGGTGCCGGGCGGCCACTGGCTGACCCTGATGCGCCAGATGTCGATCCAATCGTGCACGTGAAATGCGGTAACCTCTGGCCTGTAGGAACCGGCCGCAGCGATCCTGTACCGGACTCCGCAGACCACCCGCTTGCCGGGGCCCAAGCGCCCGGGTTGACCAGGGTGCCCTTCGTCCCATGAACGCTCGACACGATCGAGCCCAGGAGCGTTGCGCGCATGAGCGATCCCACGCCATTGCGGTTGCATGTGCCCGAGCCCACCGGGCGCCCGGGTCAAGCCACCGATTTCGCCTTCCTGCATGTGTCCCCCGCCGGCACCGTGCGCCGGCCGCCGGTTGACACCGCCCACTTCGACACCCAGGACCTCGCCTACGCGTTGATACGCGTGCTCGACGAGCAGGGCCGGGCTGTGGGCCCGTGGAATCCCGAACTCGACCCGGTCACCCTGCGCAAGGGGCTGCGGGCAATGATGAAGACGCGCATTTTCGATGCGCGCATGCTCATCGCGCAGCGCCAGAAGAAGCTGTCGTTCTACATGCAGTGCCTGGGCGAGGAAGCCATCGCGGTGGCGCATTCCTTCGCCCTACAGCCTGGCGACATGAGTTTTCCCACCTACCGGCAGCAGGGCCTGCTGCTGGCGCGTGACGACGTCTCGATGGTCGAGATGATGTGCCAGCTCATGAGCAATTCGCGCGACCCGCTGCAGGGTCGGCAGTTGCCGGTGATGTATTCGTACAAGCGGGCCGGGTTCTTCTCGATCTCAGGCAACCTGGCCACGCAGTTCATCCAGGCGGTCGGCTGGGCCATGGGGTCGGCCATTGCCGGCGACACCAAGATCGCCTCGGGTTGGATCGGAGATGGTTCCACTGCCGAGAGCGACTTCCACACCGCGCTCACGTTCGCGCACGTCTACCGCGCGCCGGTCATCCTCAACGTGGTCAACAACCAGTGGGCAATCTCCACCTTCCAGGCCATCGCCGGAGGTGAGAGCACGACCTTCGCCGCGCGCGGCGTGGGCTGCGGCATTGCCAGCCTGCGCGTGGACGGCAACGACTTTCTCGCCGTCTATGCCGCCTCCCGCTGGGCTGCAGAGCGCGCCCGCAGCAATCTCGGACCCACGCTGATCGAGTGGGTCACCTATCGAGCCGGCGCGCACTCCACTTCCGACGACCCCTCGAAATACCGACCTGCCGACGACTGGCAGCGGTTCCCCCTGGGCGATCCGATCGTCCGGCTGCGCGACCACCTGATCGCGCTGGGGGAGTGGTCGATGGCACAGCACGAACAGACGCAGCGCGAACTCGAGGTCGAGGTGACCGCTGCGCAGAAGGAGGCCGAGCGCCACGGCACGTTGCTCGATGGCCATATTCCCAGCGCAGCGACGATGTTCGAGGGCGTCTACAAGGACATGCCCGCGCACCTGAGGCTGCAGCGGCAGCAATTGGGGGTGTGAGGCCATGCGCATGACAACTGCACCCGAGCAGGCCGGCAATGCCGTGCCCATGACGATGATCCAGGCGCTGCGATCGGCACTCGATGTGTCGATGGCACGCGACGATAAGGTGGTGGTGTTTGGCGAGGATGTGGGCTACTTCGGCGGCGTCTTCCGCGTGACCGAGGGGCTGCAGGCCAAGTACGGCAAGCCGCGCTGCTTCGATGCCCCGATCAGTGAGGGCGGGCTCGTGGGGGTTGCCGTGGGCATGGGCGCCTACGGGCTGCGACCCGTGGTCGAAATCCAGTTCGCCGACTACTTCTACCCGGCCGCTGACCAGATCATCTCGGAAGCGGCGCGCCTGCGCTACCGCTCGAACGGTGACTTCACCGCGCCCCTGACCATCCGCATGCCCTGTGGCGGTGGCATCTACGGCGGCCAGACCCACAGCCAGAGCCCCGAGGCCTTGTTCACCCATGTGTGTGGTTTGCGCACGGTGATGCCCAGCAATCCGTACGATGCCAAGGGGCTGCTGATCGCGGCGATCGAGTGCGACGACCCAGTGGTCTTCCTCGAACCCAAGCGCCTGTACAACGGTCCTTTCGATGGCCACCACGACCGGCCGGTCGTTCCCTGGTCCAAGCACCCCATGGGCAACGTGCCCGAGGGCTACTACCGTTTGCCGCTGGAGTCCGCCTCGGTGTTTCGACCGGGCAAGGACGTCACAGTGGTGACCTACGGCACCATGGTGTGGGTCAGCGCATGCGCGGCCGAGGAAACGGGCATCGACGCCGAAGTGATCGACCTTCGCTCGCTGTGGCCGATGGACTTGCCCACGGTCGTCGAGTCGGTCAAGCGCACGGGGCGCTGCGTGGTGGTGCATGAAGCCACCCGCACCAGTGGCTTCGGCGCCGAGTTGACGGCCCTCGTGCAGGAGCACTGCTTCCACCATCTCGAGGCTCCGATCGAGCGTGTAACGGGTTGGGATACGCCCTACCCCCATGCCCAGGAGTGGGACTACTTCCCCGGCCCTGCCCGCGTGGGTGCCGCTCTAAAACGAGCTATGGAGGCATGAACATGGCCCCCCACGTTTGCGGCTTCGCCGCTGCACTGCCCCCCGAGGGGGCGCATGCCTCCCTAGAGGCGGCCCGTCGGGAGGCATGATGGGCATTCACATCATCAAGATGCCCGATATCGGCGAGGGCATCGCGGAGGTCGAGTTGGTGGCCTGGCATGTGAAGCCGGGGGACGAGGTGCGCGAGGACCAGGTCGTTGCGGATGTGATGACCGACAAGGCGACGGTGGAGATTCCGTCGCCGGTGCATGGCCGGGTGCTGTCGCTCGGCGGTGCAGTGGGCGAGGTGATGGCGGTGGGCAGCGAGCTGATTCGGCTCGAGGTCGAAGGCGCCGGTAATGCCCAGGCGTCCGCGCCCGTGTCAACGTCCACTGCGACGCGCGCGGCTACCGAGCCTTCTGCAGCGGTGCCTCCGGCGCCGCGCCCTCAGGCCGCGGTTGCAACTGCAGGTGCTGGCGAGGCCACCGGCATGAAGGTTCCGGCTGATCGAGTGCCGCGCAGTGCGCCCGCAACGGTGGCGGCACCCCGTGCGCCCGGCGAGCGGCCTCTGGCCTCGCCCGCCGTCCGGCACCGGGCCTGGGAGCTCGGCCTGGAGTTGCAGTTCATTCCAGGCAGCGGACCGGCCGGCCGCATCACGCATGCCGACATCGAGTCGTACCTCGTCACACGAGGCCAGCCGCAGGCCACGGCGGGTATCTGGGTCGAGCGGCATGACGAGGAGGTGGTGCCGGTCGTCGGCTTGCGACGGCGCATTGCGCAGAAGATGCAGGAGGCCAAGCGCCGCATTCCGCACTTCAGCTATGTGGAGGAGGTCGACGTCACCGAGCTCGAGTCGCTGCGGGCCCAGCTCAACGGGCACTACGGCGCCACACGCGGCAAGCTCACGGTGCTGCCGCTGCTGGCACGAGCCCTGGTGCTGGCGTTGCGCGAATTCCCGCAGATCAACGCCCGCTACGACGATGATGCTGGCGTCGTGACACGGTTCGGCGCGGTGCACCTGGGCATTGCCGCACAGACCGACAACGGCCTGGTGGTGCCCGTGCTGCGCCACGCGGAGGCACGCGACCTGTGGGCCATCGGTACCGAAGTCGCGCGCCTGGCCGAAGCCGCACGCACCGGCAAGACCACGCGCGACGAGCTCTCGGGCTCGACACTGACCATCACCAGCCTGGGCGCACTCGGCGGCATCGTCACGACCCCGGTGATCAACCACCCCGAGGTGGCCATCGTGGGGGTCAACCGCATCGTCGAGCGGCCGGTCTACCGCCAGCAGCAGTTGGTGCCACGCCTGCTGATGAACCTGTCGTCATCCTTCGACCACCGGGTGGTCGATGGCATGGACGCCGCACGGTTCATCCAGGCCGTGCGCGCCCTGCTCGAGTCGCCGGCGCTGCTGCTGGCCGAGTCCGCCCGTTCTTGATTGGAGGGCGCGCCCGACACAAGGGTGTGCCATGCATGCGATGAAAGACCTGACAACCACGCTGCTCGTCCTGGGCGGCGGTCCCGGCGGCTACGTGGCCGCCATCCGCGCCGGCCAACTGGGGGTGCCCACCATCCTGGTCGAGGGCGTCGCCCTGGGCGGCACCTGCCTGAACATCGGCTGCATTCCGTCGAAGGCGTTCATCCACGCCGCTCAGGCCTACGAGGAGGCCCGCCACCAGGCCAACGGCTCGCCACTGGGCGTTCGCGTGCAATCGCCCACGCTCGACCTGGCGCAGACGGTGCGCTGGAAAGACGGCATCGTCGAACGGCTCACGACGGGCGTGGGTGCGCTGCTGAAGAAAGCCGGCGTGCGCGTGATCCGCGGCCACGCGCGCATTGTCGACGGCAAGACGCTGGAGGTACACGCATCCGACGCCAGCGACCCCGTGCGCATTCGCTGCGAGCACCTGTTGCTGGCCACGGGCTCGGTGCCGGTGGAGCTGCCAGGACTGCCCTTCGGTGGTCCGGTCATCTCGTCGACGCAGGCCTTGTCGCCGGCGGCGTTGCCGCGCCGGCTGGTGGTCGTCGGGGCTGGCTACATCGGCCTGGAACTCGGCATTGCCTACCGCAAGATGGGAGCGGAAGTGGCGGTGGTCGAAGCCACCGAGCATGTACTTCCGGCCTACGATGCCGAACTCACCCGGCCGGTGTTGGCCACACTCAAGCGCCTGGGTGTGGTGCTGCACCTGGGTTGCAGCGTGCAAGGCCTGAGCGCCGACGGCAAGGCGGTACGTGTGCGCACCGCCACGGCCGACGAGTTCCCTTTGCCGGCCGACCAGGTGCTGGTCGCCGCTGGCCGACGGCCACGCACCGAAGGCTTTGGTCTGGAGGGGTTGCAACTGGACATGGCCGGCAGGTCGGTCAAGATCGACGACCAGTGCCGCACGTCTATGCGCAACGTGTGGGCCATCGGTGACCTCACCGGCGAGCCTATGCTGGCACACCGGGCAATGGCCCAGGGCGAGATGGTGGCCGAGCTGGTGGCCGGCAACCAGCGGCGGTGGGCACCCGCGGCGATCCCCGCGGTGTGCTTCACCGACCCCGAAGTGGTGGTGGTGGGCCTGAACCCGACGGATGCGCAGACCGCGGGCATCGATGCCGTGCACGCCGTCTTTCCCTTTGCAGCCAATGGCCGCTCCATGACGCTGGAGTCGACCGACGGCTTCGTGAGGGTTGTGGCCCGACGCGACAACCACCTGGTGATCGGCTGGCAGGCCGTGGGTCGCGGCGTCAGCGAGTTGTCGGCCGCGTTCGGGCAATCGATCGAAATGGGAGCGCGACTGGAAGACGTGGCCGGCACCATCCACGCGCATCCCACACTGGGCGAGGCCGTCCAGGAGGCTGCGCTGCGGGCGCTGGGGCACGCTCTACACGTCTGATACCGCTGGCGCGCGTGCCGCGGGTGCCTGCCGGGCATGGAGCCCGAGCAGTTCGTTACCGACCAGCGCGCCGATCACCAGGGCACCGCCCACCAGTGCGGCCTGCCCCGGCTCCTCGCCAGCCCCCACCCAGGCCAGCAACACGCCGAAGATCACCTCCAGCAGTGCCAGCAGGGAAACCTCCGGCGCCGGCAGGACCCGCGCCACCTGTACCGCCAGCAGGCACGGCAGCGCCAACTGGAATACACCCAGCAGGCCCAGCCAGCGCAGGTCATGAGAGGACGCCTGCAACGGCCAGGCCAGCGGAAGCGTGATGGCTGCCGACAGCACGGCACCGATCAGCACCGCCGGCAGCATGTCGGGTGTCGCCGATTCCGGTGACGACGGGGCAATGCCAGCTTGCGGCCGATGCTGGATGTGCTGCAACAGGGTCCAGTTGGCCGCACCGGCCAACGGTACACCGAGCGCCACCAGCATGCCCAGCAGCGAGCCGCCCTCGCCCAATGCTTGCTGCGCGAACATCCATGCAATCCCGACGGTGGCCAGCGCGATGGCCAGCCAGGTTCGCAACGGTTGGCGGTGTTTCAGGAACACGCGAGCGAAGACGGCTGTCACCAAGGGCGCGATCGACATGGTGACCAGCACTGTGGCCACGGTGGTGAGCGTGATCGCCACCATGAAGTTGGTGTACATCACCATCCAGCACAGGCCCGAGAACCAAAGGGCCCGCCCACCGGTGCGCAGGCGTGTCCACAGCGCACCCCGCCGCCAGGCCAGCAGTGCCACGGTCAGCGCAATGGCATTGAACGCACTGCGCCAGAAGGTCACCTCGAAGCTGCGCGCGGCCTCGAGCTGCCGGGTCACGACGCCGGCAATGCTCCACAACAGTGTGACCAGCACCATCACCGCCACGGCGCGGCCGTGGCTCATGGGCATGACAGCGCTCCGGCCAGATTCATGTGCCCTCGCGCTGGGCGCGCCGGCGATCGTGCTCCTTCAGGAAGCGCTTGCGCAGGCGGATCGACTTCGGTGTGATCTCGACCAGCTCGTCGTCGGCGATGAACTCGACCGCGTACTCGAGCGACAGCTCGATCGGCGGCGTGATCTTGATCGCGTCTTCCTTGCCGCTGACACGGAAGTTGGTGAGCTGCTTGGTGCGCACCGCGTTCACCACCAGGTCGTTGTCGCGGTTGTGCACGCCCACGATCATGCCTTCGTACACCGGGTCGCCCGGCTTGACGAACATGCGTCCGCGGTCGTCGAGCTTGCCCAGGGCATAGGTGACGATCTCGCCGTCCTCGTGACTGATGAGCACGCCGTTCTTGCGCCCTTCGATCTCACCCTTGTAGGGCTCGTACCCATCGAAGATGTTGCTGATGAGCCCGGTGCCGCGTGTCAGGTTGAGAAACTCATTCGTGAAGCCGATGAGACCCCGCGCCGGTATGCGGTACTCCAGGCGCACACGGCCGCGTCCGTCTGACTCCATGTTCACGAGGTCAGCCCGGCGCTCACCCAACGCCTGCATCACGCCACCTTGGTGCTGGTCTTCCACATCCACGGTGACCAGTTCGATGGGCTCCTGGCGTTCGATGCCAGACGGCGTGTGCACATCGTGGAACACCACCCTTGGCTTGCTCACCGCGAGCTCGTAGCCCTCGCGGCGCATGTTTTCCAGCAGGATGGTCAGGTGCAACTCGCCACGCCCGGAGACTTCGAAGATGCCATCCTCGTCGGTATCCCGAACCCGCAGTGCCACGTTGCTCTGCAGCTCACGATCGAGCCGGTCGCGGATCTGTCGGCTGGTGACGAACTTGCCCTCCCGGCCGGCCAGCGGGCTGGTGTTGACGCAGAAGTTCATGGTCAGCGTCGGCTCATCGACCTGCAACATGGGCAGCGGCTGCGGGTCTTCGAGGCTGGTCAAGGTTACGCCGATGCCGATGTCTTCGATTCCGTTGATCAGCACGATGTCGCCCGGGCCGGCGCTGTCGGCCTGCTGGCGCTCGAGCCCTTCGAACTTCAGCACCTGGTTGATACGCGCCTTGCGCGGTGCCGAATCCGGGCCTTCGCATACCGCCACATCCATCGCCGGGCGCAACGTGCCCTGGTTGACGCGGCCAATGCCGATGCGTCCCACATAGCTGGAGTAGTCCAGCGAGCAGACCTGCAGCTGCAGTGGCGCATCGGGGTCGCCCTCATGGGCGGGTACGTGCGCGAGCACCGCCTCGAACAGCGGCGCCATGTCGGTGCCGATAGTGCCCGCGTCGAGTGTGGCCCAGCCGTTCAGCCCTGACGCGTAGATGACCGGGAAGTCAAGCTGCTCCTCGGAGGCGCCCAGCTTGTCGAACAGGTCGAAGGTGGCGTTGATGACGTAGTCGCAGCGGGAACCGGGTCGATCGACCTTGTTGACGACCACGATCGGCTTGAGTCCGAGCGCCAAAGCCTTCTTGGTCACGAAGCGTGTCTGCGGCATCGGCCCCTCGACCGCGTCGACCAGCAGCAGCACACCGTCCACCATCGACAGCACGCGCTCGACCTCGCCTCCGAAGTCCGCGTGCCCCGGTGTGTCGACGATGTTGATATGGGTGTCTTTCCACTTGACCGCGCAGTTCTTCGCCAGGATGGTGATCCCGCGCTCGCGTTCGAGGTCGTTGCTGTCCATCACGCGCTCGGCTACCTGCTGGTTGTCGCGGAAGGTGCCGCTCTGGCGCAGAAGTTGGTCGACCAGCGTGGTCTTGCCGTGGTCGACGTGCGCGATGATGGCGATGTTGCGGATCTGGGGACTCATGGAAGGCTCTCGGGAAATTCGGAAGCGGTGGCCGGTGCGCAGCACAGGGCTTGCACTTCGGGTGGGCTGAGCAAGCGATCGGCGATCAGTTCGCCACCGCGGACGTGTGCGCTACCCAAAAAGGCGCCAGGCTGGGGGCCGTAGACGCGAATGCGATCGGTGTCAGGGTGTTCGACCCTGCGTCGAAGGCCGGACAGGAATCGACCCGCCTCGCCGGCATCGAGCCTCAGGCTGGGCCAGTCTGCCAGAAGCGTGTCGGGGGGCAGCAGCCGTGCCAGTGGCTCGGCATCCGGCATCGCTTCGAGCGCATCCAGTGCAATCGCGCCACCGATCCGAACCGGCCCGCTGGACGTTCGACGCAACGCGGCAAGGTGGGCACCGCAGCCCAGTGCCTGGCCGATGTCCTCGGCCAGCGCGCGGATGTAGGTGCCCTTGCTGCAGACCACGTCGATCACCAGCGTGCGATCGTGCCACTGGACGATGTCGATCGTGTGGATCGTCACTCGACGCGGCTCACGCTCTACGTCGATGCCGGCTCGCGCGTATTCGTACAGCGCCTTGCCGTCTTTCTTGAGCGCCGAGTGCATGGGGGGCAACTGGTCGATCGGGCCGGTCAGGCGCCCGCAGACCGCAGCGATCAAGCCTGCATCGACCTTGACAGGGCGCTGTTCGATGACTTCGCCCTCGCGATCGCCCGTGCAAGTGCGTGCGCCCAGCGTCAGCGTGGCGCGGTAGCCCTTGTCGGCATCCAGACTCACCTGTGCGAACTTCGTGGCCGCGCCGAAGCACAATGGCAGAAGGCCGGTCGCCAGCGGATCGAGCGTGCCCGTGTGCCCGCCCTTCAAGGCACGCAACAGGCCCTTCACCTTCTGCAGGGCATCGTTGCTGGTCCAGCCCAGCGGCTTGTCGAGCAGCAAAAGGCCTTGTGCGCCGGAGTCGAACCGTCCCATTTCCGCGCCATTCCCGGGCGGCGCGCCGTGCGCGCGCAAGCCCCCCTTCCCCCCTCTCCCTCCTTTCCTCTCTCTCCACGGTGGCGCGCCGCGCCGGGGCAGACGACGAAGCCGATGAAGCGGATCGAACTCGACGGGTTCAAGTCGTGGGTGTGGGAGCGCGCGGGCGCGGCCAGCTTCCGCTATCTCGCGGACATCGCGCGCGAGGAGGAACGGAGCCTCGACGACCTCGTGCTGCTCGGCGCCTCGCGCCACCCGGCGCTGCCGGAACTCCTCGCCCAGCTCGGCGAGGACCCGCGCGAGCGCCACGACGACTGGAGCGAGTACTTCCGGCGCTACCGCGCGCTGGGGCTGCGGGCGCTCTGGAGCGACG
>JABWBN010000358.1 GCA_013360485.1 Burkholderiaceae bacterium | reverse complement strand
GGGCGCGGCTGGCGATGTGGCCACTGATGCCGGGCGCGCGGGCGCCAGCGTCGTGGCGGCCACCTGGTCGAGCGCCGCGCGCATGTCTTCAGCGCTGCGGTAGCGCTGCTCGGGCATCACCGCCATGCCGTGGTCGATCACCTCGAGGAACGCCTGCGAGTAGCGGCCGGCGCCACGCTGCGCTGCCGTCTCGAACGCCGCCCCCGCGTAACGGTCCACGGCTGGCACCGGCGATTTGCCGCCGATTGCGAAGTAGGCGGTACCGCACAGCGCGTACAAGTCGGTCCAGGGGCCCTGGGCGATGGCGTCGGTGTATTGCTCGATCGGCGAGTAACCCGGCTTGTAGATCAGCGAGGTCATCTTGTCCGTCACGTTGCGCGTGGCACCGAAGTCCAGCAGCACCGGCGTGCCGTCGGGCTGGATCACGATGTTGTCGGGCGAGACGTCGCGGTGCACGAGGTTCTCGCCGGGCAGCGAGTGCAGCGCCTGCAGCGCGTCGAGCATGCGCCGCAGCAGCGAGGTCAACCACTGCTCGGTCACGATGGCCGGATCGGCCTGCACCACGCGGCGCAGCGTCTGACCCTCGTAGAGCTTCATCGCCATGAACGCCGTACGGTGGGCCTGGAACACGCGGTACACCGCGACCAGCGAGCCATCGGTGCGGGTGCGTTCGTTGAGCATCGACAGCAGCCGAGCTTCGCGGATGAAGCGCGCCATGCCCGACTCGAACATGGCCACCGATTCCTCGTCGCGTGGGAATACGTCCAGGCCCTCGCGCCGCGAGAACCCCTGCAGGAAGTACTCCTTCAGGGCCACGCGCCGGTCCAGCGGAGGCTCGTAGGCTTCGTAGACGATGCCGAAGCCTCCCTTGCCCAATACCTTGCGGATCTCGAAGTCACCGATCACGGTGCCGACCGGCAGTGCGTCGTGCGCTGTCATCTCGGGTTCTCAGGCATCGTTGCGGCTCGAGTGTCGGCAATGGTGGCGGCGGTTGTTGCCGCGGAAGTCGCAGCGGCCGGCTCGTCCACCGGCACGCGTTCGATAAGGTAACCGCCCTGCGCCAGTTGGGCCAGCACGCCATTGTGTCCGCACAGGTGCGCTGCACCGATGGCCACGAATACGTCGCCCGCGCCCAACAGTGGGCGCAGCCGCTCGGCGAAGCGAAGGTTCCGGCGCGCTATGGTACAGGCCGTGGAGCGGGCCTCGATCGCACGGCCGGACGGCGAGATCGGAAAGCGCCGCTCGATCTGGTCGACCAGTTCGCCGACCCGCTGGTTGCGATACAGCGCCAGCATGTCCTGGTTGAGCTGCGTGAAGAACTCTTCCCGCGTGGCCAGCGTCTCCTTGAGCAGGATCACCTGCTCGGCCGTGTCGATGCACTCGAAGGCGGCGAACTGCTCTTGCACCGACTCCAGCGAGCTCACCGGTACGCCCCCCAAGCGTGCAAGCAGCACGACCTGGTCGTCCAACGACATGGCTGGCTGCATGTCGCCCACCTGCAGCCACTGGGTGAGCACCCAGGGCTTGAAGTGCAGCAGGGCCGCCGGCCGGACTCCGGCGCGGTTGAGCCTTTGCAGCAGCCGCCCCTGTTCATCGCGGCTGAGGTGGCGGGCCATCGACTGTGCCGCCGGCAGGCGCTGCAGCTTCGCGACCTGACGCGCGTCGAGCGTGTCCTGGGCCAGTTCCACTACCAACCGGCGGGCCTGCCGCAACTGCTCCCAGGCCTGATGCGGCACCGCCAGGTCGTCTGGCCGACCCAGGTGTATGGTGCCCAGCACATGCGCGCGTGCACCATCAGGGGTGGTGATACGCCAGAACGTGCCGGTGTCAAAGCCCGCGCTCGGTGCCTCCTTGGCCGCAACGTGCGGCTTGGCCGCCGCGGGCACCCCAGCCGATACCCTGCCGCCGGCCGCGCCGGACTCGGCAGTTCGGGGTGCCGATGCCGCGACACCGCTGGCGCCTGCGGATGAAGGCACAGGCGAGGAGGCAGGGGCTGGCGCTGACGGCGGATGTGGCACCGGAACCGCGATCGACGGGGCGGCGGACGAGGCTGCGGAGGCGGGCGATGCGGGCGCAGGGCTGTGTGGGACGTTTGGAACCTGAGCCTCGTCGTGGGCGCCCCGCTCCTCGGGTGGGATCGCCCCCGCCGCCAGCGGTGCGCATGCTGCGAGCAGCCAGCCCGTGACCGCCAGCGCCAGGGTTCCCAGGCGCCAAGGAGGAGTGCGCAGGGCGGATTCAGCCCCGGGTGACCGAGACCAGTTCCTGCCGGTCATTCTGTTCGATGCGGCCATCGGTCAGCTTCACCCAGATCTCGTGGGCGATGTCGGCGTTGACCTCAGGCGCCACCCAGATCGTGCGCCGAATCTGCGCACCCAACTGCATGTTGTAGCCCAGCGCTTCGATGCGGTAGGTGTCGAAAGTGCCTGCCGGGACGGTGACCTTCTCGCGTCCGGCCACCTTCACGTCATAGCGGAACGTGTAGTTCAGCCCGCTGACGCGGTTCTGGCGGAACATCGTCTGCCAGCGGCGACCGACGACAAGCTCGGAGGGATAGAACTGCCGCGGCGTGCCCATGCTGCCGCGCTGGTTGCCGGTGGTGTTGCCCATCAGGTCGGAGGTGAACTCGCCGCCGTTGTACTCGACGCGATCGCGGCCGATGTCGACCGCAGTCACGCGCATGACCAGCGGCTCGGTGCGGCGACTGAACAGGTCGACGACGCGCAACTCGTAGACATCACCGACGCGGTAATCGCGGCGGTGTTCATTCAGTCCGCTGAAGTAGGGCGTGGGCGCGACCACGGGTACGGGCGGCTCCGGCGGCAGCGCAAGTGCCAATCGCTGCTCCTCGGCCGCCAGGCGTTCGATTTCGCGGCGCGCGGCCTCGGCGCGGCGCGCAGCGGCAGCGGCAGCG
>JABWBN010000357.1 GCA_013360485.1 Burkholderiaceae bacterium | reverse complement strand
CTCGTCGCCCGCGGCGGCTTCGTCGGCGGCGGACTCGCGCTCGTTGCCGCTGCCGGTATCGGCCGACCGCTCGGGTCGCGCGTCGGATGCGGGCTCATCGGATGCCGCCGGTGCGCTCACGCGCTCGAGTCCGAGCTCCATGGGCGAGCGCTCGCCCTCGATCTCGAGAAAGGGGTTCTGCTCGAGCATCTGCTCGATTTCCTGATGCAGCTCCAGCGTGGACAGCTGCAGCAGCCGGATGGACTGTTGCAGCTGTGGCGTCAGCGCCAGGTGCTGCGACAGCCGGACTTGAAGCGAGGGCTTCATGGCGTCCTACATCCGGAAGTGTTCGCCGAGGTAGACGCGGCGCACGTCGGCATTGGCCACCAGCTCGCCTGGCGTGCCCTCGGCCAGCACCCGGCCCTCGCTGATGATGTAGGCGCGGTCGCAGATGCCCAGCATCTCGCGCACGTTGTGGTCGGTGATGAGCACGCCGATGCCGCGTGCCTTGAGAAAGCCGATGATGCGCTGGATCTCGATCACGGCGATGGGATCGACCCCGGCGAAGGGCTCGTCGAGCAGGATGAAGCGCGGTTGGGTGGCCAGCGCGCGGGCGATCTCGACGCGC
Organism: Burkholderiaceae bacterium; assembly: GCA_013360485.1. GTDB lineage: Bacteria > Pseudomonadota > Gammaproteobacteria > Burkholderiales > Burkholderiaceae_C > Pseudaquabacterium. Next base: position 2,306 of record JABWBN010000357.1, on the reverse strand, counting down.
CGCCGCTCGCCGCCCGACAGCGCCAGTGCCGGCGAGTCGCGCAGCTTCTCGATCGACAGATCGTTGAGCAGTTGCTCGAGCCGCTCGTCGATGACCGTGTTCTTCAGTGGCCGGCCCTGGGCATCGACCTGGAGTTCGAGCACGGCGCGGATGTTCTCGGCCACCGTGAGCTTGCGGAAGATCGACGCCTCCTGCGGCAGATAGGACAAGCCCATGCGTGCGCGCTGATGGATGGGCCTGCCTTGCACCGGCAGGCCGTCGATCTGAATCTCACCGGCGTCGGCCCGCACCAGACCCACCACCATGTAGAAGGTGGTGGTCTTGCCTGCGCCGTTGGGCCCCAGCAGGCCAACCACCTCGCCAGCGCCCACGGCCAGATGCACTTCCTTGACCACCATACGCGAGCCATAGGACTTCTGCAGTCCGGTCACCTCGAGCCGGCTGGTGGCCGCGAGTGTCACCGCCGCTCCCCGATGGCCGGCGTGCTGCGCAGCGGTGGCGCGCTGGCCGCCGCCGGCGACGGATCGGATGCGGATGCACCCGCCCGTGGCGACAGCACTGCGCGCACGCGGCCACCGGGGTTGGCTGGTGTGGCTGCCCCGCCCTGGACGCTGAATGCCTCCGCGGCGTTGTCCCAGACGATCACGCTGCCGTGGATCTCGTCGGCCAGCTCGGTGCCGCGCAAGCGGCGGGCACTGGCCTCGCCCGCAAAGCGCAAGGTGTTGGCGCGGGCGTCGTAGTCGATGCGCTGGGCGCTGGCCTCAACCCACTCGTCCACGGCATCGCGCTTCTGCCGGTACTGAGCCGGCTTCGCCGCGGTGCCCAACGCGGCGGCGAGCTGGTAGCCGTCAGGCGTCTTGCGCAGCTCCACCCGGTCGGCGCGGATCTGTAGCGTGCCCTGGGCGATCACCACGTTGCCGCTGCAGACGTTGACCTCCTTGAGCAGGTCGACCACGCAGTTCTGGTCGGATTCCACCGCGATGGGCCGGTTGCGGTCGGCCTTCTCGGCCTGCGCGGCAAAGGGCAACGCCAGCGCAGCCATGGCGATGCAGGCATTGCCGAGGGCGGTCCGGCCAGGGGTCGGGCGATGTGTTGTCATAAACGGCACAAAACTTGCAGACCATTCTAGTCTGAAGCCTGTGCCGGGCGACGCAGAAGCGGCCCGGAATTTGCGTGTTCACTCTGGCCGACGCGCACGCAGACCCGTGCAACGATCGACCGGCGAGTGCGCCCTCGGGCGTGACCTCAGGTGCGCGCCTTGCGGATGAGTGCGTCCAATACCGCCAAGGTCTGGGGGTGCCCGCCGGCCTGGCTGACCGAAGTCATGAAGCGCCCACCCACGCCCAGTGTCGGCACGCCGTCGATGCGCCAGGCGGCCGCCGCCTGGTTGGCCTGGTTGCAGCGCGTGGCCACCGAGAAACTCTTCATCGTCTCGGCGAGCTTGGCGGGGTCGATGCCATTGTCGGCGGCCAGCTTCTTCAGGTCGGCATCGCGCTCCAGGCGCAGCTTCTGTACATGCACGGCGGGGAACACCTTGGCATGCACCGTGTTGATCAAGCCCATCACCTCGAGCGCGAAGTACAGCCGCTGATACGCTTCGTGCCAGCCCTGGAAGACCACGGGAATGCGGCGGAACTGAACGTCGGCGGGCAATGCGCGCACCCAGGCCTCGAGCGTGGGCTCGAATGCGGCACAGTGCGGGCACCAGTAGCCGAAGAACTCCACCACCTCCACCTTGCCGGCGGGACCGCCGGTGAGCGGCCTGGCCAGGCGGGTGTACTCGCGGCCTTCGGTGGGGCCGCCCTGCGCGCGCGCCGGCAGTGCCAGAACACCGCCCAGCCCGCTGGCACCGAGGCCCAGGGCAAAGTCGCGTCGTTTCATGTATTCGGTCCTCTCGGTCGTCGGGGCAGGTGGGATGGACTCCGGCAGCGCCGCCGAAGTTCAACGTTCGACGCGCACCAGGTTGGCTTCGATGCCGTCACCGGCCAGACGTGCCTGGACCGCTTCGGCATCGGGTCGACCTTCGTACGGACCCAGCCGCACCCGGTACACCGTGCGGCCGGACTGCTCGCGCTCCATCACTTTGGCATCCAGACCCAGCATCGCGAGCCTTGCGCGCTGCGTTTCGGCGTCCTCGGGCCGCGAGTAGGCTCCGGCTTGCACGTAGTAGCTGAACGCATCAGCGGCGCTGGCGGTGGACTTCGCGGTTTGACCGGCCAGTATGGCGGCCGGGTCGCGCGCCGGTCGAGCTGCGGAGGCCGCTGCAGCCGCAGTCGAAGCGCCGGGCGCCACGGCGGGCGATGAAG
>JABWBN010000003.1 GCA_013360485.1 Burkholderiaceae bacterium | reverse complement strand
CACGGCCTGGCCACCTTCGTCGGCCTCGCGGGCGGCCTTGGTGGCCATGCCGTCGGTGACATTGGCGTTGTCGGCGTTTTGCTTGACCGAGGCGGCCATTTCCTGAAGGCTGGCGGTGGTCTGCTCAACGCTGGCAGCCTGTTCGGAGGCCGACTGCGACAGCGACTGCGACGTGCTCGACACCTGGCCCGACGCCGAGGTGAGCGCCTGCGCTGCAGCATTGACGTCGGAGATCGTCGTCACCAACTGGCGCGTCATGGCATTGAGGTCGCCCTGCAGTCGTGCGAAGACGCCCTGGTACTCGCCTACGAACTCTCGCGTCAGGTCGCCTTGCGCCACCCGGTTCACGGCATCGTTGATCTCGTGGAGCGAGCGGTCGGTGGTGTCGACCAGGCGATTCATGTGCTCGCCCAGCGTGCGGAAGAAGCCTTCGCGGCGCGCCACGTCGACCCGGCGCGAGAAGTCGCCGCGCGATGCGGCCTCGACCAGTGCGGTCACGTCTTCCTCCGCGGCGACTTCAGCCGACCGGTCGGTCCAGTCGAGGATGGTGCCCACGCGCTGGCCGTCCTCGCCCGAGATGGGCGTGGCCGTGAGGCGGATGGTGTGTTCGCCGAACTTGAACTGCGCCGCGTGCGGTGCCTTCAGGTGATCGACGATGGCACGTTGATGCGCTGGATTGCGGTGGAAGCGGTCGAAGTTCTGGCCCAACACCTGATCGGCCGAGAAGTCGGGCACACGCTGGCGCAGGCCCGGCTCGATGCGCCGCAGCAGCGCCAGCACGGCGCTGTTGGCGAACCGGATCACGCCTTCGCTGTCGGTCACCATCACGGCGCTGGGCACCGCCTCCAGCGCACGGCGAATGCGCAGGTTCTCGGCTGCGGCGTTGTTGGCCTCGCGCAGCAGGCGGCGCACGGTGTCGAGCGTATCGTTGATGAACGCCTTCTTGCCGGGCAGCTTCTCCATGTCGGCATCGAGATTGCCGCGGCTGAATTCAGCCACCACCCCCAGTGCGCGCTTCTTCACATCGATGTGCGCGCCGACCATCTCGTTGATGCCTTGGGCCATGGTTCCGAATTCGCCCTGGAAGCGGCCGGCGTCGATGACCACGTCGATGTCGCCGCGCTCGTGGCGCTGATACATGCCGCGCACCTCGGCCAGCAGGTCCTGTACGTTGGCGCGCGCCATCTCGACAGCCGCGGCGAGTTGGCCGAAGTCGTTCCGCCCGTCCGTGGCCACCTTCACCGACAGATCGCCACGCGACAGCGCCTGGGCGGCATCCATCGACGCACGCAGCGCTCGATTCGACACCCGCAGGATGAGCCACACGGTCACCAGCATCGCCAGCAGGCCGCCGGCGAGCGCCAGGCTCACCTGGACGACCGTCGTGCGCGCTGCGTCGGCGCGGGCTTCCAGGATGCGCGTGAGCTCACCGGTCGCCGCGGTGACCAGGTCGAACTGGCTGTCGATGGCCTGCGTCATGCGGGTGTGGAAATCCGGGGCGGTAAACGTGATCTTGGCGGCGCTGACCAGCTCTGCTTCAGCCAGGTCGGCGGCAGTCTTCGCCGACTCGACTGCCGTACCGATCGATTTGGCCAGGGCAGCCGCGAGCGTTGCATCGGCAGCCTTCGAGCGTTCGAGTGCTTGCTGCACGCGCAGGCTGTAGTGGCGGCTGTTGCCGATCAGGCCCGCGATCGCGGCGCGTTGCTCGGGGGTGATCTCCTTCTTCGACAACGCATTGGTGCCGAGCGCCCGCAACTGGCCGAGGTACTCGGTCAGGCGAGGGCCATAGTCCAGCGTGCCCATGATCAGGTAGAAGCTCGCGGCCTCGGGGTCCAGTGCCAGGGTGGACGTGGACACAATCTCGTCGAGCAGGGCGAACTGGCTCTCGATGAGCCGGGTGTGGCGCTGCGCGCTCTCGGCCGGCGAGATGCTGCGTGCGCCGACGGCCCCAGCCAGGGTCTTCCACTGCCCGGCCATTTCATTCATGCGCTCGTCGATTGTGCCGGTGTGCATGCGCTGCCCGAGTTCGGTCCCCGTGGTGGCGGCCTTGGCCAGTGCGGCGTCGACATCGTCTTTGGCCTTGGCGCGCTTATCGGCGAACGCCATGTTGCCGCTGAGCACGTTGGCCGCCAGGCCGCGATGTTGTTGCGTGATCTGGATCGTGCGCAGCATCGCTGCGGCCGGCGCCAGGCCGGCCTCTTCGTCGTGGGCGACGCGCTGCGTGTCGATGCGGTCGCGCAGAACGATCGCACCGGGTATGGCGATGAGCGTGAGGGCCAGCGCGCCGATCGCGGCGAATTTCTGCCACAGGTTCATGCGGTGCAGCGGGTTCGGGGTCATCGTGCAGGTCCTACGGGGTTCACTAAGGGTTTCGTCTGGGGCACCGGGTCAGTGCGGTGCATGCGGTGCAGTCGCGCGGCCAGCGCCGGTCACCAGGTCCAGCAGGGCGGGCACGTCGAGGATCAGTGCCACCTCGCCGCTGCCCAGGATGGTCGAGCCGGCCAGGCCGCGGATGTGCTGGAACACCTGCCCCAGTGGCTTGATCACGGTCTGGTGCTCGCCCAGCAGGCGGTCAACCACCAGACCGACACGGCTGCCGCCGTCGTGCACGAGGACCAGGCTGCGTCGCGCGGCGCCGGGTGGTGGCGCAGCGTGGCGGTAGAAGCGGCTGATGTCCAGGTAGGGCAGCACTTCGCCGCGCAGGTCGAAGTGGCCGGCCACCCGTTCGGGTTCGGTTGTGCACTCGGGTGGCACCTCGAGGCACTCGGCCACCAGTTCCAGCGGCAGCACATAGCTCACGCCACCGACGCTGGTCAGAAAGCCGTCGATGATGGCCAATGTGAGCGGCAAGCGGATCTGCATCGTGGTGCCGCGCCCCGGCTGGCTGGCGATGCGGATGTGCCCGCGCAGGGCCTCGATGTTGCGCTTGACCACATCCATGCCCACGCCGCGGCCCGACAGGTTGGTCACGGCCTCGGCGGTGGAAAAGCCGGGGGCGAAGATGAGCTGGTGAACCTCTTCGTCGGACAGCTGCGCATCGTCGGCCACCAGGCCGCGCTCGATCGCCTTGGACAGGATGCGCTCGCGGTCGAGTCCGCGCCCGTCGTCGCTGACCTCGATGACGATCGAGCCCGATTCGTGATATGCATGCAGCGCCAGACGGCCGCGGGCACCCTTGCCGGCTGCCACCCGCTGCTCTGCAGTCTCGATGCCGTGGTCCAGGCTGTTGCGCACCAGGTGCATCAGCGGGTCGGCGATGGTCTCGACCATCGACTTGTCGAGCTCGGTGTCGCCGCCCGTGATCTGCAGCTCGACGTCTTTGCCCAGCTGCTTGCACACATCGCGCACCACGCGCTGGAAGCGGGTGAAGGTTTCGCCGATCGGCACCATGCGCAGGCCCAACGCACCGTCGCGGGCTTCCTGCACCAGGTCGTGGATGCGCAACGCCGCCTCGCCAAAGCGCGGCGACTGTTCGGTCTCGGCCACGAGCTGCGCGCCGGAGCTGGCGATGACCAACTCCCCGATCAGGTCGATCAGGCGGTCGAGCTTGTCGGCGCGTACGCGGATGAAGCGGGTCTCGTCACCCGCGCGGCGGTCGCGGGCACCGGTTCGGCGTTCGGGCTCGTTGCGGCGTCGGTCGGCCCCGGCAGCGGCGCGCCGCTCGATTCGAGGAGAGGTATCGGTCAGCGGATCGGTACCAGCGTCGGCGTCGCGCAGGGGCAGCGAGACGCCCATCGCCTGCCACAGCTCCAGCAGCGCGGCCCGCTCGGCGTCGTCGCCGGCCCGCTCGGACAACAGTGCGTCCCACTGCGCCGACGCGGCATCCGACGCCAGGATGCCGATGGCACAGTCATCGACACAGAACTCGAAGACATCGGCGATCTGCTGCTGCGTGGCCGAGGACTCGAATCGGATTTCGAAGCCCAGACGGCAACCCTCGGGGTCGAGCAGCTCGAGCACCGGGATTCGATCGACCAGCGTGCGGATCTGCTCCACGCGGCCCAGCGTGCCGAGATAGCGTATGAAGGACAACGGATCGAGGCCATTGCGCAGGGCGTCGTCGCCGAAGCGCAGCGAGATGTGCCAGACGCCCGCCGTGGCCTGTTCCGGCACCGCCAGCGGTGTCACCCCTGCGGCGGACCGATCGGTGGCCACAGGCAACAGCGCCCGCAGTGCCTGCCCCAGCTCGTGGCTGTGCTGCGCCACGTCCGGATCCTGGGTGCCGGAGTTCACCTCCTGGAGCAATGCCTCGATCTGGTCGCGGCTTTGCAGCAGCAGTGCAGCCGCCGCGTCGTCGAGGGCGAGTTGACCCGCTCGCAGGGCTTCGAGCAGCGTCTCCGCCTCGTGCGTGAACGCCACCACCGCGTCGAAGCCGAACAGCCCGGCACTGCCCTTGATCGTATGGGCTGCCCGGAACGCGGCGTTCAGGCTCTCGGTGTCTGTCGGGTCGTTCTCGAGAACCAGCAGCGATTGCTCGAACTGGGCGAGCATCTGCCGTGCTTCGTCGAGAAAGCCGCTGCGCGCAGCGGCAATGATCTCGTCGTCGTCTTGTGCGTTCATTGGATCAGCCTTCCCCGGGCGCCGCATGTGCCGGACCGAAGCCGAACAGGTCGAGGAGTCCGTACACGCGCAAGGCTTCCATCACCGGGGGGCTGCATGCCTGCAGACCCAACGTGCCGCCGCGTTCGGCCATGCTGCGCCGGACCGCCAGCAGCAGTTGCACGCCCGAGCTGTCGAAGGCTTCAACCCCCGACAGTTCCAGCGTCAGCGCCGCATCGCATCCGGCCAGGGCGGCCAGCAACGCCTCGCGCTGGGTCGCCGCCTGCGCGATGGTCAGTTCGCCCGCCAGAGCCAAGGTGGTGGCCATGTCGGACTCAGACGCACAGTCGGTTGACGGCATCCACCAGCTGTGACGGCTGGAACGGTTTGGTGATCCAGGCGCGGGCGCCGGCGGCACGCCCCTCGGCCTTCTTGGCTTCCTGCGACTCGGTGGTCAGCATGATCACCGGAGTGAACTTGTGGGCTGCGTTCTCCTTGACGTGACGCAGGAAGCTCAGCCCGTCCATGTTGGGCATGTTGACGTCGCAGACGATCAGGTTGACCTTCTGCGCGCCCAGCTTCCCGACGGCATCGCGGCCATCGATGGCCTCGACGACACCATATCCGGCCTTCTGCAACGCCAGCTTGACGACGGTGCGGAAGCTGCCGGAATCGTCGACGATCATCACGGTCTTGTTGCTCATGGAGAATTCCTTCCAGTCACGGGCGCGGTGACGCCCCGTAGCGATGCGGATGCAGTGGGCACTGTGCGCAAAGGTGGGTTGCAGGGATGGGTGGATAAGCGGGGCGAGCCAGCGGCAGTTCGCGGTTTCTCAGAAGAATTCGACGCCCTGGGACTGCTCGATGGCCACGTTGCCGTGGTGCGCTGAGCGCATGTCTTCCATCGTGTAGCTTTGTTCCAGGCGGGTGAGCCAGTCGCTGGGGCGTTGGGCCGCCGGATCGGGCCGACCCCGAAGCCAGGCGCTGTAGCGGTCCATGTCTTCGGTGACCGAGCTCAGCATCTGGCTGAGGCGATCCTGGCCCTGCAGACCCATGAAGATCTTTTCCAGGTCGGTCTGGACCTGTCGCCCGGCCAGACGCAGCGTCTGCGAGGAACGTGCCGCCTCGGCCACGCTGGCCAGCAAGGCACGCAGTACATCGCGCGCGGCATCGTCGGCCTGCATGTGGATTTCGTCATCGTCGGTCGCGTGCCGCCGCGCGGTTCGGTTGGCCGCTGCCAGCCGTTCCTGCGCGTCCGACAGGAACTTGGCCAACTGGTTGCCGGCCTGCCGCGACTGCCCGGCCAGGCCGCGCACTTCCTGTGCCACGACGGCCATGCCGCTGCCAGCCGCGCCGGCACGGGTGGCCTCGACCGAGGCGTTCATCGCCAGCAGGTGGGTGGCGCGGCTGATGCTTTGCACATCGCGGGCCAGGTTCAGCATGCCGCCGATTTCCTCGCGCAACTGATTGACGATGGCCAACATCTGCTCCTTCTGCCGCACCTCGTTCAGGGTGGCCTGAAGCAGGCGGTCCAGTTCGGGCTTGTGGCGGTCGAGCAACTGATCGATGCTGGCGTTGTCCAAGGTGAGGCTGGTGCCGCCGGCCAGCGCTTGATCCAGGTGACCCGCAACGTTGGCAAAGCTCTCCAGCAGGGTGTCGGCGTCGCGCTCCGAGTGGGTCTTTGCCGCCTCGACCGTGCGTTGCCAGACGGGCACGATTTGTGCGCCCAATCGGGCCTCCGAAAGCTCCTGGGCAGCTCGCGGGTGGCTGCGCCTGCCGATGCGCACCAGAGCCCATCCGCCGACGCCACTTGCGACTGCAGCGCCCAGCGCGCCCACCCAACCCAGGACCGATAGCGCCAACGCAGCGCCTGCAGCGCTGGCGGCGCAGGCCAGAGGAACGGCGAGGCGCCGCAGTACCTTCGCCAAGCGCCTGGGCGGCCGCGCCGCGGCGACTGGCTCCACGGTGGCCGATGAGTCGAGTTCCGCTGCTGACATGTGGATGGGCACGTTGTTCTCGGCGCGAACGACCTGGTTGCGGGTCACCCGCGGCCAGGCCAGGGGTGTTCGTGGCGCCCGGGAGTGCAAGGGCGGCATGGGCAACTTCGGCCGTTACGCCCTGAGATTAAGGGTGCGCACCCAAACTGAAATGAAAAAAAGTGCGGGACCGACCGGCTACTTCACGGTGGCCGCAGACGCAGGTTCGGGGCATACCGAAATCCCTACAGCCGGCGTTCGTCGGAACCGATAACCGGCGAGGGTCGGTTGTCGGCGAGAGAAGTCGTGTTCCGACGGCAGCCCGACGGTTCCGATGGAGAGCAAATCGATGTACGCACGGATCGCACGACTACTGGGTCGGCTGGCCGAACGGCCGCCCGCCCGCGGCTGGCTGGGCCGCGTCGGTGCGCTGGCGCAATACCACGGCGTCTGGGGGCCGGGTGTGCGGCTATTGCGCAATGTGCCGCTGAGGCGCAAGGCATGGGTGGCCGCCGCTGCGGTGGCGCTGCTCGTGCTGGGGCTGGGGCAGGACGTGGCACGGCATCGCATGGCGGCGGCGGCGAGCGCCCAGCGCGCCAGCTCGATGGGCCACTCCCTTGCTGCCCTGGCTCGGCTGCGCCATGGCGCGATGGATCTGGTGGAGGTCAGTGTCCGTGTGGAGGCCGGGCAGGGTGACCCTCGCGAAGTCGTGCAGGCGTTGGAGAACGAGGCACGGTTGTACGGCCAAGTGGAGCCGGCGGTCTCCGACTTTGTGCGGGACCACGTGGCCGTTGCCCATGCCTGGTCGACGGCCACCTCAGCGCGGCAGGAACTTCAGCGCCAGCGCGCTGGCGGCGGCGTTGCGAAGAGAACCAGCGCCCCAGGGGCCACCTCGGCTGCCGTGCGGGCCTATGCCGATGCCTTGACCCTCACCGGTGGCGAGGGTCTTGCGGCCTGGGCACCCTGGCTCGACCAGGATCCGCGGGCAACCGTGTTGCGCGACGGGCTCGTGCGGCTCGGCCACGAATTGGGCGTGCGCCTGTCGCAGATGGAGAGCCAGGCCGTGCGGACGAGCCGGGCCGACCGGGAAGTCGGGGCGGCCACCGGCTTCTTGTCTGCTGCACATGAGGTGCGCACTGTCCAGTCGCTGCTTCGTCCGGCTTACGACCGCGCATTGGCGCAGGTGCCACAACACACGGGTGCGCTGGATGCAGCGGTGCGTGATCTCGAAGCCCGAGTTCAATGGATGGAGCGCGGGTCCGGCACGCGGGCGCCGGCCGAAGTTGCCGCGAAGGTCGTCCGTGCCGACCAGGCCGCTCGCGCGATCGAGGACATCGGCTGGGCCGCGTTGCAGGAACACCTGCGCGCGCGCGCCAGCGAGCAGTGGCGTGGCCTGGCATGGGCAGCGGCACTGGCACTGGTGGTGCTGGGCCTGAGCGCCTATGTGCTGCTGTGCATCTACAAGGTGCTGGCCGGGGGCCTGGAGCACTTGTGCAGCCAAGTGGCCGAACTCGGGCGCGGCAACCTGACCATCAGGCCCACAGGCTATGGGCGCGACGAGATCGGCGAGGCGCTGAACACGCTCAGCCGATCGGCGGCGCAGATGTCCGGCCTGTTCGAGGCCGTCACGCAGGGCGTGGCGGCGGTGTCGCATGCCTCGCGGGAGGTGGCCACCGGCAACGCAGGCTTGTCGCGCCACACCGGCCACATTCGCGAGGCCATCGGCACGGTGGCCGGCCGCACCGAGTCGGTGACAGAATTGATGGAGCGGTGCCGGCAGGCCGTGGACAGGGCGGCCGAGCATGTGCGCGTGATGCGCAACGAGGCGAACCGCAGCCGAAAGGCCATGACCGGGCTGCACGAGCGCATGCGCCAGCTGCAGGGCAAGAGCCATGAGATCGGGCAGGTGGTGACGCTGGTCGAGAACGTGTCGTACCAGACCAAGCTGCTGGCCATCAATGCCTCCGTCGAGGCGGCGCGCGCCGGCGTCGCCGGCAAGGGCTTCGCGGTGGTGGCGCAGGAGGTGCGTGCGCTGGCAGCTCGCAGCGAGTCGGCGTCGCGGCGGATCCAGGCCATTGTCGAGGCCTCGGTCGCCGAAATCGATGAAGGCGGCCTCGTGGCCGAGCGGGCCGCCACGGCGGTGCGCCAGGCGGATGCGGAGATCGAGGCAGTCAACCGCATCATGGGCGAGATCGTCGACCTGGTGCACGATGGCCAGAGTCGCTCGCGGGAGGTGCTGGACATCACCCGCGACGTCGAGCAAGCCGCCACCGGCAACGCGCGGCTCGTCGAGCAGCTGTCCGAGGCATCTGCCGGTCTGCGCGACCAGGGCGACAGCCTCAAGCGCTCGGTGCGCCATCTCGAGTTCTGCTGAAGGGATCGCCATGAACCACAGGTTGGAAACGATGGCACGGCCCTTCATGCGCGTGCTGGCGCGCTGGCCGCTTCGTGCAAAGCAGTGGCTGGGGGCTGCTCTGGCCGCAGCGCCGTTCGTGGTGCTGTTGGTGCTGGTCGTGCTCGACCGCGGGCAAGTCATCATTCAGGCACGCGGCGAACTGGCCGGCATTCAAGTGACGGGCACCGTGGCTACGCTGGACTTCGAGTTGCAGGCGGCCCGGCTGGCGCAGGCACGTGCCCAGGCCGGCGATGCCAACGCCGCTGCGGATGTCGCCCGCCGCAGGGCGACGGAGGTCATGGCACGGGTCGACGCCCTGGCGCAGGCGTCTCGCTCATCGGGCTGGGCAGCGTGGTGGCAGGCCGAGCGTCAGCGCAGCGGCGCCGACGTCGCGGGCTTGTCGTCGCGTCGCCTGCAGGCGTTGACCGCACTGGTCGCCGAAGGCTCGGGCCTGCTGGTCGACCCGCGCCCGTCCACGCAGTCGTTGGTGTCGATGCAGGTCGATCAGGTCACCTCGCTCGCCGAAGACCTGGTCAGCGTGCAGGTCGACGCCGCCGCAGGTGCCGGGACCGTTGAACCGGCCCGTTTGCAGGCGCTGGAAGACCATCTGGTCATGCTCAGGGCGCGGCATGATGCCCTGCAACGCGCCGGCGAAGAAGGCCTGGCGTCGTGGGGGCGTGCGCGTGAGCGCATGCAGCAATGGCTCGACCAGGCGCGACGCGCGCCCGGCGCTGCCGATACCGACCGATCGCGCATGCTGACGCTGGCCGATCAAGCGCATGCGGGTCTGGTGCAACTGCACGCCGAGGCCGGTGATCGGCTGGCGCAACGCCTGAGCGAGCGCGCGCGCGGCGCGGCGGTTGTCGTCGCCGCCGTGGTGCTGGCTTGCCTGGCCGTGGGGTTGGGCCTGGCCGTGGCCGTGCACTCGATGGTGAGCGGGTATCTCAGGGCGCTGCGACTGCTCGGCAACGACATCGAGGCGCTCGCCGGCGGCGATCTCTCCCGTTACATCACCTCGATGCGCCACGACGAGATCGGCCGCATCGGGTGCAGCCTCGAGCGCATGAGCGCGCAGTTGTCGGCCATGGTGGCCGAGGTGCGCAGCAGCGCCGTGCGCGTGGGCCAGGCGGGCCAGTCGATGGGCGAGGACGGCCAGGCGCTTGCCAACCGCACCGAACAGCAGGCGGCCGAGCTGAGGTTGTCGCTGGCCACAGTCGACAGGCTTGGCGAGGCTTCGCGCAGCACGGCCCGCACCGCCGAGGCGCTGGACGACCTGACCACCACCTTGCGCGAGCGCATCGAGGCGGGCAGCACGGCGATGAGCGATGCCGTGGAATCGGTGCAGGCACTCGAGCTCAGTGCGCGCCGGGTGGCGGAGGTCAACGGCGTGATCGACGACATCGCATTCCAGACCAATCTGCTGGCGTTGAACGCATCGGTCGAGGCCGCGAGGGCGGGCGAGGCGGGCAAGGGCTTCGCCGTGGTGGCCTCGGAGGTACGCCAACTGGCCCAGCGCTGCTCGGACGCGGCAGCCGAAGTGCGCACGCTGATCGACCAGAGCAACCGGCAGGTGGCCGAGTCATCGAACCGCATCCAGACCACGCACGGTGCGCTGGCGTCGGTGACCGGCATCGTCAACGAGGTGTCGCTGCGCCTGCGCAGCCTGGCCGATACCAGCGTGCAGCAGGACACCCATCTCGACGAAGTGCGCCAGCATGTGCAGGGCCTGGACCGGATCACCCAGGAGAACGCCGAGTCGGTGGGCAAGTCGGGGTTCGCCTCGCAGGCGCTGGTGGAGCAGGCGGCGGCGCTGCGCAAGGCTGTGGCGTCAATGAAGCTTAGGCAGGTGACGGCCGATGAGGCCCGCGAACTGGTGGAACGGGCGATGGCCCGGGTCGAGGCCGTGGGTGTGGACGCGGCCTTGCAGGAATTCAACGACGGCGTGAGCTACGTCGACCGCGACGCCTTTGTCTACGTGCTGGATCGCTCCGGGGTGTGCCACGCGGCAGCCGGACAGGAAGCGCTGCTCGGCCAGAGTGTCTACGACCGGCCGGGCTGGACGTTCGCGATGGCGGAGCATTTCATGAAGGCAGCCCAGGCCGCAGCGGCCCGTGGCCAGGGCTGGATCGACTACACCGGCTGCGACCCCAGCAGCGGCGAGCCGGTCGCCAAGAGCGGATACATCGTGGGCTTGAATGCGGAGCTGTTCCTTGGGGCGGCGATCCACCGCAATGCCGAGCCCACGCTCGGGGTCAGTACCGCCGCGCCCAACGGCGCCGCGACTGCCGACGAGGGTGCCGACAGCCTTCTGGGTGCGCTGGCGGAAGCCGGCACCTGACCCGCTCGAGCGGCAACGACACCACGCGCACCCTCCGGCGTGACCGGCGGGCCGCTGGCGGGTTCCCGGCCGGCGCTGCAGTTCATCGCCCGCAGCCTGCAGTTCGTCGCATGGGACTGCGCGCGATTCGACCGCCCTCCTAGACTGCGCACGCCTCGATGCATCCGGTCACACACGCCGGGCGCACCACGTGGCAACCGGACGCAGCACAGCGAGGGGAAGACATGCACAAGGGTCGATGGATAGGCGGTGGCGTGGCCGTCGTGGCGGTGATCGGCGTCAGCGTGGTGCTGATGTCGTCGCAGCGCAACGCCGGAGCCAAGACGGCGGATGCAGCGCGGCCGGCGGCAGCGGCATCCGCACCCATGCTGGAGTTCCAGCCCTCCGAAGTGGTGCAGCCAAGGCTGGCCGCCATGCCGCGGCAGATCGAGTTCTCGGGGCCGCTGGTGGCACCGCAGACCGCCGTGGTGCGCGCCAAGGCCGCCGGGGCGTTGCTGTCGCTGCAGGTCACCGAGGGCCAGCGTGTGACCGCCGGCCAGGTGCTCGGCCGCATCGACCTGGCCGAACTGGGCAACCGCGTGGCCGAACGGCAGGCCAACCTCGAATCGGCGCGCGCCTCGCTGGTGCAGGCCGAACGCACGCATGCTTCCAATGAGCGGCTGGCGTCGCAGTCGTTCATTTCACCCATTGCGTTGGAGAACTCGCGCGCACAACTCGATACCGCGCGGGCCGCGCACAGCGCCGCCCAGGCCTCGCTCGATACCACGCGTGTGGGTTTGCGCGAAGGCGCGCTGATGGCGCCTATCGCCGGCATCGTGGCCAAGCGCCATGTGGTGCCTGGCGAGAAGGTCACGATGGAGCAACCGGTGTACACCCTGGTGGACCTGCGCCATCTCGAGTTGGCGGGCAGCGTCGGCACGCACGAAGTGGCTGCGTTGGCCGCCGGGATGTCCGTGCAGGTGCGGGTCGAGGGCCTCGAACAGCCGGTGCCCGGGCGCATCGCGCGCATCGCACCGGCGGCAGAGCCGGGCACACGCTCGATCGGCGTGACGATCGCGCTGGACAACCCGCGAGAGTTGCTGCGGGCCGGGCAATACGCTCTGGCGCGGGTGGAGTTGGCTGACGTGCAGCAGCGCCTGACGGTCCCGCTGCCGGCCGTGGGCAATACATCCGGGCAGGATCACGTCTGGGTGATCGAGAACGGCACGCTTGCGCGCCGAGCGGTGACGCTGGGCCGCCGCGACGATGCCGCCGGCCGGGTCGAGGTCGTCAGCGGCGTAGGTCCTGCCAGCCAGGTGTTGGCCGCCCGCTTTGACAACCTGCGCGAGGGCGCGAAGGCCAACGTGGTGGCTGGCAAGGCTGCAGCCGTGGCATCGGCCAGCGCTTCGGCCAATCTCGCGACGCGTTGAACGCGATTGCGCACCCGACCAGGAGCAGCCCATGTGGATGACCCGCGTCTCGATCCAGAACCCGGTGTTTGCCGCCATGGTGATGGTGGCCCTGTGTGTGCTGGGTCTGTTCTCGTATTCCAAACTGGGCGTCGAGCAGATGCCCGACATCACGTTTCCCGGGGCATGGGTCGAGATCGGCTATCCGGGGGCTTCGCCCGAAGCGGTGGAGCGCGAGTTGATGAAGCCGGTTGAAGAGGCCGTCAACAGCATCGCCGGGGTCAAGCGCATCACCTCGCGCAGCCTGGAGGGCAGGGGGCAGATGAGTGTCGAGTTCTCGCTCGATGCCGACATGGGCCGCGGCATGCAGGAGGTGCGCGACCGCATCGCTGCAGTGCAGGCGGGCTTCCCGCGGGAGGCCAAGGCACCCACGATCGCACGCTGGAACAACGACAACGCCCAGCCGGTGGTGAACCTGGCGCTCGTGTCCAAGACCCGCGGCGCACGCGAGCTCTCGCTGCTCGGCGAGCAGGTGGTGGGCAAGCGGCTGCAGCGCGTGGAGGGCGTGGCACGCGTCGAAATCAGCGGTCTGACGGTGCGCGAGGTGCGCATCGACCTCGACCCGGTGCGCCTGCGTTCGTACGGCGTGACGCCGGCCGAGATCGCGACCGCATTGCGCGAGGCCAACGCCGATCAACCGGTGGGGCTGCTCAGCGACGGCATCCAAGACACCTTGCTGCGCGTCGAGGGCAAGGTGCGGGACCCGAAGGCGCTGCAATCGGTCGTTGTGGCTCGTCGTGGGAGTCTGGTTCTCACGCTCGGGGACCTGGGCGCGCTGGTCGAACGCGAGAAGGAGGCCGACTCGACGGCGCGCATCAACGGCCAGCGCGCCATCAACTTCAACGTGTACAAGCAGCAGGACGCCAACATCGTGGCCGCCGGTGACGCCGTGAAGAAGGCCATGGACGAGGTGCGCAAGTCGCTCCCGCCCGACGTCGAGCTCAAGCTTGTGTACGCCAGCAGCGACTGGGTCAAGGATTCGCTCGACGGCCTGCGCCACACGCTGATCGAGGGTGCGCTGCTCACGGTGGCCATCGTCTTCCTGTTCCTGCACTCCTGGCGCTCGACCATCATCACGGGGCTGACGCTGCCCATCGCGGTGATCTCCAGCTTCATCGCCGTCTATGCGTTCGGTTTCACGCTGAACTTCATGACGATGATGGCGCTGTCCCTGTGCATCGGGCTGCTGATCGACGATGCCATCGTGGTGCGCGAGAACATCGTGCGCCACGTGCACCTGGGCAAGGACCACCTGCGTGCTGCGCGCGAGGGCACCGAGGAAATCGGGCTGGCCGTCATGGCCACCACCTTCGCCATCTGTGCCGTGTTCGTGCCGGTGGCGTTCATGGGCGGCATCATCGGCAAGTTCTTCTATCCCTTCGGGATCACGGTGGTGGTGGCGGTGCTGGTGAGCCTGTTCGTCAGCTTCACGCTCGACCCGATGCTCTCCAGCATCTGGAAAGACCCACCCAGCGAGCACCTGAAGCGCCTGCCTGTGCTCGGCCACCTCGTCCGAGCCACTGACCGCGCGATGGACGTGCTGCACCGCGTGTACGAGCGGGTGATCCGCTGGGCGTTCTCCGGGCGACGCTACCGGCTGTGGCTGCCCGCGTTCGGTCGCGGTTTCGACGCGGCTGGCCGGCGCGACCCCGCCACCCCCCGGCGCCTGCGGCGCGCCACGCTGACCCCGCGTGGCGTCGTTCTGGCCACCGGAGTCTTCAGCTTCGTGGCCGCGATCGGGCTGGCACCTCTGGTGGGCAGCGAGTTCGTGCCGCAGACGGACCAGGGCTTCACCCAGCTGACGCTGCGCATGCCGGTGGGCTCCAGCCTGGAGCGCAGCGATGCGAAGGTGCGCCAGATCGAATCCATCGTCGGCGCCATGCCCGAAGTGGATACCGTTTCCACATGGGTGGGCGGCGAAGGCCAGCGCAACCAGGCATGGCTGAACATCGCGCTCAAGCCGCGCAAGGAACGCCAACGCAGCCAGAAGGAGGTGGAGGAGGCCATACGCGCCGAGATCGCGCGCATTCCGGGCACCGATGCGGCCGTGGGCTTCGACCGCCCCATCTACATCGCCATACTGGGCAACGATGCCGAAGGTCTGGCCCAGGTGGCCACCGACTTTGCGGAGAAGGTCAAGAAGATTCCGGGCGTCGTCGACGTGGAACTGTCGGTGAAGCCGGGGCTGCCGGCCTATGCCGTGAAGCTCAAGCCGGGCGCCGTGCGCGAATTGGGGCTGACGGCGCCGCAACTGGCATCTTCGCTGCGCGCCTACGTCAATGGCGAAACCGCAACCTACTGGACCACGCCCGACGGCGACCAGGTCGACGTGGTGCTGCGACTCAACGAAAGCCAGCGCGAACGAGTGGAGCAACTGCGCGGCCTGCCGGTGGCCTTTGCGAAGGATGGCACCCCGATCACGCTGGACAGCGTGGCCACCGTCGAGTCGGTGTTCAACCCCGAGATCATCCGCCGCCAGAACCTGCAGCGGCGTGAAGCCGTGTTTGCCGGGGTGCAGGGCCGCTCATCCGGCGAGGTGGGCGCCGACGTGCAGAAGCTCATCAAGGAGACCACGCTGCCACCGGGCTACAGCTTCGACGTGGGCGGCCAGATGCAGCAGCAGGCCGAAGCCTTCGGCGGGCTGCTGTCGGCGATGGCGCTGGCGGTGATCTTCATCTACATCGTTCTGGCCAGCCAGTTCGGCAGCTTCCTGCAACCGGTTGCGATCATGGCCTCGCTGCCGCTGTCGTTGATCGGCGTGATGCTGGCGCTGCTGTTCTGGCGCTCGACCCTGAACGTGTTCTCGATGATCGGCCTGGTGATGCTGATGGGTCTGGTGACGAAGAACGCGATCCTGCTGGTCGACTTTGCCAATCATGCCCGCAAGGCCGGTGCGACGATGGCCGATGCACTGCTGCAGGCTGGCCTCATCCGCATGCGCCCGATCATCATGACCACCGCAGCCATGGTGTTCGGCATGCTGCCGCTGGCATTGGCCTTCAACGACGGCGGTGAACTCCAGGCCCCGATGGGCCGCGCCATCATCGGCGGGGTCATCACCTCGACGCTGCTGACACTGATCGTCGTACCGGTGCTGTACAGCTACCTGGTCCGGGAGAAGAAGCCCGTCGTGGCACCCACGCCACAACCGGCCAGCGGCGTTCTTCCTCAGCCGGCTGCGGCCGATCGGGATTGACGACGGCGGAAGGGGGCGTGAGGCCGTTGGCGGCCCCCTAGTTTGTGGTCAGATCGGCCACGGCAACGCAGCTAGACTCTGCCCAGCAACGACGATGCAAGCTCGCATCTGCCGGCCGTTTGCTTTGATGGGAGGGATCATGCTTTCAATCGACGATCGAGGACAAGTTGTCAGTTCCAGGGTGCGGCTGGCGCTACGAAGCGGCATTGAGCGCGGTGACTTGCCAGTGGTTCATGCTGTCGTCGTGCACCAAACAGGCAGTTCTACTGCAGCATCCACACTGAGCAGCTATGACCGACCTGGATCGAGTGGTGCGCACTTCTTGATTGACAAGGACGGAACGATTTTTCAAACGGCTTCGCTCTACAGGAAGACGCATCATGTTGGGCAGATCAAGTCGCGTTGTCTTGCGGAAAGATCGTGCGCGCCGGCAGAGCTTCAGGCGCTGCGGGGCAAGCGGGTCGGCTCTGGAATCGGGCGCGTCGAGTCTCGGAAGGAGTACCCGCGCCGGTATCCAGCAAACAGCGACTCGATCGGTATCGAGGTGGTGTCTCAGGCTCCCAATAACGTCTTTGAGCCGCTGACAGATGCGCAGCAGACATCGCTGCAGTGGCTACTTACTGAACTGCTTCATACGTTGCGGCTGGCACGCACTGACGTATATCGCCACTCGGAGATCTCATGGAAGCAGCCCAGCGAAGCGTCAAGCGCGAAGTGGTGAGGTGGCTCGTTCCGGCCGCGGTTGTGGCCCTCCTGAGTGTTTCTGCGCAGGCGGCGCAATCTATTCTGGTCGACCAGGTCGCGGGGCTATCGGTGGTGTGGCGCTCCGTCCAGCGCTGTGGGGCGTGGAAAGCCGAAGGGCGCGAAGGGTACTTCCGGGTGATCGTCGGTGACGTGTACGACGGGGCTGGAAGCGAACTCTACGTGCAGCGCGTTGCGCATGCGACGCAGCAACAGGGTTCGGTGGTGGTCGGCACGGTGTCGATTTCCGAGCTCAATGACGACCATGCTCAGTATGACTTCCATTCGGTGGAGTGCCGTCGCGAGGGGCGATCCACTCTGGTCCAGGTGGTTGCGACTTTTGAGCACGATGAGGACGATCGCCGGCACCTGATCGCGCTGCGGCTCACCGACGCAGGTCAATACAAACTGAGCCGCAGGATTCTGCGCGGGCGCCGCTGACGACCGCCGTCCTTTCGGCGCCTGGGCTCGCTCAGGCAGCCGCAGTCGGTGTCTTGTCCGTCTGTCGGTAGATGCCGCAACCCAGCAGTTGCTGGTCGTTGATTTGCACCACGAACGACGCCTTGGGCTGTACAGCGCCGGTTTCGAGGTTGACGATGTCGTACTCGACCCAGCCACCCTCTCCGGGCGCTGCGGCCCAGGCGTCGCGCACGAACTTGTCGCCGTCGATGCCTGAGATCTCGTGCACCCGCTTGCCCTCGGTGGCCGGCTTGGAGCCGTGCAACCGGTAGTAGCCCTGGCGGTCGACGATGAAGATGTAGAGATCGCGGTCGACGAACCCGGCCTGGCGCGAGTGCAATTGCTCGGACGCGCCGTGCACCCCGCGCTGCTTCACCAGCTCGACGGCGCGCACCACCAGCGCGCGCGCTTCATCGGCGCTGCCCTGGCGCAGGCGGATGTTGGCCACTGCGGATGTAAGCGTCTTGGCCCGAGCGACGAGGTCATGCGAGGCACCCTGGGATACGTCGACCATCTCGGCGTTGCGGCGCGTGATTTCGTCGAGGCTGGCCACGCTGGTCGAAACCTGCTGCAGGTCGTCGCGCTGACGGGCACTGGCCTGGGCGATGCTGCGCAGCGCCTGGGAGACGGTGCGCACGCCGTCGACCAGTTCGTCGAGCGAGCGTCCGACCTCGCGTGTCTGCCTGACCGAACCGTCGACCTGTTCGCTCGATCGTGCGATGAGCTGACGAATCTCCGCCGCGGCCGAAGCCGAGCGTTGAGCAAGCTGGCGCACCTCCGCGGCCACCACGGCAAAGCCACGGCCGGCCTCGCCGGCTCGGGCGGCTTCGACCGCTGCATTGAGCGCGAGGATGTTCGTCTGGAATGCGATGCCGTCGATGACACCGATGATCTCGCCCACGCGCTTGGAGCTGTCTTCGAGCCCGGACATGGCTTCGACCGAGTGGCGCATGGCGGCACCGCCCGATTCGGCCCGGGCCTTCAAGCGCTCAGTGAGCGCATCGAGTTCGCCCGCCGCGTTGGCATTGGCGGCCACGGCCTGGGCGAGGTTTTGAACGGTGTCCACCGCCTGGCGCACGCTGCCGGCCTGCTGGTCGGTGCGCTGCGACAGCTCCTGGCTGCTGTGGGCGACCTGCTCGCCCGACATGCCCACTCGTGCGGCGCTGCTGCGAATTTCGGCCACCATGGTGGACAGCCGGCCATTCATGGCCTCGACGAGTGCGCCGATCAACGCCAATTCGTCGGTTCCGGCGATCTCGATCTTGTGAGACAGATCACCGGCCGACACGATCTTCACGCCGTCGTGCAGCTCGGCCAGCCGTTTGCCGAAGCTCGCATGGAAGCCCAGCGCCAGATAGCCGGCCAGGGCCAGCAACGTCAGGCTGGTGCCCAGCAGGACTTGCGTGATGCCGGCATCGCCCACGCCGAGTGCAGCGAGGTACGCCCCGAGCAAGGCGCCCAGCAGCGGCACGGCGACGCACAGCATCTTGCCGGTCAGCCGCAGGCGGCACATCAATTTCACGGCGGGCGCAACGGGGGACAGGCCGAAGCTGGACATGGCGAACTCCCAGACTGGACAACGGTACGACAGCGAGGACCCTGTACGGATTTCTCGACGGGTGCCATGTTCCGGCATCAACCACAACGACAAAGCCGGAATAAGCCCAGCGGAAACCGGCCTATTCGCGATTCGTCGTTCAACGAAGCGGCGCGTCGCTCAGCACTCGACGATGTTCACCGCCAGCCCGCCACGGGCCGTTTCCTTGTACTTGGTCATCATGTCGGCGCCGGTTTCGCGCATGGTCTTGATGACCTGGTCCAGGCTCACGAAGTGGGTGCCGTCGCCGCGAAGGGCCATGCGTGCGGCGTTGATCGCCTTCACCGAGGCGATGGCGTTGCGTTCGATGCACGGAATCTGCACCAATCCGCCCACCGGGTCGCAGGTCAGCCCCAGGTGATGCTCCATGCCGATCTCGGCTGCGTTTTCCACCTGCTCGGGTGTGCCGCCGAGCACCGCACACAGCGCGCCCGCCGCCATGGAGCAGGCCACGCCGACCTCGCCCTGGCAGCCCACTTCGGCGCCGCTGATGCTGGCGTTCTCCTTGTAAAGAATGCCGATCGCCGCCGCGGTGAGCAGGAAGTCGATCACACCGCGGTCGCTGCTGCCATGCACGAACCGGTGGTAGTAGTGCAGCACAGCCGGCACGATGCCCGCGGCACCGTTGGTCGGCGCCGTGACCACGCGGCCGCCGGCGGCGTTCTCTTCGTTCACTGCCAAGGCGTAGAGGTTCACCCAATCGAGCACCTGCAGCGGGTCGCGCAGTGCGGCCTCCGGGTTGCCGGTCAACGAACGGTGCAGGGCCGCCGCCCGGCGCTTGACCTTGAACCCCCCGGGCAGCAGGCCTTCGGTGCGGCAACCGCGTGCCACGCACTCCTGCATGGTTTGCCAGATGCGCAGCAGGCCCTGGTCGATTTCGTCGTCGCCCCGCCAATGCCGCTCGTTGCGCCGCATGACCTGCGCGATGCTGCAGCTCAGTTCCTGGGTGCGTGTCAACAGCTGCGCGGCACTGTGGAAGGGGTGCGGCAGGGTGGTGGTGTCGGGGGCGACCGCCTTGTGGCGGCTGCCGTCGGTGGCGACGACATCGCTGACGACGAAGCCGCCACCCACCGAGTAGTACACGCGGTTGGCGAGCTCGGCACCGGCACCGTCGAACGCCGTGAACCGCATGCCGTTGGCATGGAAGGGCAGGGACTCGCGGCGGTGGAAGGTGAGGTCCTCTCCCTCGTTGAAGGCCAGGCAGAGACCGCCGGGCAACTGCAGCTGCTGCTTGCGCCGCGTGTCCTCCAGCAACGCCGGAATGGCATCCGGGTCGATGGCGTCCGGCTCGTGCCCCATCAGACCCAGCAGCACCGCCTTGTCGCTGCCGTGGCCCTTGCCGGTGGCGCCGAGCGAGCCGTACAACTCGCAGCGCAACCGGGCCACGTCGGCAAGCTGCCCATCGCTCGCCAGCCGCGTGACGAACATGCGCGCGGCTCGCATCGGGCCCACGGTGTGGGAACTGCTCGGCCCGATGCCGATCTTGAACAGGTCGAAGACGGAGACGGCCATGGGCACCTCCAGGCGGTTCAGTTCGGCGTTGCCGGCTCCATGGGCGGGCAGGAGCAGAACAGGTTGCGGTCACCCCACACGTTGTCCACACGGCCGACGGGCGGCCAGTACTTCTGGCGCTTGAGCGCGGGCAGCGGATATGCGGCGTCTTCGCGCGTGTACGCGTGCTGCCAGTCGGTGCCCATCAGTTCGGCTGCGGTGTGCGGTGCGCGGCGCAGGGGGTTGTCGTCCTGTGGCCACTCGCCACGCTCGACGCGGGCAATCTCGGCGCGGATCGCGATCATGGCATCGCAGAAGCGATCAAGCTCGACGCGCGGCTCGCTCTCGGTAGGCTCCACCATCAGCGTGCCGGCGACCGGGAAGCTCAGCGTCGGGGCATGGAAGCCGAAGTCGATCAACCGCTTGGCTACGTCTTCGGCACTGACGCCGCTGGTTTCCTTCAGGGGACGCAGGTCGAGGATGCACTCATGCGCGACGCCGCCCCCGCGCAACGAGGCCACCTCGCTGCTGTAGTGAATGTCGTAGTGGCCGGCCAGCCGCGCGGCGACGTAGTTGGCCGCGAGGATGGCGGTCTCCGTCGCGCGGCGCAGGCCACTCTCGCCCATCATTCGGACGTACATCCAGCTGATGGGAAGCACCGCCGCGTTGCCCAGCGGCGCGGCCGATACCGGCCCGACGCCCCCGCTGCTGCCAGCCTGGCCGCTCCCGGGTGCAGCCGGCAGGAAGGGTGCCAGGTCTTCGACCACGCACACCGGCCCGACACCTGGGCCGCCCCCGCCGTGCGGGATGCAGAAGGTCTTGTGCAGGTTCAGGTGGCTCACATCGCCGCCGAACTGGCCGGGCGCAGCCACGCCCACCAGCGCGTTCATGTTGGCACCGTCGACGTAGACGCGCCCCCCATGCTGGTGGACGATGGCGCAAAGCTCCTTCACGCGGGTCTCGAACACGCCGTAGGTGGACGGATAGGTGATCATCACCGCCGCCAGCCGTGCCGCATGCTGTTCGCACTTGCGGCGCAGATCGTCGAGGTCGACGCTGCCCTGGGCATCGCACTTCACCGCCACCACCTGCAGTCCCACCATCTGGGCGCTGGCCGGGTTGGTGCCGTGGGCCGACTCCGGGATCAGGCAGATGTCGCGCGCGGCATCGCCACGCGAGGCGTGCCAGGCCCGGATGGCCAGCAGGCCCGCGTACTCGCCCTGCGAGCCGGCGTTGGGCTGCAGGCTGACGGCGGCGTAGCCCGTGGCCTGTGCCAGCCAGCGGCACAGCTGCTGCTCGAGCATGGCATAGCCCTCGAGCTGATCGGCCGGCGCGTAGGGGTGCACATCGGCGAACTCGGGCCAGGTGATGGGGATCATCTCGCTGGTGGCGTTGAGCTTCATCGTGCACGAGCCCAGCGGGATCATGGCGCGGTCCAGCGCCAGGTCCTTGTCGGCCAATGCGCGGATGTAGCGCAACATCTCCGTCTCGCTGTGGTGGGTGTTGAACACCGGATGCGTGAGGAATGCGCTCGTGCGGCGCAGCGCGGGCGGAACCAGGTCGGGTGTGTCCGCCAGCGCATCGACGCTGGGCAGTGCCTGGCCGTCCGTTGCGAACACGCGCCACAAAAGCGCGAGGTCTTCGCGCGTGGTGGTCTCGTCGAGGGTGATGCACAGGTACTCGTTCCAGGCGCGTCGCAGGTTGACGCCCAGTCCCAGCGCACGTTGCATCAGTCGTTCCGTGTCGCGGCCCGTGTGCAGGCACAGCGTGTCGAAGGCGCCGCGTTCCAGATGGTGGGTCGCGCCGAGGTCGACGCCCAATTGGCGCAGTCCCGCGCACAGAACGCCCAGGTATCGCGCAACACGTTGGGCGATGCGCGACAAGCCCTGCGGGCCGTGGTAGACCGCATACATGCTCGCCACCACTGCAGGCAGCACCTGCGCCGTGCAGATGTTCGAGGTGGCCTTCTCGCGCCGGATGTGCTGCTCGCGGGTTTGCAGCGCCAGGCGATAGGCCGGTGCACCGTGTGCATCCACGCTCACGCCGACGAGACGGCCGGGCATCGAGCGCTTGAAGTCGTCGCGCGTGGCCATGTAGGCCGCATGCGGGCCGCCCGCGCCCATGGGCATGCCCAGGCGCTGGGTCGTGCCCACCACGATGTCGGCGCCCATCTCGCCGGGCGGCTTGAGCAGGGCCAGCGCCAGCAGATCGGCTGCGACGATGAACGCAGCCTGCCGGTCATGCGCGGCCTGGGCATCGGCGCTCCAGTCGTTCAACCAGCCACTGCTGGCGGGGTATTGCACCAGCGCCGCGAAGTAGTCGTCGGCGGCCAGAGCGGCTTGCCAGTCCTGCGCCGATTCCGCCACGCGCAGGCTCAGGCCCAGGGGTGCCGCACGCGTGCGCAGTACGTCGAGGATCTGCGGGTGGACATCGCCCGCGACCACCATCACCTGGCCCTTGGCGCGCACGCTGCGCCGGGCCAGCGTCATGGCCTCTGCCGCCGCCGTGGCTTCGTCGAGCATCGACGCATTGGCGATGGGCATGCCGGTGAGGTCGCACACCATGGTCTGGAAGTTCACCAGCGCCTCGAGGCGGCCCTGGGAGATCTCGGCCTGGTAGGGCGTGTAAGCCGTGTACCAGGCCGGGTTCTCGAGGATGTTGCGCAAGATGACCGGCGGCGTGTGGGTGCCGTGGTAGCCCTGGCCGATGAAGCTGCGCAGCCGCTTGTTGCGCTTGGCGATGCTGCGCAGTTCGTCGAGCGCCTGCGCCTCGCCCACCGGCGGCGGAAGGTCCATCGCAGCGGCGCGCCGGATGTTGCCCGGTACCAGCGCGTCGATCAGCGCGGCGCGCGAAGCGGCGCCGATCGTCGCCAGCATGTGCTGCTCGTCGGTGGAATCGGGGCCGATGTGGCGGTCGACGAACTCGCCGGCGGTTTCCAGGTGAGCCAGGTCAGGGCGGGACAGGTCGGTCATGGCAAGGTCAGGCAGGGGGAGGGCGCAGGGCGCGGGCGCTGGCTGGTCGCCAGGCGCCAGGTCGTTCGCCGCGCGTGATGGGAGGTTCGATGGGGGGTAGTGCTGGCGCCCAGGCGCCTGCGACCCGTGCACTCCCCAAACATACGGCCGGTGCGGAACTGCCCGGCGGCTCCGGGGTCAGAGCGTCTTGAGCAGGGCGTCGTACGCCGGTGGATCCATCAGTTGGTCGAACTGGCCCATGTCGGTGACATGCACCTTGAAGAACCAGCCTTCGCCCATCGGGTCGCGGTTGGCCAGTGCAGGGTCGGCCCGCAGCGCCTCGTTGACCTCCACGATTTCGCCGTCCACCGGCATGTAGATGTCGGCCGCCGCTTTCACCGACTCCACCACGCCTGCAACTTCACCCTTTTTGTAGGTGCGGCCCGCTTCCGGCAAGTCGACGAACACCACGTCGCCCAGCGCGTCCTGCGCGTGCAGCGTGATGCCGACGACCGCCGCCTCGTGGTCCTCGATGTTGATCCATTCGTGGTCGGGGGTGAACATGGTGGTCATGGGAAGGGCTCCGAGTGCGATGGGGATGTGACGACTGGGGGGAAGGTCAGCGGTGGTAGCGATGGGGCGTGAACGGCATCGGCGCCACGCGCATCGGCAGGCGCTTGCCACGCACCTCGGCATAGACCTCGTGGTGCGCGATGGCGTGGTTGGCGGCCAGGTAGGCCATGGCCACCGGCTCGAAGACGGTGGGGCCCAGCGTGCCGCTGGTGACATGCCCGAGCTTGTGGCCCTGCGCATCGACGATGGGAGCGCCCTCGCGCACTGGCACCTTCTCGAGGCCGCTCAGGCCCACGCGCTTGATCTTGGGGCCCAGGGCCAGTTGCGACTCGATCACCGCGGCACCAGGGTAGCCTCCGGCACGCGCGCCACCCGGACGGCGCACTTTCTGGATCGCCCAGGTGAGCCCGGCTTCGACCGGGGTGGTGGTCTCGTTGATGTCGTGGCCGTAAAGGCAAAGGCCTGCCTCCAGCCGCAGCGTGTCGCGCGCACCGAGCCCAGCGGGCTTGACGTCCGGCAGCGCCAGCATGGCGCGAGCCAGGCGTTCGGCGGCGTCGGCCGGCACC
This sequence comes from Burkholderiaceae bacterium, assembly GCA_013360485.1. Lineage (GTDB taxonomy): Bacteria > Pseudomonadota > Gammaproteobacteria > Burkholderiales > Burkholderiaceae_C > Pseudaquabacterium. The sequence goes on along the minus strand of JABWBN010000003.1, from coordinate 33,589 downwards.
GAGATCTCGAATCCGTCTTCGCCGGTATAGCCCGATCGCGTGACGAAGCACGACGCACCGGCCAGGGTGAAATCGCCACCGGTCATGAAGGTGAGATCGGCCACACCCGGGTCGAGTTGCGCCAGCGCCGTCACGGCTGCGGGTCCTTGCAGCGCCAGCAGGGCCCGCTCGGGCAGCGGCACCATCGTGCAGCGGTGCCCGATGTGGGTGATCAGGTGTCGCTGGTCGGCTTCCTTGCACGCCGCATTGACCACGAGAAACAGGTGGTCGGCGCGGCGGGTGATCATCAGGTCGTCGAGCAGGCCGCCGGCCGCGTTGGTGAAGAAGGCATAACGCTGCTTTCCGACCGGCAGGTCGATGACGTCCACCGGGACCAGCGTTTCCAGGGCGGCTGCAGCGTCGCCGCCCCGCAGCTGCAGCTGGCCCATGTGCGACACATCGAACAGTGCAGCGAAGTCGCGGCAATGGCGATGCTCGGCGAGGATGCCACCGGGATAGTTGACCGGCATGTCATAGCCGGCGAAGGGCACCATCTTGGCGCCGAGTTCGACATGGAGAGCGTGCAGCGGGGTGCGCAGCAGGTGGGCGGTCATACGGGCCTCCTTCGAGACGCTGATCGAGGGCATCGGGCACCCACCCGGAGGTGGGGGCTGCCCTCGCTGTCCGCTTTACCTGAGAGATTGGCGGCGCCGGTGATGCCGGCTCCGCTTGCCCCTTCGGTGGGCGGGCTGCATCCACGAATGGAATAACCCGCCTCTCTCCAGTGAGGAACGCCGCGCACGAGGCGTGGCGCTTGCCAGTCCTTTTGCCTGAGCGTTCGAGGGGATGCCTCTGCGCCTTCGGCGGCTTCGGGTGAAGCTCTCTCCTGACGGCGCGCAGTGTAGCCCATGGCGCGCCGGTGCAGGTTAGGACAATCACCGCGGCACGGCCTGCGGGCTCGCGCGATGATGCCCGACTGTCGCCTCGCGCGAGCAGACGCCCGTACATCGTCCAGCACGTTCGCGCCGTCGCGCCAACGCTCGTGCGGCGCCGCGGCTCCACGTTCTGGCGCCCGACCGATCCCCGAAGGACCCACCCCATGCTTGGCACCGATGACCCGCTGATCCTGCGCACCCTGGATGCCCGCGGTGTGCTGCGACTGACGCTCAACCGTCCGCAGGCCTTCAATTCGCTGTCCGAGGCGATGATCGCCGCGCTGCAAACCGAGCTGGACCAGATTGCGAGCGACGACAGCGTGCGTGTGGTGGTGCTGGCGGGGGCGGGTCGGGCGTTCTGCGCTGGCCACGACCTCAAGGAAATGCGCACCGATCCGTCGCAAAGCTACTACGAGCGCCTGTTTAACCAGTGCGGGCGCATGATGCTCGCGATCCAGCGCCTGGACGTGCCCGTGATCGCGCGCGTGCATGGCATTGCCACGGCAGCGGGCTGCCAATTGGTGGCGATGTGCGACCTGGCCGTGGCGGCCAGTGACGCACGCTTTGCCGTCAGCGGCGTCAACCTCGGCCTGTTCTGTTCCACGCCCAGTGTGGCCCTGTCGCGCAACTTGTCGCGCAAGGCAGCCTTCGAAATGCTGGTCACGGGCGAGTTTGTCGGCGCAGAGGAGGCGCGGCGCCTGGGACTGGTCAACCGGGTCGCCGATCCCACGGAACTGGACGAGGCGCTCGAAAAGCTGGTGGCGGCCATCGTGGCCAAGCCGCGCGTGGCGCTGGCCATGGGCAAGCAGCTCTTTTACCGCCAGATCGAAGAAGGGATCGAGGCGGCCTATGCCGACGCCTGCGAGACGATGGCTTGCAACATGATGGACGACGCCGCACTCGAGGGCGTGCAGGCCTTCATCGACAAGCGGCCACCCAAGTGGAGCTGAGGCCCGCCAGGGCGCGGCTACTCGCGTCCGGCTGACGACACCTTGGTGCGCATCAGGCGGCCGCGCTCGCGCTCCCAGTCGCGCTTCTTCTCGGTCTCGCGCTTGTCGTGCTGGGCCTTGCCCTTTGCCAGTGCGATCTCCGCCTTCACCCGACCGCCGCGGTAGTGAAGGTTGACCGGCACCAGGGTGTAGCCGCGCTGCTCCACTTTGCCGATCAGGCGTCGGATTTCGTCCTTGTGCATCAGGAGCTTCTTGGTGCGGTCGGCTTCGGGGTGCACGTGGGTGCTGGCCGATCGCAGCGCATTGATGCGGCAACCGATGAGATAGAGCTCGCCGTCGCGGATCACCACATAACCGTCGGTGAGCTGCACCTGGCCGGCGCGGATCGCCTTGATCTCCCAGCCTTCCAGCACGACACCAGCCTCATAGAACTCCTCGAGGTGGTAGTCGAAACGGGCGCGGCGGTTTTCAGCAATGGGTGCGGACATGAGCGTGGCGATGACGGCGGCCTGCACGCGGGCACGGTCCCCCGGGCCATCGACAGCGCGCGGTCGGGTCGCCTTCTAGAATCGCGGCATTGTATGAAGCATGTGAAGAAGTCGGTCCTGCTGTGGTACTCGGCCCGCGAGATGTACGAGCTCGTCACAGGTGTCGAGGACTATCCCGGCTTCCTGCCGTGGTGTGATCGCGCCGAGGTCCTGGCACGAGATGGCGGTGGCATGACCGCGCGCCTGCACCTGGCTTACGCGGGCTTGCGTCATGCGTTCACCACGCGCAACGAGCACACGCCACATGAGCAGGTCGTCATGCGCCTGGTGGACGGTCCGTTTTCGGCGCTGGACGGCACCTGGCGCTTCGTGCCGATCGGCAAGCAGGCCGGCGCGTCGGCTTGCCGCATCGACTTCGACCTGCGCTACGCGTTTGCGAGCTCCCCGCTCGAGCGGGTCTTGAGCCCCGTGTTCGATCGGGTCGCGAACACGTTCGTCGACTCTTTTGTCAAGCGTGCGGAGCAGATCCATGGCGAACGATGACGCGGTGAACCTGATGCGCATCGAGGTGATGTACGCGCCGGCACCGCATGAGTTGCACCACACCGTTGTGCAGTTGCCGGCACCGGCAACGCTGGGCCAGGCCCTGGCGATGTGTGACTGGTGGCTGGCTATGCCGAGCGAGCACCGACAGGCTTTGCAGGCTGGTGTTTGGAGCCGCGCGTGTGAACATGACGCGCTGCTGCGCGACGGCGACCGCGTGGAGCTGTATCGGCCGCTGCGGGTCGACCCGAAGGAAGCCCGGCGCCAGCGCTATCGGCGTGACGGCCTGCGCCGTGCGCCGCGGTCGGCTGGCGCTGGCTAGCGTGCGGTCACTGGCATTCTGACGCGATGAGTTGCCGGGCGCGCTGAACCTCCGCGGCACGCTGGGCGTCGTCAAGATACTCGCGCTCGCCCTTGTCGTTCATGCGCACCACGCGCATGCCGCTCTCCAATGCAGCCAGCTGCTGCCGGGCCCGGCGGCAATTCTCGGCCCGTGAAGCGGCGACGCGCTCCTCCTCGGCCTTGGCCTTGGCCTTCTGTTCCTGCTCGGCCTTCTTCATGCGGGCTTCGAGCTCGCTGTCAACCCGGGGCCTGCTTGCGGCAGAAGGCCCGCTGGCCGCCACCGAGGCAGCGGCTGCCGCCGGCGCCGCCCTGCGAACCGTGGGCGCTGCCGGACGCTGGAGGATGCTGGCGTCGGGCACGTCGGCCGGCGGCGGGCGGTCACTGATGTGCACCTGGCCGCTGGAGTCCTTCCACTTCCACTGGGCATGCGCCGGCAGCGCGGCAACCAGGGCCGCGCACAGCAATCCGATGGCCAGCTTCGCGTGCATTTCACTCGTCCTCAGCATTGCAGCACCGCGACAGTGTAGCGGTGCGCGCGTGGCCGTCGGCCACAAATCGTGAACGCCTCGGATACCGCAGCCCTCCGGTCGGCCGCTCGAGTGGACGTCCCGCGCGGCACTGCGCGGGCTTTGGCATGGTGCCTTCCCTATAATCCGCTTTTGCGTCTGGAGCCATTCCCATGCGCCTTCTCGGCAAAGCGCTCACCTTCGACGATGTGTTGTTGGTGCCGGCGTTCTCCCAGGTGTTGCCCCGCGACACCAGCCTTGCGACCCGGCTGTCGCGCCGTATCACGCTGAACCTGCCCCTGGTGTCCGCCGCGATGGACACCGTCACCGAGGCTCGCCTGGCCATCGCCATCGCACAGGAAGGTGGCATCGGCATCGTGCACAAGAACCTCACGCCCAAGCAGCAGGCGGCAGAGGTGGCACGGGTCAAGCGATACGAGTCCGGCGTGCTGCGAGACCCCATCACCATCTCGCCGGGCGTGCCCGTGCGCGACGTGATCAATCTGTCGCGGCAGCACGGCATTTCAGGCTTCCCGGTGGTTGAGGACGGCAGGGTGGTGGGCATCGTCACCGGCCGTGACCTGCGCTTCGAGACCCGTCTCGACGTGCCGGTGCGCGAGATCATGACGCCGCGCGAGAAGCTCATCGTCGTGAAGGAAGGGGCCACCATCGACGACGGCAAGGCGCTGATGCACCAGCACAAACTCGAGCGCGTCCTGGTCGTCAACGATGCCTTCGAGTTGCGCGGCCTCATGACCGTCAAGGACATCACCAAGCAGACGAGCTTTCCGAACGCCGCCCGCGATGCCCACGGCAAGTTGCGCGTGGGCGCCGCGGTGGGCGTGGGTGAGGGCACTGAGGAGCGGGTGGAACTGCTGGTGCGTGCCGGTGTCGATGCGCTGGTCGTCGATACCGCACATGGCCACTCTGCCGGCGTGATTGACCGGGTGCGCTGGGTCAAGCAGCACTACCCGCAGGTGGACGTGATCGGCGGCAACATCGCCACCGGTGATGCCGCGCGCGCCTTGGTCGATGCTGGCGCCGATTCCGTCAAGGTGGGCATCGGGCCCGGCTCGATCTGCACAACACGCATCGTCACCGGCGTGGGCGTGCCGCAGGTCACCGCGATCGACGAGGTGGCCAAGGCGCTGAAGGGCACAGGCGTGCCGCTCATTGCCGACGGTGGCGTGCGCTTCTCCGGCGATCTGGCCAAGGCCATCGCCGCCGGCGCCGATGCCGTGATGATGGGCGGCGCGTTCGCCGGTACCGAAGAAGCCCCAGGCGAGGTGATCCTCTACCAGGGGCGAAGCTACAAGAGCTACAGGGGCATGGGCTCGATCGGTGCCATGCAGCAAGGCTCGGCCGACCGCTACTTCCAGGACAACGGCGCGGCCAACCCCAACACCGCCAAGCTGGTGCCCGAGGGCATCGAGGGGCAGGTGCCTTACAAGGGCTCCGTGGTCAGCATCATCTTTCAGATGGCCGGCGGCCTGCGGGCGTCGATGCACTACTGCGGCTGCACCTCGATTGCCGAGATGCAGACCCGTGCCCAGTTCGTCGAGATCACCGCCTCGGGCATCCGTGAGAGCCACGTCCATGACGTGCAGATCACGAAGGAAGCGCCCAACTACCGCATGGAATGAGCGCGCCGATGCGGCATGCCCACGACGCGCCTGAGCAGGCGCCGGCCGGCGGGCGCAGCCCCGCGATGGTCTTCATCATGATCACGGTGCTGATCGACATGGTGTCGATCGGCCTGATCATTCCCGTGCTGCCGCATCTGGTGGGCACCTTCACGGCCTCGCCCACCGAGCACGCGTGGTGGTATGGCGCCGTGACCATCACATTCGGCGTGGCCAACTTCTTCGGCTCGCCGGTGCTGGGCGCGCTGTCGGATCGCTACGGCCGGCGGCCTGTGCTGCTCGTTGGCTTCTGCGGGTTGGCGCTGAGCTTCTTCGTCACCGCACTGGCCACGGCCTTGTGGATGCTCATCACGGTACGCCTGTTCTCCGGGGCCATGCAGGCCAACGCGGCCGTGGCCAATGCCTACGTTTCCGACATCACCCCACCGGAGGAGCGCGCGCGGCGATTCGGCATGTTGGGCGCGATGTTCGGCATCGGGTTCATCCTGGGCCCGGTGCTTGGCGGGCTGCTGGGTGCCATCGACATCCGCCTGCCGTTCTTTGTGGCCGGGTCGCTTGCAGTGGTGAATTGGCTTTATGGCTTCTTCGTGCTGCCCGAGTCGCTGCCCCGTGAGCGCCGGCAACCCTTCCGCTGGAGCCGGGTCCATCCGTTCGCGGCTTTGGGGACGTTGGCGCGCCTGCAGGGGGTGGGGCCGCTGGTGGTGGTGGTGGCGCTCGCCGCGTTGTCGCAGTTCACGCTGCATACGAGCTGGGTGCTGTACACGAAGTTCAAGTTCGGATGGGGGCCGGCCGAGGTGGGCTGGTCGCTCTTTGCCGTGGGTGCCATCTCGGCATTGGTGCAAGGCGTGCTGCTGCGGCATATGCTGGCGCGCTTCAGCACCCAGGCGCTTGCCGCGGTAGGCCTGGTGTCCGGATCGCTGAGCTACCTCGGGTTCGGCCTAGCGACCGAGGGTTGGATGATGTACGTGGTGATCGTCGTGGGCGGCATCATCGGCGGGGGTGCCGCTGCAGCCATCCAGAGCCTGATCGCCAACGCCGCCGACGCCCGCGCCCAGGGCTCGACGATGGGCTCGCTGGCGTCCATCAACAGCATGATGGCGGTCGTCGCGCCCATGGTGGCCACGCCTTTGCTCGGCCTGGTATCCCACCTGCCGCCCGGTGACTGGCGCATGGGCTTGCCCTTTTACTTCTGCGCAGCGCTGCAGGCCTGTGGCGCCGCGCTGGCCATCCGCTACTTCCGGCGCCACGCCGCTACGGGCGCTGCATCGGTGACACCATGAATCACGACAAGATCCTCATCCTGGACTTCGGCTCGCAGGTCACGCAGCTGATCGCGCGGCGCATCCGCGAGGCGCACGTCTACTGCGAGATCCACCCCAACGACGTGTCCGCCGACTTCATCCGGGAGTTCGCTCCGAAGGGCGTCATCCTGTCAGGCAGCCATGCCAGCACCTACGAAGAGCACGAGCTGCGCGCGCCCGAGGTGGTGTGGCAGCTGGGCGTGCCCGTGTTGGGCATCTGCTACGGCATGTTCACGATGACCGTGCAGCTGGGCGGGCAGGTCGAGGCCAGCACGCATCGCGAGTTCGGCTACGCCGAGGTGCGTGCACACGGCCACACCCGGCTGCTCGATGGCATCGAAGACTACCGCACGTCCGAAAGCCACGGCATGCTGAAGGTATGGATGAGCCACGGCGACAAGGTCACGGCCATGCCGCCGGGCTTCAAGCTGATGGCCAGCACACCGAGCTGCCCGATTGCCGGCATGGCCGATGAAACACGCCGCTACTACGCCGTGCAGTTTCATCCCGAGGTGACGCACACCTTGCAGGGCAGGGCGCTGCTCGAGCGTTTCGTGCTCGACATCTGCGCCGCCAGTCCCGACTGGGTGATGCGCGACCACATCGCCGAGGCCGTCGAGAAGATCCGCGAGCAGGTGGGAAGCGACGAGGTGATCCTGGGGCTGTCCGGCGGTGTCGACTCCAGCGTGGCCGCAGCGCTCATCCACCGTGCCATCGGCGAGCAACTCACCTGCGTTTTCGTCGACCATGGCCTGTTGCGGCTGAACGAAGGCGCCATGGTGATGGAAATGTTCGCCGGACGCCTGCATGCCAAGGTGGTTCATGTGGACGCCAGCACCCAGTTCATGGCGGCGCTGGCCGGCGTGGCCGACCCCGAGGCCAAGCGCAAGATCATCGGCCGAGAGTTCGTCGAGGTGTTCCAGGCCGAGGCCTGCAAACTTCAGAGTGCGAAATGGCTTGCCCAGGGCACGATCTACCCGGACGTGATCGAGTCCGGCGGCGCCAAGACCAAGAAGGCCACCACGATCAAGAGCCACCACAACGTCGGTGGCCTGCCCGAGACGCTCGGCCTGAAGCTGCTCGAACCCCTGCGCGACCTGTTCAAGGACGAGGTGCGCGAGCTGGGCGTGGCACTGGGGCTTCCGCACGACATGGTCTATCGACACCCGTTCCCCGGCCCGGGGCTGGGCGTGCGCATCCTGGGCGAGGTCAAGCGCGAATATGCCGACCTGCTGCGCCGTGCCGACCACATCTTCATCGAAGAACTGCGCCGAACCGTCGACGAACGCACGGGCAAGACCTGGTACGACCTCACCAGCCAGGCCTTCGCCGTGTTCCTGCCCGTCAAGAGCGTCGGCGTGATGGGCGACGGCCGCACCTACGACTACGTGGTGGCGCTGCGCGCCGTGCAGACCAGCGACTTCATGACGGCCGACTGGGCCGAGCTGCCCTACGAACTGCTCAAGCGCGTGTCGGGCCGCATCATCAACGAGGTCCGCGGCATCAACCGGGTCACCTACGACGTGAGCAGCAAGCCGCCGGCGACGATCGAGTGGGAGTGACGGTCAGAAAAAAGTCTTTATAAATCAGAGGGTTGCAAGTTCTCGTTGATGATGTGGCCGCATTGTTGACATCTCGACCAGAGTAGCTGCGGGACCGTTTGGGACGCTCGCGAGGTCCATCGAGAAGTCGATTTGACGGTACGAAGGCTGGCCGAGGACGAGAGTTGAACCCTGGGCGCGATGCCGGTCGGGGTGCAAATGTCGATTGCCGAGCGGCCGCATCCAACCAAGCCGCCATTCTCGAAGGGCAGCTGTCAGGCGTCTCGGCAAGGCGACGGGTGCGGGCAAGAGGATGCTCTGCCTATCCGCTTACAGGTGAAGGTCCCCCGCAGCCTCCGGCTGGTAAAGCACCCGCCCGATCCGAATGCGGCAGGTCCTGTCCGGGAGTCGCCAGTCGAAAGCATCGCCCTCCCGGTAACCCAGGATCGCGGTGCCGATCCCAGCACAGACCGACAGCCTGCGGGCGCTGTCGTCCGCGTCGTCCGCGTCGTCCGGGTAGACCAGCGCTACTTCCACCGCATCGTCGTCCAGGTGCAGCAAGGCGCGCGAGTTCATCGTCACGACATCCCGAGGCATCTGCCGGGAATCGACGACGATGGCGCGTTCGATCTCGTGCTCCAGCTCGAAGCTGGCCGACGCCGGGTCCAACGCGATCAGATTCCTGAGCCTTGCCTGATCGGTCTCGGCGATGTGGATGTGGTCGGTGTGACCTGCGGGGCTTTCGCGCAAGCGCCGGAGATAGCGCTCCGACGTCATTGCAAAGCTCACCAGGGCAGGGGACTGGCTTTCGAGCAGGAATCCGGATCGCTGGAACACCTTCAGCGAACGCACGTTGTCCCGGTGAACCTTGGCGACGAGCCGCTCCGCGCGCATCTCGAAGAAGGCGCGTTTCATGGCTTCCCGGATGGCGCTGGCTCCGAGCCGACGGCCCCAGTTGTCGCGGTCGCCGATCACCAGGACCATCTCGCAGACCCGTCCCGCCATGACGAGGCGCACGAACCCCACTGGCCGGTCATGCTCGTCGCAGACCATGAAGAAGCGGCCGCCCTGGTTGAACAGATGGGTCAGGATGGGCAACTGAACCCGATCAATGACCTGCTCGATGAACCGGGAGACATGGCGCGAATCGCTGAGGTGGCGGGTCACGCACTCGTCTTCAAGCCAGCCCATCAGCTTGAGCGCGTCAGACCGGGTGATCTCGGGACACAGCGAAACGAAGGGCCGGTTCATCTTCACTCCCATGGGCGGATGGGCTGACCAGGCATTCGTGTGGACAAGAGCACGTCGACATGGCCCTCGACGAGCACGTGCCTGGTCACGCTGCCGAGCAGCAGGTCCGCGGCGGCCGATTGACCGTGCGGGGTCAGCACGACCAAGTCGCAGTTGCGTGACTGTTCCTGCTCGACGATGCGTCGTGAAGCGTCCCCCTCCACCACAGAGGGCTCCCACTGCGAGGGCGAGAGACCGGCCTCGTGGGCCAGTGCGTGCAGCTGTCGCAGCGCTTCCGCGCGCGCTCGCTTGCGATAGATCTCGAACGTCGCGTCATCGACGCCGGCAAAGCGAATCTTCCCCTCGAACGGCACCTCGAACACCGTCAGGATCACGAGCTTCGCGTTTGGCGCAACGCGCTGCGCGAGGTTCAAGGCATGGCGCGACCGAGGTGAGAAGTCGACCGCCACCAGCACGCGCCGGTACGACCGAGCCGCCGTCTGCCGCACGACCAGCAGGGGTCGGTCCGTGCGGCGCACCAGGCGCTGCGAGGTGGTGCCCAGCACCAGGCGACGCAGGAATCCGGCGCCGCGTGCACCCAAGACCAACAGCCGCGCATCCACGCGATCGGCCGCCCGCACGATCTCGTCCGGGGCGGAGCCGGCAGCAGCCTCGATGTCGAACTCGACGCGCCGCACGCTGGTAAGTTCCGAGGCGAGCTGGCACAGTTGCCGGCGCGCTTCGTCGCACACCTTCCGCTCACGCGCACTCGAGGCACCCAGCCATTTGCGGACCTTCGTCACCGGCTGCGCAGGCAGAACGTGCATCAGTGTCAGCGCCGAATGGGTGTCGTGTGCCAGGCGCGCCGCCCTCGCGGCGGCATGGCGGGCATGCCCGGAGAAATCGGTCGCCACGAGGATGGGTCCGAACGGGGCGATCATGCAGATGCTCCGCAAGGAACGCGGTCCCAGAAGCCGCTGAGCAGATTCTCGGGGCGCGTCCGCGACACCACACGCCCACACGAGGGCCATGCATCGCGGCGGACACTCAGCCCGGCGTAGAGGCTGAAGCCGGCGCCCGCCCGGACGCTGCCGCCGCTCACGATGCACTCGCCGGCCCGGATGGCACCCTCGCCCGTGATGTCCGATCCGGCAACGATGCCCCAGCCGGCGTCGATGTGCATGCCGGTGCGAATCGACTGGCCGACCTGGATCCCGTGCCCGGCGCGCAGACCTTCCGTGCAAACCAGATCGCCGCCGACCTGCAGGCTCTTTTCGCAATGGATCATGCCGTTGACCTCGAGGTCCTCGGCCACCACGGTCGAACCCTCGCCACGCATCGCCGCCCCACAGGCCAAGGCTCCGCGGACCCGCAGGTCGCCGCCGCACGTCAGGGCGCCGTGCACCTCGACGCTCCAGGACGAGACCAGGTCGCCGCCGGTGCGCAACGATCCGAGTGTGCGCAGGCCAGCACCGGCGTGCAGATCGTTGCCGATCCAGATCGCATTGCCGGCGCGAATGCTGCCGCCTGCTTTCAACGAGCCCCCCGTGCGAAGCATGGCGTCGACATCCACCTCGCCACGCACCTGGACCGATCCCGCATAGACGAAGGCATGCGCAGAAATGGCATCGACCACGAGAACGGACTTGATGGGGCCGAACTGCTCAAGCAGCCAGCAGGCGTCGTCGACGCGTCCGTCGGCGACGAGTGCGTCGATCACGCTCTGGTACTCGGCCGGACTCTTGAATCGCCGGGCGAACCAGCGGTAGCCGCTTGCACAGGAGCGCTTTGCCTTGAGTGCGGTTGAAGAGATTTTCATGGGAGCGACTCCAGTCGACGCCGAGATCCGCGGCGATGGGTTTCGGCTCGGCCACTGTCGTGGACCATCACCTGGGGCTCGGCCTGCGCACCAGTGTTCCGAGTACCCTGCGGAGAGGCCTTAACCTGAGCCGTCGATAGCCCAAGCGCTCGCATCCACCAATCCGCACAGGCGGTCACGTTCAGGACGTGTTCGCGCTCGACCCATCCGTAGACGAACCATGCGATCTGGTGACTCCTCTGCGGCTGCATGTCCAACAGCGCGGTCCACGGCATTTGCATCAGCCTCATGACGATCTCCGCGACACGAATCGAGCCTTGTTGTGGATCCAATGGTCATGAGTCAAGGCCCCGGCATGCGCTGCCGCGCTCTGGGCAAGGGCCGCGTTGTCGATGTAGCGCTCCGAGTTCCGTCGAGCCGCAACCGCTTTCGCAGCCTCCGGCGGAGAACTGTCCAGCGGCCGCGGCACGATCAACATGTCGCAAGACGCCTCGGACAGGACGCGGCTGCTGACGCTGCCGAGAAGGAAGTTGCCCAAGGTTGAACGACCCTGTTTCCCGGTGACGATGAGGTCGGCACCGAGCCTGTGGGCGTGACGCAGGGTCGATCGCACCGGGTGGCCGTACGCCAGCGCATAGTTCATGGACGCGCCGTCCAGGCCGAGTCTGGAGACCTTGCGACGCATGCGAGCGTTGACCGCGCCTTCTTCCATCAGGCGCGACTCCCTGATGACGTGCTCGGGAACATCGGCATCGCGCAGCACGGCCTCTCGCTTGGAGTTGATGGCGTGGAACACATGCATGCCTTCCTCGCGGCGCATCCGGCCAGCGACGCGAATCGCCGCATCCGACGAGGCCGTGAAGTCGATGGGTACCAGGACACGCCGATAGGTCCCATGCACCGATGTCTTGACGACGAGGACAGGACGCCCGCCGATTCGGAGCATGCGATCGACGGTTCTGCCGACGAGCAATCCCTTGAAGCGGCCGTGACCCCGTCGTCCGAGCACCACCAGGTCGACATGCTCCGACGCCTGCATCAGCGTCTCGAACGTGTCGCCGACGATGACCTCGACACTGGCGGTCAAGTCGTAGGCACCCGATATCTCGACGGACAGGCGCCGGAGCGCGTCGCGCGCCTGTGCGGCCTTGAGGTCGAAGTCCAAGGTCGGTGAGAACCAGTCGCGCAGCGGCTTGCAGCCTGCCGCATTCAGAACGTGCAGGATGTGAAGGCGGGCTCCGTGCTCATGCGCCAACAGCGCCGCGCGGCGCACTGCATTGTTTCCGTCAACCGAAAAATCGGTTGCCGCCAGAATGGATTTGAATGACGTCATCTGTGTCTCCTCGAGAACAGTCGTGTTCCGACAGGCGGCAGACGAGCGTGTGCCTACGGAGCGATGTGCATCGCCCCGGAGGTGGAGTTCAGGCCCGCCGTCGCCACGATCGTGGTGTGCAGCCGCCAGACTGCACGCGGCGGCTACATCGCGTAGTCGCCGCTCGACTCGGGCTGGAAGAGGATGGCCAGAATCTCGGCCGCCCTTTCATCGCCAGCAGGGGTAGACCAGCGGGCCATGCTGCCGACCCGCAGGCCGAGCAAAGCGCTGCCGACCGGGGACAGCACAGACACGAATCCAACCGCCGGCTCGGCATCCGCGGGGTAACACAGGGTCAGCGTGTTTCGCTGGCCGGTCTGGGTGTCCTGCAGCAGGACCTTCGAATACATCGTCACGACGTCGGGTGCCACCTCGCGCGAAGGCACGAGCGCGGAGGCCTCCAAGACGTCTTCGATGGCACGGACTTGATGCGGTGAACCGTCACCGCGTGCATCGCGGCGGAGCAGGTTCAGGAGGCGGACATGGTCCAGTTCAGTGAGCGTGCGCTCGAGGGTGGTCACTTCCACGGGGCGTTCCTTCAGTGTCAAGCTGAGTGCCTCCGGGTCGGAGACACGCATCTACGCGCGGGCTGGGAGCCCGGCGATCTGAGGTTTGCGCAACTGGTGTGGAGGTGATCGCCGGGCCTAAGGATGTGCGGCCGGCTGACGGGTGTGAGTCCCCATCCCGGCACGCAACTGCGGCGTGCACAGCGACACGGCAGCAAAGAATGCCGCCTCGCTGAATGCACCGCCGAACGCGGCTAGGGACAGGGTAAAACTCATGGCTAAAGTTTATTGCCGCAGGGTGCTTCACGCAAATCTTGGAGTGCATGTCGCACTGGGGCGTAGGCGTATTGCAGAAGAATGAATGAGCACTCCAAATGGACTGACCCATGGCAGCCCGGTCGCGAACGCCACCATGGGCGGGCACAGGTGAAGCACCGGCTTGGCGAACTCAGCGGGACCTGCAGCCCGTTTCATCAGAGGCCCGCTCAAGACGAGATCTCCCTCGTGGCTGGGTCATCCAACCAGCACTTTGTCATGGGTGTTTCCGCAAGCTCCGGGGCTAGCTAGGGCATTGGCATGCACCGACGGCAAATCGCTTCACTGCACCTGCGCAGTGCCACAAGGTCAGGGCAGGATGGTGCATGCCGGGTCCCCTAAAATCTCAGAGGGCACGCGGTTGGTGTGCAGCGCCCGACAAATGGGCGCGCGCCCATTCCTTTCGACCGGAGAAGACCGCTTTGAAATTCGCCCATCTCGACGACTTCCTGGCCGCAGTGGCGCGGCGGGACCCTCACCAGCCCGAGTTTTTGCAAGCCGTCCGGGAAGTGATGGTCAGCTTGTGGCCATTCATCGAAACCCACCCGCAGTACGGCGAGTACGCCCTGCTCGAGCGTCTCGTCGAGCCCGAACGGGTGATCCAGTTCCGCGTGGCCTGGCTCGACGACCGGGGCCAGACCCAGGTGAACCGCGCCTTCCGCATCCAGCACAGCTCGGCCATCGGCCCCTACAAGGGCGGCATGCGGTTTCATCCATCGGTGACACTGTCGATCCTGAAGTTCCTCGCGTTCGAGCAGACGCTGAAGAACTCGCTGACCACGCTGCCGATGGGTGGCGCCAAGGGTGGTTCCGACTTTGACCCCAAGGGCAAGAGCGACGCCGAAGTGATGCGCTTCTGCCAGGCGTTGATGAGCGAGCTTTACCGCCACCTGGGCCCCAACACCGATGTGCCCGCGGGCGACATCGGCGTCGGTGCACGCGAGGTGGGCTTCATGGCCGGTGCGATGAAAAAGCTGTCGAACGACACCGGCGGCGTGTTCACCGGCAAGGGCATCGCGTTCGGGGGCAGCCTGATGCGACCCGAGGCTACCGGCTATGGCACGGTGTATTTCGCGCAGGAGATGCTGCGCCGCGCCCATCGCAACTTCGACGGCCTGCGGGTCTCGATCTCGGGGTCGGGCAACGTGGCGCAGTACGCTGCCGAGAAGGCCATCGAGCTGGGCGCGCGCGTGATTACCTTCTCCGATTCCGATGGCACCGTCGTCGACCGTGATGGCATCGACACCGAGAAGCTCCAGGCGCTGATGCAGCTGAAGAACGTCAAGCGCGGACGCCTGTCGGCGTTTGCGGCTCAGTTCGGCCTGCACTTCGAGGCCGGCAAGCGGCCCTGGCACGTGCCCACCGACATCGCGCTGCCCTGCGCAACGCAGAACGAGCTCGACGAACTCGACGCGGCCACCCTGGTGGCCAACGGCGCGTTCTGTGTGGCCGAAGGCGCCAACATGCCCTGCACGCTGCAAGCCGTGGATGTCTTCCTGAAGGCCCGCACGTTGTACGCACCTGGCAAGGCCAGCAACGCAGGCGGCGTGGCCACTTCGGGGCTGGAGATGTCGCAGAACGCACTGCGTCTGTCATGGTCCGCCGGCGAGGTCGACGAGCGGTTGCACGCCATCATGAAGGACATCCACAACAACTGCGTTCGCCACGGCAAGCGCTCTGACGGTTCGATCAACTACGTCGATGGCGCCAACATCGCTGGATTCGTGAAGGTGGCCGACGCGATGCGCGCCCAGGGTGTCTACTGAGAACGACGCCAGGAATGACGGGCTGAATCGCGACCGAGTTATGACGTAGACGACATGGCATCTCAATCGGGTAGACTTTGAGAATCTCATGCGGGGCTCCGCAATCAATGGGCCGGCAGCGGCCGGCGCTTGAAGTGCCTGACCGTGGCCGATCCGTGCGCCCCGACAACGGCCCGGAGTTCACCAGCCGAGCGTTCATCGGCTGAGCGCAGGGCCACGGCATCCGGCACATCCTGATCGAGCCCGGCCGACCGATGCGGGGTCCCCTTGACTTCGGTGCAAAAGGTGACGGTTCGGATCGCCAGCAACTGCGCGGGTGCTCAGCGGTAAGTCATTGATTTCGCGGCGTTTGCTGTTCGGTTCAGCTGGGCGTATCTTTGGTTGCCTTTCGACTCGTGGGGAGCGGCGGCGATGCAGGGCTGGCACCCACCGTACCTGGGCCTGCGTGAGCTGCCGCGTGAGTTCAGCCCGTTCGAGCTGCAGGCCTTCTTCACCTTCAGCCTCGCCGAGCGGGAGCTGATCGAACGGCGCAGGGGCGACCACCACAAGCTGGGCCTGGCGCTGCACATCGGTTTCGTGCGCATGAGCGGGCGGCCTTTGAACAGCGTTCGCGCCGTGCCGGTTGCTTTGCTGCGGCACCTGGGCCAGACGCTGGACATCGCCACGCCCGATCTGGCATCGCTGCGGGCGTTGTATTCGCGCGGCCGGACCTTGTTCGATCACCAGCAGCAGGCCTGCGAGGTCCTGGGCTTTGCCTGGATGAGCGAACACCAGCGCCGCGCACTGGTGCGCATTTTGCGCGACGAGGTGGCCCACACCGCCGACCGCGAGCGGCTGCTGCTGCGGGCCCGGCACTGGTTGTACGAGCACAGGCTGATCATCGTGCACGAGCGCGCCATCCGGGCGCTGGTGGCGGCCGCACCGGCCGACCTCGAGGCCGCCACGGCCGCGTTCATCCGGGCCACGGTGTCGGCCACTGCCTTGAAGCAGTGGGCCGCTGCTGTGGCTGCCACCCGGCCGGACGGCCAGCACTGCCAGAGCTGGCTGTGGAGCGCGCCGGCCAAGCACTCCACGCGCCAGATCGCCGAAGTGCTCGAGCGCATCACCTTCCTCAACGGCCTGGGCCTGGATCGATACCTGGGCGAGCTCAACGATGCGCTCGTGCGCCGCTACGCCCGGCGCATGGCCACACGGCCACCGTCGATCAGCGAGCGCATCAAGGAGCGGGCACGGACCGTCGAAATGGCCTGCTTCCTGCGCTACTGCCTGCTGACGGCCACCGACCAGTTCATCCTCATGTTCCAGCGCCGCGCCGCCGATCTCTGGCGCCAATGCGCCGACGACGCAGTGTTGGCCATCGACTGGTCGCGGCAGTACCAGCCGCTGCTGCAAGAGTTGGCTGAGCTGGCCCAGGACGAAGACCGGGCAGCCGAACTGCGCACGCGGCTGCTCGAACTCATTGCGGCCAAGCGTGCTCAACGCTCACCGAGCCGGGCCTCGGGCATCCGTCGGCAGCTGATCGCCGCCATCGCCCCGGTGCGCTCGCTGCTGGTGGCTGCCTGCGGCCTGACGTGGAAGGCCACAGGCGAGCATCCTGCGCTGCTCGCGGCCAAGTCTGGACTGCCAGGCCTGTTCGCGGAACCGCGAACGGCAGCAGAGAGGGGCGATCTCCGCCGTTCGCTAAGGTCTTGAGTTGCGCAGGGCCCTCCGAGAACGGCCGCCCCGCATACCGTCACACGGCCCGCTGATACCGACGGGACCGGCCGGCGGCGGCTGTTGGTACCGTCAATGGTCCGCCCCGTTTGAGAGGTGAGTCATACTCCCGGACGAGGTCGAAGGCCGGGCGGGGCGGCCAGAGGATGCAATACCGTCACCGACTCCAGGAATACCGTCATTGACCCGAGCGACTTGCCACCGGATACCGTCAAGTTGGTCCCGCTTGAGCCCAAGAGCTCCGTGGCGAGAGGCGAGGGTGGCTCGACGGGACAAGATCGGCGAAACGGGGCGCCAGTTCCGGTGGGAACCGCGACGGTAGTTTTGTCGGTATCGACCTTCCGGAACGGCCTCGAAGACCGAGATCTACCTATGAGAGGTGCCCGGCTGTTGACAATAGAGTGGGAGTAAAGGTCCCCAACGACGAGGATCTGCAGCGCGCCTTCCGCCACCTACGGGGTGTCTTCCAGGCCGAGGAGGGCAGCGCACAGGCGAGGGAGCGCGACGTGCTCGTCACGCGGATCGAGGACTACGAGAACGAGCACCACGGCTTCGGCCCGGTCGGGAAGAAACCCTGATCTTCACTGACCAGCAAATATCGCCATCGCGTCGATTATCAGATTCCGCTTCGCCTTGGGCGTGGGCGAGGAACATTGCTTCGGCACGCTAACTGTGGCGGAGTTTTCGTGCGAGCAGCGCGTTTCTGGTGAGATGTGTGGCTGCGGCGGACACGCGCCGTACAGCGGCCGTCGCATGAAGCTTTCGGGATCGTTCGTGTTCCCAGCGACGCGGCGATCGGCTTCTTGGCGGTCGATCGCGTGATTGACCGCGGTGCCGATGGCGCCGGAGGAACTATTGACCCGCACGAGCGCCGGTGACACCTTCTCGAGGAACAGGACCGCACCGCCGGCGGCGAGCGCCGGGTCCTTCTTCGCGAGTATCTGGACCTCGGCCACGGCTTGCCGAACGCGCTGCACGGCAGGCTGCGAGCGCCAGCCGAAGGCATGCCGGCGAAAACGCGGCGCGAACGCCCACTTGTGCGCGGCGACTGGGCTCATCGATAATCACGCTTGACGTTAATCACGCCTCGCAATACTATTTTGCCTGTGGCGATCAGGACGTTCAAGTGTGCCGACACCGAAGCGCTCTTTCACTTGCGCCGGGTGGCACGCTTCGCCAACATCGAGCGCCCGGCGCTGCGCAAGCTGAAGCAGCTCGACCTGGCGCGACACATCGAAGACCTGCGCGCGCCGCCGGCCAACCGGCTCGAGCAGCTGAAGGGCGATCGCGCGGGCCAGTGGAGCTTGCGGGTGAACGATCAGTTCCGCATCTGCTTCCGCTGGACGGGCAGCGATGCCGAAGACGTCGAGATCGTGGACTATCACTGAGGCAAAGAGAGATGAGCAGGAAACTCAAACCGGTGTCGCCCGGCGAGATGCTCGCCGAGGAGTTCCTCAAGCCCTTGGGCATGAGCAACTACCGGCTGGCGAAGGAGATCGATGTGCCCGCGCAGCGCATCGGCGAGATCGTCGCCGGCAAGCGTGCCATCACCGCGGACACCGATCTGCGGCTGTGCCGCTTCTTCGGACTCACCGACGGCTGGTGGCTGCGCCTGCAGGCGGACTACGACACCGAGGTCGCGAAGGCGAGCCTCGCGAAGACGCTCGCAAAGATCAGGCCGTGGAAGGAAGCCGAAGAGCAGACGGTGGATGCGCACTGACGCGGCGCGTCCGAGCGGGAGTGTCGTGACGGTAAAAAGTTCGTCACAAAGTCTCGATGCGACAACCACTTAAGGCGTTCGGTGCCGACGTTTCCTTGGTCACTTCGCGATTCAAGCCTTGGCCAACAGTTGCGCTCCGCTGACCTTGGCTGCCCCCTTGTCGAAAGTCCACAGCGGCTGCTCGCCAGCCTGCGTGGCCAACGCGACGTGGAGGCAGTCCGCAAAGTCGGCGGATCCCTCACGGAACAACTGCAGCGCGATCTCGAGCGGGCGCTCGGACTCGAACGTCAACTCGGCCGCCGAAAAAAGGCTGGACAGGGTCATCAGCACCTCTTCTTTGCGGAATGCGAAGCTGGATCGCAGCACCCATTCCAACTCGAGCACGACCGTATCGGGGACGAACAGCGTCGAGCCTTCTGCGACACAGCGGCCGATGAGGCGCTTGGCGGCGGCCAGTTGCGAGGAATCGTCCTGGACGACATAGCGCACCAGGACGTTGGTGTCGAGAGCTGGCATCGTGCCGAAGTCAGCGCCAGGGGTTCATGTCGTCGACGCTGACATGCTTGCCCTTGGGTGCCTTGAGCATGCCGGCCATGTCGAGTATGGACTTGGTCTTGGCCCGGACGATGATGGTGCCGTCGGGCATCGCCGACCAGACCAGCCGCGTGCCGGGCTTGGCATTGACAAGTGTCCGGATGTCCGCGGGCACGGTGGTCTGGCCTTTCGCGGTAATGGTGGATTCACTCATGGCATGCGCCTTACAAATATCAATATTGTAAGGCGAACGCGAGTGACGAAGGTGATTCAGACCGCAATACCGTCAGCCCGCGCGGAACTACCGTCATCGCGCGGCAAAGTGGCCATTCGACACCGACATACTGCTGCTTAACGGGTCGGCCACAGATCCTCCGACGCCGATTCCCGCCATTCATGCCTGGAATCGGCAGATCTTTGCCCCGCGCGAGGCCAAGATCGCGACGGCAGAGATGTCGGTATCGACCCTCTGCCACGCGGCCAAATCGCGAGTCTTGCCTATGAACAGCACCCGCCTGTTGACAGACAAAAAGAGTGGGAGTGACAACCACTTCGTCGCGCGCAGGCGCGCCTCAGCCCAGCCGCTTTCCGCGGCCGGCCTTCAGCTCTGGTTCCACTCGACCTTGGGCTCGTCAGCGCCTTCGCCAACGTAGAACCACTTCAGGCCAAGCGGATCGTTGCTCAGGATGTCGGTCTTGAAGCTGCGCCATGCCTGGATCTCGAAGTAGTCCAGCGCGCCCTCCCAGGCGTTGAGCTGGTGAGGGATGCCAGAGGGGAAATAGACCAGCGTGCCCGGCTCGATGACTTGGGAGGTCTCGCCGACGTCGACCTTGCCGCGTCCCTTGAACGTGATGTAGCAGTGGGCGGCGCCGTCGGGATTGGCCTCGGTCGGCTTGTGCAGGTGATAGGGCGACGCGCCGCCGGCGTTGTAGTGCATCTCGCCCGCCTGTATCGCGTTGGTCTGCGTCAGCCGACGCCCGTCCGGATAGCGCACGCTGGACTCCACGCAGAAGCGGCGCACCCGGCCGCCGCTGGAGTCAGCCAGCGCCCGCAACGTGCCGCGGTTGAAGAAGTAGCCCGGTCCGCCAGGCAGACCGTTCTCGACCGCTGCAGGGGGCTTGGGCGTCACCAGGTGCAGCACGTCGAGGTTTGAGCCCTGCGCGTGGATGGAGGCCGACTCGCCTGGCACCAGCAACACGCCGGCACCTTCGTCGGCTGCGTGCGAGTCGCCGCCGAAGCGGATCTGCCCGTCTGCCGCGCCCTCGATGACGTACAGCAGATGGTAGTTGTCGCCGGCCTCTACGCTCAGGCTGCGCCCCGCGGAAATCGTGCGGCGGTAGGCGATGAGGTTCTTCGAGCCGCACAGGTCCGGGCTGCAAATCGTCCGTTCGATTCCTGAGGCAACGGAGACAGGCGCGGCCGCCAGGGTGTCGATGAATGTGATGTCGTTGATCGTGGCCATGATTCGGTGTGTCCAGGCCCGCGGATGCAGGCCCATGAGCACGCACCATACCGGCTGCACCGATCGCTGAATGATGCCGATTTCTACGAGCGCGTTCGAAATCTGGCATTGCGCTGCCGCGGCGGAACCTCGGCCGTTGAGGTGCCACGATCGCTTGGACTCCATGCCGAACCGTGGTCAACCCGGTACGTTCGCGATTCGGCTTGCGGCCGAGCCTAACGGTCGCGGATCCAGAATGGAGTGCCCAGATGGACAAGCAGCGCGCCAATTCCTTCACGTTGAAGATGGTCGGGGATGTGGCCACCACGATGGCCGCATCGCTGGTGCTGCTGGGCAGTCGCCTGCAGCTGTTCGAGGCTTTGGCACAGCGCGCCCAAATCGCCCCGCGCTACGCCGAGGAGTGGCTCGCCGGCATGGCTGGCGCCGGTTACGTGGACTACGATCCTGCGACGGGCGCCTTCGAGCTGCCGGATGAACATGCCCAGTTTCTGACCGATCGCACGTCGGAGTGCTGGCTGGCTGGGCTTTTCGGGGGCCTGCCTTCGATCGCCGGCGCCATTGCGCAACTCGAGCCTGCGTTTCGCAGCGGGGCAGGCGTGGGCTTTGCAGAGTACGGCACGGAGTTGCCCGAGGCGCTGGCGGCGATGAATCGCGCCGTGTACAACAACCGGCTGGTGCGCAGTTGGTTGCCCTCGGTGCCAGGCGTGGCCGAGCGACTAATGGCCGGAGGGCGCGCGATCGACATCGGCTGCGGCGTGGGGGTGGTGCCTATCGCGCTGGCACAGGCGTTCCCGGGCGCGACCGTAGCCGGACTGGAGCCTGACCGCTTCAGGAAAACTTTGGCAACCCGTTCGCGCGCATGCTCTATGGCATCTCGTGCCTGCACTGCGTGCCGCAGAGCCTGGCCATGGGTGGACCGGGTCTGGGTGCGTGCTGGGGCGAGCGTCGGGCGAGGGCGCTGGCCGAGCAGGCGGGGTTCGGTCGCTTCGAGCGGCTCGATATCCGCAGCCCGGCCATGGCGTTCTACGCATTAGGGGCATGAAGGCGCGATGCCCGGGCGTCGACCGAGGCCCGGCTCGCCGGGCTACGTGCGCCACACGCTGTTGAAGGCTACTTGGCGTGCTTGGCCGACATCCACTGACCGTTCTTGCCGTCGGAGGTGGCCGTGCATGCGACCTCCAGCCCTGCCAGTGTGGTCTTTTCGCCGACGTTGTAGAAGCGTCCGGCATCGCCGGAGTAGCACTGCGGAACCTTGGCGGCGGCGGTCTTGGCTGCCGCCGGGGCCGGCGTGCTGCTGGGGGTCTGGCTGGCGCATCCGGCAGCCAGTGCGGCGATGCCGATGACGGCAAAGGGCTTGATCATCGTGAGGGACTCCTGGGTTCAGATCGACCGGCGGGCGCGCGGCCTCGCACGATTCTGCTCAGGCATTGCGACACCATTGTTTCAATGCAGCACGCCGAGTTCGGGTCGGGGGATGATGTGCGGGCCGTCCCGGGGCCGCTCGCCGCAGGGATGGGCCCATGCGAAGGCCGGGTGCGCTACAGCGACGCGGCGCGCCGTCCACGGCCGTTGTGGGCCGCAACGAGTCTTCTGGAGACGATGCAATGAGCAATTCGGGCCGGTCGCCGTCTGCGCGTGGGTGCTTCGCCGAGCCCCGCGGCACGTTGTGGCGCCTTGCTGGCGCGCCATCCCTCTGGCTCCTTCTGTTCGCAGCCGCGACCGATCACGCGCACGCCGCCGGTTCGGCTGACGACGCAGCCGAGCGCAGAGTCGGTTCGTTTGTCATCACCCAGCACGCGAAGCGCATCGGTGACGGCGGGCTCTTCATGCGAACCGGCAACCCCTTCGGTACCCAGCGCATGCGGGAGTACTCGATCAGCCATCGGGGACGAAACGTGGCCGTGCCTGGCCTGGGCGAGCGGCACTTTCAAGTGCTCGAGTTGCCGGACGCGCCCAGGCCGGCGCTCCTGCTGGCCAGCGGCATGCGCTATCACCTGGTGGTCGATGAAGGTGATCACGCCGAGGTTCGTGAACTGGCGCCGCAGGCGAGCGACAGCGCGCTGCAATGGCTCGATTCCGCCAACGGGCAGCCTGGACCCCAGAGCACCGGCTACGGGCTCGACCGCATCGACTCGCCGCCGAACCTTCGGCTGGCAGGTGGCCGGCTCTTGTACTTGCGCCACCGTGTCGTTCTCGATGTCGGCACGCTGGCCACCCGGCCCGTCGAGCCCTGGTGGCACCAGGGCAAGGTCAAGGGTGATGTCGAGATGAACGCCAGCAACTCGCCGGCGATCGCCCTGTCTCCCGGACGTACCCGCTTCGTGCTGGCCGGCGATGGTCGGGACTGGGCGAGCGACGAACGCTTCCAGGCCCTGCTGGTGGTCGATCTGGCCACGGGCAAGCCCGACGGCGTGCGCATCGACGCGAGCCTGGTGGGCCCGGGGCAAGGCGTGCCCATCGACGCGGCGTTCGTCGCGCGTCACTACCGGTGGGAGCACGATGCCCAGGGGCGCGAAGTGCTGGTACCAAGACCGCGATAACGTGTGTTCGAGCGGCGGACTCGGCTCAGGTTCCACCTACGGTCGTGCGCGCGGGCCAGCCGCCTGTGTGGCCATGCGAAGCATGGCTCGCCCAGCGTCACCACTGCCCGCAGAATGGCGGCATGGATAACCCTGCCGACTACACCCCACCCCGAGTCTGGTCCCCGCCTGTCGATGCCGGCGGAAGCTTCGCGTCGATCAACCGTCCTACGGCCGGAGCCACCCACGAAGCCGAACTGCCGGTCGGCCGCCACCCGCTGCAGTTGTATTCGATGGCCACTCCCAACGGGGTCAAGGTCACGGTGATGCTGGAGGAATTGCTGGTCCTGGGTCACGCGGGCGCCGAGTACGACGCGTGGCCCATCCGCATCCAGCAGGGCGACCAATTCGGCAGTGGCTTCGTCGCCGTCAATCCGAACAGCAAGATCCCCGCCCTGGTGGACCGCAGCGGACCGCAGCCGGTGCGCGTGTTCGAATCCGGGTCGATCCTGGTGTACCTCGCCGAGAAGTTCGGGGCGCTGCTGCCCAACGAGGCTGCGGCGCGCGCCGAGTGCCTGTCGTGGTTGTTCTGGCAGATGGGCAGTGCGCCGTACCTGGGCGGCGGCTTTGGCCACTTCTATGCGTATGCGCCGGCCAAATGGCGCTATCCGATCGACCGCTTCGCCATGGAGGTCAAGCGTCAGCTCGATGTGCTCGACCGCCGGCTGGCCGAGGTGCCTTATGTGGCGGGCGCCGACTACACCATCGCCGACATCGCGATCTGGCCGTGGTACGGCGCGTTGGCCAAGGGGCAGCTGTACGAGGCGGGCGAGTTTCTGCAGGTGCAGGAGTACCGGCATGTCGTGGAGTGGGCAGACCGCATTGCGCAACGACCGGCCGCGCGGCGCGGTCGCATGGTCAACCGGCTGTGGGGACCGCCTGAAACCCAATTGCACGAACGCCACGACGCCGTCGACTTCGAGACCCGAACCCAGGACAAGCTCACCTGAGCCCGGTGTCACTGCAGGAGTGCTGCCATGACGATCACGCTCTACGACTGCGCCACCGCCCCGAGCCCGCGGCGCGCACGCATCCTGCTGGCGGAAAAGGCGATTGCGCATGAAACAGTGCAGATCGACCTTCGCGGCGGCGAGCAGTTGGGCGACGCCTACCGCGCCATCAACCCGCTGTGCACGGTGCCTGCCTTGCGCACCGAAGAGGGTGTGGTTTTGACCGACAACGCCGCCATCATCGCCTGGGCCGAGGCGGTGCGCCCCGATCCCCCTCTGCTGGGTACCACGCCGCTGGAGAAGGCGGAGGTGGCCAGCTGGCACTGGCGCGCCGAGTTCGAGGGCCTGCTGGCCGTGGCCGAGGCGCTGCGCAACAGCTCGCCTGCCATGGCCGGGCGCGCGTTGCCGGGCCCCATGGGTTACGAGCAGATTCCGGCGCTGGCTGAACGCGGGCTGCTGCGGCTGCGGCAGTTCATGGCGGTGCTCGACGGGTGCCTGTCGAACCGGGCATTCGTCGCGGGCGATCGCTTCAGCATTGCCGACATCACGGCAGCCGTGGCAGTGGACTTCGCACGGATCGTCAAGTTCCGGCCTGACGCATCTGAGCACGCGCACTTGATGCGTTGGCGCGAAGCGCTGTCACAAAGGCCGTCGATGACCGTCTAGCGGGTGCCCATGCTCGGTGCAAATGCCGAGCTGTCAACGCGAGGTCACGGCGCGGTCATCGGGCGTGCCTAAGGTGCTGGACTTCCAGTCCACCCTTCCATGGAGGAGCCTCGATGCGCCGAATTCTTCTTCCCATAGGCTTGGCGTTTATCGCCAGCACGATGCCAGCCATTGCAAGCGCCCAGACAGCGGGCGTTGCGCAGATGGGGCCACGCCCGTTCTTCCTCGTCAACGAGATGAGCGACGGCGCACTGAAGACACAGTTGCAGTCCTGCCTGTCGCGACCGATCTTCACGCGACGCGACTTCGCGATCGGACATCGCGGCGCGGCCATGCAGTTCCCGGAGCACACCAAGGAGTCCTACGAGGCAGCCTCGCGATCGGGTGCCGGCATCGTCGAGTGCGACGTTACCTTCACCAAGGACAAGGAACTCGTCTGCCGCCACGCGCAGAACGATCTCCACACCACCACCAACATCCTGGCCACCGATTTGGCGGCCAAGTGTGTCAAGCCCTTCACACCGGCCACGTTCGACGGTGCGGGCAACCTCGTGACACCGGCCAGCGCCGAGTGCCGCACCAGCGAACTGACGTTGGCTGAGTTCAAGTCCCTGCGCGGGAAGATGGATGCCTTCAATCCCCGTGCGCTGACTGTGGCTGAGTACATGGCAGGCACGGCCAACTGGCGCACCGATCTCTATTCGGGCCCGACCAGTGGCACCCTGATGTCGCACAAGGAGAGCATCGAACTGTTCAAGAAGCTCGGTGTCAAGATGACCCCCGAGCTCAAGAGCCCTGCCGTGCCCATGCCGTTCGAGGGCTTCACTCAGCAGGCTTACGCGCAGAAGATGATCGACGAGTACGTGGCCGCCAAGGTGCCGCCTTCGAAGGTGTGGCCGCAGTCGTTCGACAAGAACGATGTGCTGTACTGGGTGCAGGCCACCCCGAGTTTCGGGCGGCAGGCGGTCTACCTGGACGATGCGAACGTCGTGGCGGATCTGCCCAGCGCGGCCGAGCTTGTCGAATACAAGGCGCAGGGCATCCAGATCGTCGCGCCGCCGACGTTCGCCCTGCTGGCGCTCGACGGATCCGGCAAGATCGTGCCGTCGGAGTACGCCAACAATGCACGCGCTGCCGGGTTGGACATCATCACCTGGACGCTCGAGCGCTCGGGCATCCTGGCCGATGGCAACAACGGCTACTACTACCAGGGCATCGACCCCGCGATCCAGCGCGAGGGCGATGTGATGACGGTGATCGACGTGCTGGCCAAGCAGGTCGGCGTGAAGGGCATCTTCAGCGACTGGCCCGCCACCATTGCCTACTACGCGAACTGCATGAATCTGCGATGAGGCGAGCCACGCGATAGTTTTCGGCGTCCGCTGCGGTCGCCGCAGGCTAAGCGGGGGGGGGCGAGGGCGCGGTGTAGGTCACAATCACGGTGATGCCGCGGAGTTCACCGTGATCAACCCCCAAGATGAACGCGCCATGCGCATTGCGCTCGACCAGGCGCTCAATGCGCAGCTGGCCGGCGAGGTGCCGGTAGGTGCGGTCATCATGCGCGAGGGGCAGGTGCTGGCCACCGGCTACAACCGCCCCATCACCACGCACGACCCCACGGCGCACGCCGAAATCGTGGCCATGCGGCACGCGGCGCACCTGCTCGAGAACTACCGCCTGCCCGATTGCGAGCTCTACGTGACGCTGGAGCCATGTGCCATGTGTGCCATGGCCATCATGCACGCGCGATTCAAGCGGGTGGTGTTCGGCGCATTCGACCCCAAGACGGGTGCCGCAGGTTCGGTAGTCGATCTGTTCGCCCAGCCGCAGCTCAACCACCACACCGTGGTGCAGGGGGGGGTGCTGGCAGATGCCAGTGCACAGATGCTGCGCGAGTTCTTCGCCCAGCGTCGCGCCCTGCAGCGAGCCGAGCGCGATGCCCAGTTGCCCGTGCCGGATGACCCCGGTGATGAGCCCATACCGACGGGCGACGCATGCGAGTTGCCGATGCACGACGAACCGGGATCTTCATGACGGACAGCCTCATCATCTACGCGGCCGCAGGCGTCGAGCTGCGACTGGGTGCCGTGGCCCGCGCGCGGCGGCGCCTGGGCGCGCTGGGCTTCGACGTGAGCATCGACTCGAGCGTGCGTGCGCGCCATCAGCGGTTTGCCGGCGATGACGACGCGCGACTGGCCACGTTGCATCGCGTCGCCGACGCCGCACCCTCGGTGGCCATGGCCAGCCGCGGCGGCTATGGCCTGACGCGGCTGCTCGACCGGATCGACTGGGGGCGCCTCGCGCGGTCAGTGGAGCAGGGCACGCGTTGGGTCGGATACAGCGACCTCACCGCACTGCAATTGGGCCTGCTGGCGCGCACCGGTGCGCGCAGCTGGCACGGTCCGATGGCGGCTGAAGACTTCGGGCCCGCCGACGACGAGGGCGGCGTCAACGACGTGACGCGCGACTGTCTGCGCGAGGCGATGGCGGGCGAGCTCGAGGCGGTAGGTTTCCGTACCGAGCCGGGTTATGACGGCCTGCAGGCGCGCGGTGTGCTATGGGGTGGCAACCTCGCCGTTGTGCAGTCACTGCTGGGCACGCCGTATTGGCCCAAGCTGCGCAACGGCATCCTCTTTCTCGAAGACGTCAACGAACACCCTTACCGCATCGAGCGCGCACTGCTTCAGCTGCACCAGGCCGGCGTGCTGGAGCGCCAGAAGGCGGTCTTGCTGGGCGCGTTCACCGACTACCGTATGTCGCCGCTGGACCGCGGCTATACACTGAAACGAGCGGTAGCCCATGTGCGGCAGGTGTGCCCGGTGCCCGTTCTCACTGGGTTGCCCTTCGGGCATGTGCGCACCAAGGTGTGTCTGCCGGTCGGCGCCCGAGTCGAGCTGGTGGTGCAAGGCCGCGACGTACTGGTGGGCTGGGGTGGGCACTGATGTCTCGGGCCAGGCGGTCGCACCACCCCGCAAGTGAAGGGGTGGGTGGCCCCGGGCCAACCCCGAGGTCGCCCGGGCGGCGGGCGGCATAGAATCCACGCTTCGCCTCGAAGGGCTGGCGTCATGAGCGCAGGCCGGTCGGGGCGCTCGTTTTCCGGCAACTGGCAGCGCCACCCCGCGCGGCCGACTGCCCGCACCAGGAGTGCTCCCGCATGCGCGGTTTTCACTTGTCCAGGGCCTGGCACCTGGCATTGGCGCTGCTCGTCGCCGTCGCGGCGGGTGGGTGCAACAACAGCCCCTATCCGGCCGACGCTGCGCAGCGCAACACGCTGTATTACACGTTCGATGAGCGCTCGCCTCGCTACCTCGACCCCACAGCGTCCTACGCCAACCCCGAGTCGGCCTACACCTTCCAGATCTACGAGCCGCCCTACGGGTACCACTACCTCAAGCGGCCCTACACGCTGGTTCCGAAGTCAGCGGCCGAGGTGGCCAAGCCCACCTACCTCGACAAGGACGGCAAGGTGCTGCCCGCCGATGCGCCGCCCGAACTGATCGCGCAGAGCGTCTACGACGTGCGCATACGCCCGGGCGTCCTCTACCAGCCCCATCCGGCCTTCGCCAAGGACGACCAGGGACGCAGCCGCTATCTGCAACTCAGCCGTGAGCAGCTCGGCGATCGCCGCTCGCCGTTCGAGTTCGAACACCAGGGCACGCGTGAACTCGTCGCCGAGGACTTCGTCTACGCGCTCAAGCGCCATGCCACCACACGCATCGAGGCACCTGTGTTCGCCATCTTCGCCGACTACGTCATCGGCATGCGCGAATACGCCGATCGCATCAAGGCCGAAGACGTCAAGCTGTTGGCGGGCTTGCCGGAGGATGCGCGCGACAAACCCTTCCTGGACTTCCGGAAATTCCCGCTCGAGGGCAGTTCGGCACCCGACAAGTACACCTGGCGCATCCGGCTCAAGGGCAAGTACCCGCAGTGGAGCTACTGGATGGCCATGCCGTTTCTCGCGCCCATCCCCTGGGAGGCCGATGCCTTCTATGCCCAAGAGGGCATGAGCGAAAACGGCCTTTCGCTCAACCAGTGGCCGGTGGGCACCGGGCCCTACATGATGAAGGAGTTCGTGCGGGACCGGCGCCATGTGATGGTGCGCAACCCGAACTACCGCGGTGAGCCCTATCCATGCGAGGGCATGCCTGAGGACAAGCCCGCCGGGCTGCTCGACGACTGCGGCAAGCCCATGCCCTTCATCGATACGCTGTACGTGACCATCGAGAAGGAAGCGGTGCCTCGGCGCGACAAGTTCAAGCAGGGCTTCCTCGATGTGCCGGAGATCGAGCGCCCCGAGTACGGGGTGAGTTTTCGTGCCGACGCCGACGACTCCGATGACATCCGGCGCCTTTATGAGGAGCGAGGCTTCCAGTTCCCGCTGATGACCGATATCAGCAACTGGTACCTGGGATTCAACATGCTCGATCCGGTGGTCGGCAAGGGCGACACCCCCGAGCAGCAGGTACGCAACCGCAAGCTGCGCCAGGCCATCGCCATCGCCGTCGATTGGGAAGAGGGATACGGCCGCATCTTCAAGCACAAGGGTGGCGTGGCCGCCCATGGGCCCATCCCGCCGGGGCTGTTCGGCTCACGCGAAGGGCAGCCCGGCTTCCACAACCCCGTCACCCATGTGTGGCGAGACGGCAAGGCCGTGCGTCGCCCCATCGAGGATGCGCGCAAGCTGCTTGCCCAGGCGGGCTACCCCGAGGGGCGTGACGCCAAGACCGGCAAGCCCCTGGTGCTCAACTACGACTTCCAGCGGGCCATCACCCCCGAGTTCAAGAGCGAGAACGACTGGATGGTCAAGCAGTTCGCCAAATTGGGTATCCAACTCGAAATCCGCGCCACCGACTTCAACCAGTACCAGGACAAGACCCTCAAAGGCCGGCACCAGATCTTCTGGGGCGGCTGGCTGGCCGACTATCCCGATGCCGAGAACTTCCTGTTCCTGACGTATGGGCCTTTGGCGCGATCCAAGAGCCAGGGCGACAACTACGCCAACTACGACAACCCCGAGTACGACGCGTTGTACCGCCAGCTCCAGGCCCTGGAAGAGGGCCCGCGCAAGCAGGAGTTGATCGACCGCATGGTGCGCATGCTGCAGGAGGACAGCCCCTGGTGCTTCGGCTACTTCCCCTGGGGCGGCCTTGCGTTCCAGCAGTGGGTGCACAACGGCAAGCCCAGCATCATGATCCGCGACATGGCCAAGTACTACCGGATCGATACCGCGTTGCGCACGCGCAAGCAGGCCGAGTGGAACCAGCCGGTGTACTGGCCACTGGGCTTGCTCTTCGCCCTGGCTGCGTGGCTGGTGTGGGTGGCGAGGCGCAGCTTCCGTGCCCGCGAGACGGCCACCGCCAAGGCGGCACCCGTGGTCACCGCAGCCAAGGGGGCCTGAGACCATGGGTGGCTTCATCCTGCGCCGTCTGGGTTACGGCTTCCTCATCCTCATTGGCGTCAATCTGCTGACGTTCTTCCTGTTCTTCACCGTCAACACGCCGGACGACATGGCGCGCCTGAACATCGGGGGCAAGCGGGTGACGCAGGAACAGATCGACAAGTGGAAGGCCGAGCGCGGCTACGACCGCCCGCTGTACTGGAATGCGAGCGAGCAGGGCGCGGCGCAGGTCACGCGCACGGTGCTCTGGGAGCGCTCGGTCTCGCTGATGGCACTGGACTTCGGCCGCAGCGACTCGGCGCGCTCGGTGGACATCGGCCACGAGGTGGCCACGCGCATGGGGGTGAGCCTTCGATTGGCGGTGCCGCTGTTCGTGTTGCAGCTCATCGTGAGCGTGACTTTCTCGCTGCTGCTGGTGTTCTTCCGCCACTCGCGCATCGACTTCTGGGGCGTCGTGCTGTGCGTGGTGATGCTCTCGATCTCGAGCCTGTTCTACATCATCGTCGGCCAGTACTTCTTCTCGCGGCTGCTGCGGCTCGTGCCGATCTCGGGCTACGCCCCGGGGCTCGATGCGGTGCGCTTCCTGGCGCTGCCCATCGTCTTGTCGCTGCTGGCCCGGCTGGGCGGCGAAGCGCGGCTGTACCGGGCCATGTTCCTCGAGGAGATCGGCAAGGACTACGTGCGCACCGCGCGAGCCAAGGGTCTGTCCGAGCAGGTGGTGCTGTTCCGCCATGTGCTGCGCAACGCACTCATGCCCATCATCACCAGCGCCGGCGCCTACCTGCCCTATGTCTTCCTCGGCAGCCTGGTGTTCGAGAGCTTCTTCGGCATTCCGGGGCTGGGGTCGTTCGTCATCGAGGCCATCGGCGGGCAGGACTTCGCCATCGTGCGCACGATGGTGTTCCTCGGCTCGGCGCTGTACATCGCCACCAACGTGCTGATCGACATCGCCTATACGTGGGTCGATCCCCGCGTGCGGCTGTCCTGAGAGGGCGATCATGGGATTCAAGTTCGTCCTCTTGTGGACCGATGTCGCGCTGTGGCTGCTGTTCGCCACGCTTGCGGGCTACGCCTGGCGTGTGAGCCGCCACGAGCACCTGCGCGCCACCTGGGAGAAGGTGCTGCGCGACCCGGCGGCGCTGTGCTCGGCGGTGGTGCTGATGCTGTTCATCGGCGTGACCGCGCTCGACAGCGTGCACATCCGGCGGGAGCTGGCGTTCAGGCCCGGCCAGGCGGCGGGTCAGGTCTTCCATGACACGCGCACGCTGTCGGTGCTCGACCTGTTGCTCGAGCGTCAGCTGGAGATGCGCGAGACCACCTACTCCCGCCCGCTGGCCTACGTGTCGCTGACCAAGCAGTCGATCGAGCGCAACGGGCAAACGGTGCGCGAGTTCCCGCGCCTGAACCACGGAGGCGCGCATCTACAGGACCCGGCTTCGCAATGGGCTGCCGACATCACCGCACGTGCGGCCACGGGCGCGGGTGCAGGCCTGCTGGTCGCGTTGGGTCTGTACCTGCTCGCTGCCGTGCTGCTGCGGCGCAGCCACGGCGGGCTGAATCCGGCGCTGCGTGACATCGCCGCCGATCGCACGCACTTGCCGATCCGGGCCGTGGTTCTGACCCTGGGCGCGATCTGCATGCTGGCCGGGGCGGTGGCCGCGCTGGCTGGGCACTATCACGTGTTCGGAACCGATCGCACCGGCAACGACGTGCTGGTGCAAACGCTCAAGAGCGTGCGCACTGCCTTCGTCATCGGTACGTTGTCCACGCTCGCCATGCTGCCGGTGGCGGTGACCCTGGGCATCCTGGCCGGGTACTTCCGCGGCTGGGTCGACGAACTGGTGCAGTACCTCTACACCGTGCTGTCTTCGGTGCCGAGCGTGCTGTTGATCGCGGCGTGCGTGCTCATGGTTCAGGTGGCGCTGGACAAGCACCCCGAGTGGTTCGATACCGGTGTCGAGCGCTCCGACCTGAAGGTGTTCATGCTGTGCGCGATCCTCGGCCTGACCGGGTGGGCCGGACTGTGCCGACTGGTGCGCGCCGAGACCATGAAGCTGCGCGAGCTCGACTTCGTGCAGGCGGCCACCGCATTCGGCGTGAGCCCCGCAAGGATCATGGCGCGCCATATCCTGCCCAATGTGGTGCACCTGGTGCTCATCACCACCGTGCTGGGCTTCAGCGACCTGATCCTCTACGAAGCGGTGCTCACATACGTGGGCGTCGGTGTCGATCCATCCACCAGCAGCTTCGGGGGCATGATCAACATGGCCCGCAGCGAAATGAGCCGCGATCCGGTGGTGTGGTGGTCGTTCGTCGCGGCCTTCGTCTTCATGGTGACGCTGGTACTGGCGGCCAACCTGTTCGCAGACGGTGTACGCGACGCCTTCGATCCACGCGCGCGGTCGATGCGACCGCGCCTGGCCCTGCGCAAACCTGCCTGACGCCTGCTGCCATGCTGACCATCGACAACCTCAAGGTGGCACTCGACGCCGATGCGGGCATCGTCCGCGCCATCGACGGCCTGGCACTGTCCATTCGCCGCGGCGAGACCTTTGCCCTGGTGGGCGAATCCGGGTGCGGCAAGAGCATGACGGCACTGGCGTTGATGCGGCTGCTGCCGGAGAACGGGCAGGTTGCCGACGGCCACATCCGGTTGGATGACACCGACGTACTGGGCCTGCCCGAGTCGGGCATGCGCGCCGTGCGCGGCGGGCGCATCGGGATGATCTTCCAGGAGCCTGCCACCAGCCTCAATCCGGTGATGAAGGTCGGGCAGCAGATCATCGAAGCCATCGAGGCGCACACCCCGCTGCGCGGCGAAGCCGCCAGGGCGAAAGCCATCGACTGGTTGCGCAAGGTGGGCATTCCCGAGCCCGAGCGGCGCATCGACGACTACCCGTTCCGCATGAGCGGCGGACAGAAGCAGCGGGTCATGATCGCCCAGGCCCTGGCCGCGGAGCCCGACTTCCTGATTGCCGACGAACCCACCACGGCCTTGGATGTCACGATCCAGAAGCAGATCCTCGATCTGCTCAAGGACCTGCAGCGCGAGCAGGGCATGGGTTTGCTGCTCATCACCCACGACCTGGCCGTGGTGTCCGGCATGGCCCACCGCGTGGCCCTGATGTACGCCGGCCAGATCATCGAGGTTGCCGAAGCGGCGGAGTTCTTCTCGGCGCCGCGGCATCCCTATGCCCGCGCGCTGCTCGGTGCGTTGCCGGACGCGCAACACCGGGGCCAGCCGCTGGCGGCCATCGCCGGCACGGTGCCGCCGCTCACGGGTGCGTTTGCCGGCTGCCGGTTCGCGGCCCGTTGCGCCCATGCGCAG
>JABWBN010000073.1 GCA_013360485.1 Burkholderiaceae bacterium | reverse complement strand
CGCGGGCCGATCGCCTATCAGACCTATTGCCACGACCTGCTGCGCGATCCGTTCTATCGCCGGCTCGAGACGCTGCTGCGTGACCCCAACCTCGTCTCGGTGGCCTACCGCGGCGACGGCGACTGGCAGGTGCTTCGGCTGATGGCCATCGAGCAGCGCCGCCGCGCCAACGGTTCGGGCCATGCCGCGGTCCATGCCCTGCAGATCAACGCCTCTGCGAACCTGTGGGTGCGCAACGATTCCTGGGACTCCGAGATCCACTTCTACCTTGAGGGCCTGGGGCCGGGCGAGCTCCATATCGAGTGTGGCCGCAGCGGTGGCATGAGCGTTCAGGGACTGGTGGCGACCGGCTACCGCGATCCCGGCCGCTACATCCTCTCCGTGCGCGACGAGGGCGCGATTCCTGGTTTCGGCCCACCCGAGCACGGTGACGGCTGCGTCTTGTACACGAGGCTGCAGCCAATCAGCCGGCGTGTCGCGCTGGAGCAGGCACGACATCGGCAACCCGGGGCCATGGGCCCGGTGCTGAGCTTCAGCGAGAGCGGCGCCACGCTCTTCGACCATGAGAAGGCGCTGGTGGTGGTGGGCGCCGAGGTCTCGCATCGTGCGCGTGCCACGCTGGCAACCGTCATAGCCGAATGGCAGCACCATGGCGGTCGGCCGCGGCTTCTGGTCCTGGGTGATGCAGCGCCCTTCGCGGCGGCCGGTTGCACGGGGTTCGCCACGGATGGCGAACTGCCGCCGGGTCAAGCCGAGCGCGACGCATGGATGGGTGACTGGCTGGACGGCGCCGGCTGGCGCGATGTCGAAATCCTCCTGCACGCACCACACTGGGTGACCAAATTGATGGCGCACCATCGCGCGCTGCAGGGCGGCCCGTGGCCTGTGTGGGTCGTGTCGACCGAGTGCGCGACTGCAGCGCCAGCCGACCATGGGTTGCCCGCGGAGGTAGGTCAGGCGCTCGACGAGGCCTGTCGGCGCGCACGGCGCATGCGGTCAGAGCAGTGGTAGCACGCCAGGCCAGGGGTTACGAAACCCATCGGTCGAAGTGCCAGCGTCAGATCGTTGCGCGCGCAAGTCGAGATCTGCCGACACGGTGAGTACGGTGGCTGACTCCGGCCCGAGGCCACGCTGAAAGCCGCGAGGCTCTTGGCCATCTGGCGGAGGCAGTAGGATTCGAACCCACGATGCCCTTGCAGGCATGCCTGATTTCAAGTCAGGTGCAATCGACCACTCTGCCATGCCTCCGCGGCGGCTCGGATTCTCGCACTGTCGAGCGCGGCGGCCTCAGACGTAGACCAGGCCCTGCTCCTGCAGCGCGGCGTAGCCGATGTTGGCCAGGTTGATCTCGTGCTCGGCCGCCAGCGTGGCCAGCGACAACGGTGTGTAGGTGCCGTCGGCCAATGCCGCGGTGTACAGCGCCTGCACGTCCGGCGTGGGGGCCACGCCGGCGAGGTTGGTGTAGAGCAGGTCCACCAGCGCCGCGTGGCTGTAGCCGGCGCCCAGGCGGGCATCGAGCGCGAGCTGCATCAGCGCGGCCTCGTCCATGCCGCCGTCGGCCAGGCCCAGGCCAATGCCCACATAGGTGGGGTCGGCCACCGACGCCGGGCCGAACACGGCGCCCAGGATGCGCGCCACCTCGCCGGCGTGGCCGTCCAGATCGATGGCCAAGTGACGGTCCGCAAAGTGCACCCGTTCCACGCCGTGCAGCAGGTCGCGGCCTTCGGTGCCGGTGCCGCCGGTGCCGTCGGTGATCACCCAATCGGTGCTGCGGTGCTGCAGCACGAAGCGGCTGGCGGCGCCGGCGTAGGCCGCGATGTCGATGCCCGCATCGCCCTGGATGATGTCGTCGCCCAGGCCGCCTTGCAGGCGGTCGTTGCCATCGTCACCTTGCAGCGTGTCGACGCCGTGGGTGCCGGTCAGGGCGTCGTCGCCGCTGCCGCCGGGCACCAGATTGCGCAGCACGGCGGTGAGGCGGTAGGCGCCCATGCCGGTGTCGTAGTCGGCGGCTGCTGCGAAGTAGGTGCCTGTGGCGGGTACGTCGAAGGTGATCTGGGCATCGTTGCCTGCACCGGTGCTGTCGTCTGCGGCCAGCAGCTTGCCCTGGGCATCGAACAGGCGCAGGAATGGATTGGCCAGGCCGGCGCTGCGCAGATCGAAGGTCACCTGCGTACCGCCGGTGAGCGTGGCGGCGAACATGTCGCTGTCGGTCGGGGCCGTGATGTTGCCGAAGCTGATCACGCCATCGGTGCGCACCTTGCCGCTCGTTGCCGTCGAGGCCAGGTAGTCGTCGCTGGGCATGCCTGCGGCGATGCCGTAGTCCCCGTAGGTGTCGGTGTTGTCGAAGGCGGCCAAATAGTAGACGCCGCCCTCGGTGGCCGTGTAGTACAGCTGCGCGTCCTTGGCCAGGGGGCCGCCATCGTCGTCGAAGGCGACGAGCTCGTACCCCGGCGCCTGTCCGTACAGCACGAGGTACGGGTCGATGCCGCTGCTGGTCATCATGTCGAAGCGGTAGGTCACGCCGGCGGTCAGCGTCACGCGGAACATGTCCCCGTCGCTGGGGCCGTCGATGCGCGCCCTGAGCACGCTGCCGGTCGAACCCAGCTGGCCCTGGGTCTCGGGCCCGAGTGGGTAGTCGTCGCCCTGGGGCGCCGACGCGGTCACGAAATTCCAGTTCGCTGCGGTGGCCCCCGCGAACGCATTGCCAGCCGCGTCCTTGAAGGTGCTGCGGTCGAGCATGACGTTGTACGAGGCACCTTGCTCGAAGTCAGCGCTGGGATTGATGGTGACGGTGCTGCCGTTGATGCGCACGCGGCTCGTGTCGGTGACCGCCATCGTCGCGAACGGCGTCACGCCCTTCTGGATGACGATGTTGCCGCTGCCTGCGCTCACCGGCTCATCGAACTGGATCACGAGGTCGGCGCGGGTGCTCGCGCCCGTGCCTTCGTCGGCTGGCGTCAGCGCGATCACCTGGGGTGCATGGGTGTCGGCCGCGGAGGTGCTGAAGTTCCACTGCCCGGCGCCGCTGAAACCGGCGTAGTCATTGCCGGCGGCATCCGCGACGGCGCCGGCATCGACCGTGATGTAGTAACCGCCGTTGGCGGGCAGGTTGGCGCTGGGGTCCAGCGTGACGCTGGTGCCATTGAAGCGCACCTGGATCGCATCGCTGACGGCCAGGCTGCGCCATAGGCTGCCGTCGGTCAGCCAGATGTGCAGCGATCCGCTGCCGGCCTTCACGTTTTCGTTGAAGGTGAGGACGAAGCTGGTGCCGACGGAAAGGTTGGCGCTGTTGTCGGCCGGACTCAGGCCACTGAGCAGCGGGGCGGTGATGTCGGCCGTGGGTGACAGGTCGGTCAGCGTGCGGGTGCCGTCGGCGAAGCGGAAGCGCTCCACCGCGGAGACCCGATCGGTACCGGTGGCGGCGCTCGTGAGCGTGACAACGTTGCCCGCCGCGCTGACGGTGAACAACGCGAACACGCCATCGAAGACGGCGGTGTCATCGCCAGTGCCGCCGTCGATGATGTCGTTGCCGGCTCCGCCGGTGAGGGTGTCGTTGCCGCCTTGGCCCTGGAGTTCGTCGTTGCCCGTGCCACCGTCCAGCGCATTGGCGGCGTCGTTGCCCACGATGACATCGTTGCCGCCACCGCCCACGGCGTTCTCGACCGTGGTGTTGTAGGCGATGGCGATGTTGTTCGTCATGTCGTTGGCCGACGTGAACGCCCCCGCGTGCAGGTCGATGCGACTGGGCGTGCTCCAGCCGCTGAGATTGAGCGTGTCGATGCCGCCGGAATCGAAGATCGTGAGCACCGGGTAGGGGTTGCGGCGGAAGTCGAAAATGGCGCCGGTTGCGCCATCGACGGTGCTGGCGAATCCGTACACGGTGTTGTCCAGCCGGGTGGTGGTGGAGGCACCGTAGATCGCCTGGATGGCCATCACGTCATTGAGCATCGGCGTTTGCGCCGAGTATGTGTTGCCGTTGGCCGCCTGCCAGTCGGCCTGCATCACCTGCGAGGAGTAGATCGCCGCGGCGCCTCGCGGACCGAAGTAGGACATGACCGACAGCACCGCGCTGTCCTGGTACGACGACGGCGACCAGCTGCCCGCGCCGTTGTAGTCGCCCATGTGCTCCAGGCCCAGGGCGTGCCCGACTTCATGCACGTAGGTCATGAAGCCGTATTCCCCGACGATCGGGTTGACGAGTTCCGGCTCGGTGACGTTGAACCACACGCTGCCGACGTCCGGGTAGTAGGCGTGGGCGTAGCCGATGGCGGTGCTGGTGTAGCCGAACTCGATGTCGCTGCGCCCGACGCTGCCGGGCACGATGCTGGCTGCCGTTGCTTCGTCCCAGACCGCCAGCGCGAGGCGTGCAATGCTTTGCTGGCTGGTGTTCAGAGGCCGGAATCCAGACTCCTCACCATCGGCGTAGATGCCCGAAGATGTCGAAGGAAACGCATAGGTGATCGTGCTGGACCGCCAGTGCATGCCGGAATCCAGCTGGGCCAGGACCTGTGCCTGGGTCCAGTTCGGTGCTGCCATGAGTGAGTCGTGTCGCGGGCGTGGGGTGGACGTGGGGTGGGCTTGGGCAGGCTGCAGAACGCAGCCCGCCCACTGCGGTGGTCAGAGGTAGCCGATTCCGTAGTCGGTCAACCCGACCAGGTCGATGTTCAGTGCATTGAGCTCGGTCTCCGCGGCCAACACGCCCAGACTGGCCGGCGTGTAGGTGCCGTTGTCCAACAGTCCCTTGAAGTAGGCCAGGTCGGCCGAGCCGGGCGCCACGCCCACGACGTTGGTGTAGAGCAGGTTCACGACCGCGGTGTGGCTGGCGCCGGGGCCCAGAGCGGCGTCGAGCGCGAGTTGCATCAACGAGGTGTAGTCCATGCCGCCGTCGAGCAGGTCGAGTCCGATGCCCACATACTCCGGAATGTTGATGGCCTGCGGGCCGAACACGGCGCCGAGTATCTTGGCCGTGATGCCGGCGCTGCCGTCGAGGTCGAGCGCCCAGTACATGTCGGTGAATTGCAGCCGCTCCACGCCGTAGAGGAGATCGCGGCCCTCGGCGCCCGTGCTGTCGCGCAGCGCATGGCCTCCATCGACCGGACCGATGTAATAGGCGTTGGCCGCGCTGGTGTATATGGCCATGTCGATGCCATCTCCGCCATCCAGGATGTCGTCGCCCCCGCTGCCCCGCAGCATGTCGTTGCCGGCCAACCCATACAGCGAGTCGGTGCCGGACGATCCGGTGACGCTGTCGGCGCCCGAGCTGCCGTTGAACACGTTGCGCGTGAACGCACGCACGCTGTAGCCGCCGACACCGGTATCGAAGTCGACGACCGCCAGATAGATGTTGCCGCTGCCGGTGGCGGTGAACGTCACCTGCGCGTTCAGGTCGCCCAGGCTGTCGTCGTCGTAGTCGACGGCCTGGCCTGAACCGTCGAGCAGCACCAGGTAGGGGTCGTCCAGACCCTCGCTCTGCAGGCTGACCGAGTACTCCTTGCCGGCAGTGATCGTGAGTGCGAAGTAGTCGACATCGCCCGGCACCCCGATCGTCCCGTTGACCGAAGCACCGCCGGAGATCAGGCGCCCGGAGGTTGCCGTGGAACCCAGGAAGTCGTCGCTGGGCGCGCTGGCGCTGATGCTGTAGCTGCCGGTGGCCTCGGCGTAGTCCCAGGCCGCGAGGTAGTAGGTGCCGGTGGCCGAGGGCGTGTAGTAGATCTGCGAGTCCAGCGGCAGCGGGCCGCCGTCGTCGTCGTAGGTGATGAGCTCGGCCTCCGGCAGCAGCCCATACAGGATCAGGTAGGGGTCGACCGCGCTGGTCGCCGGGCTGATCATGTCGAACTGGTAGGTGATGCCGGCCACCAGGTCGACCCGGAACAGGTCACCGTCGTTGGGGCTGTCGATGCGCGCCGTGATGGGCGCGCCATTGACGATCACGCGCGCCGATGTGTTCACATCCAGCGGGTAGTCGTCGGTGGACGATGCGGCCAGCGTCGTGAAGTTCCAGGCCGATGTGCCGGTGATGCCGGCGTACGAATTGCCTGCGGAGTCGCGGAAGGCGTTGGCGTCGATGTTGACGTAGAAGCTCGTGCCGGCCGGCAGGTTGCTGCCGGGGTTGACGGTCACGGTGGTACCGCTGAAGCTGACCGCCCCTGCGTCGCTGGCACGCATCTCGCGCACCAGCGCGCCCGTGGCACTGTTGTAGATGCGAATGCTGCCGCTGCCGGCTTGCACCGCCTCGCTGAAGTTCAGGACGAGATCGGCTCCTGCGGATACGGCATTCGCGTCGTCGGCCGGCGTGCGGGCCACCAGGGTCGGCGCGGCGGAGTCGGCCGTGGTGGCGCTCAGCGTATAGGCGCCGGTCCCCGTGGCATAGTCGACCACCGCCAGGTAGTGGGTGCCGCTCGTATTGGGCGTGTAGGCAATGCGCGCGTTGCCGGAGCCGGCGCTGTCGTCGTCTTCGGCCACAGCCGTGAGCGACGGATTGAACAGGCCCAGGTAGGGGTCGGACAGGCCACCAGCGGCGCGTTGCAACACGAAGGTGTAGGCCACGCCCGCGGTGAGCTCGACCCGGAAGAGGTCGGCATCGTCGGGCACCTCGATCACGCCGGTGGCCGCAGTGCCATTGACGGTGACCACGCCCGGTGTGTCGGTGCTGTAGGGGTAGTCGTCGGTGGTGGCCGACGCGGTGGCGAAGTTCCATGCCGTGGTGCTGAGCAGACCCGCATGGTTGTTGCCGGCGGTGTCGCGCACCGCACCGGCGTCGATCGTGACCGTGTAGCTCGCTGCGGCCGCCAGATCGGCCGCCGGGTTGACGGTGACCGTGTTGCCCTCGAACAGCACCTGGGTCGTATCGGTAACGGCGATGGTGCGCGCATTGCCCTGGGCGTCGCGCAGGGTGATGTTGCCGGTACCCGCGCGCACGTTCTCGTTGAACACGATCACCAGGTTCGCGCCAGGAGCGACCGAAGCGGCGCCGTCGGCCGGGCTGATGCTCTGGATCTGGG
Organism: Burkholderiaceae bacterium; assembly: GCA_013360485.1. Taxonomy (GTDB): domain Bacteria; phylum Pseudomonadota; class Gammaproteobacteria; order Burkholderiales; family Burkholderiaceae_C; genus Pseudaquabacterium. The sequence goes on along the minus strand of JABWBN010000073.1, from coordinate 8,456 downwards.
GTGCGGTGGTGTCGCTGGTGCTGCCGGTGGTGAAGTTCCAGCTCGTGCTGCCGGCGAGGCCAGCCCAGGCATTGCCGGCCAGATCGGTCACGGTGCCGGCGGTGGCCGTGACGTAGTAGCCACGCCCGGCCGTCAGGTCGGCCGCCGGGTCGAGGGTGACGGTGTTGCCGCTGACACGCACCTGTGACATGTCACTGGCGTCGATGGTGCGCACCAGCGTGCCGTCGGAGTTGTAGATGCCGAAACTGCCGCTGCCGAGCTTCACCTGTTCGTTGAACACCAGCAGCAGGTTGCTGCCCACGGCGATGCCGGTCGCGTTGTCCGTCGGGCTGACCGAGGCCAGTTGCGGCGCCGTGGTATCGCTGTTGGGCGACAACTCGGCCAGCGTGCGGGTCAGGTCGGCGAACTGGAAGCGCTCGACACCGAGCACGCGATCGGACCCACTGGCGGTGCCGCTGACGGTGACCGTATCGCCGGCGATGGAGATGGTGTAGCTGGCAAAGCTGCCTTCGAACACGACGGTGTCGGTGCCGCTGCCGCCCTCGATGGTGTCGTTGCCGCCCCCGCCGATGAGCGTGTCGTCGCCTCCGCTGCCATACAGCGCATCGTTGCCGCCGCCACCGCGCAGCGTGTTGGCCACGTCGTTGCCGGTGATCACGTCATCGCCGCCGCCACCGGTGGCATTCTCGATCGTCGTGCTGTAGGCGATCGCGATGTTGTTCGTCATGCTGTTGGCCGACGAATACGCGCCCGCGTGCAGGTCGATGCGACTGGGCGTGTTCCAGCCGCTGAGGTCGAGGGTGTCGATGCCGCCGCTGTCGAACAGCGTCAGGATGGGCGCGAGGTTCTGCGTGAAGTCGTAGATGGCCGCCGTGAGGCCGCCCACAGTGCTGGAAAAGCCGTAGACGGTGTTGTCCAGCCGCGTGGTGGTGGATGCACCGTAGATGGCCTGGATGGCCATCACGTCGTTGACCATCGGCGTCTGGGAGTGGTAGGTGGTGCCGTTGGTCCAGGTCCAGTCGGCGTCGGCCACCTCGGGGTGGTAGTACGGTGCCGTGTAGCGCGGCCCGAAGTACGACATCACCGACAGCACCACGCTGTCCTGCACCGACGACGGCGTCCAATTGCCGTTGCCGTTGTAGTTGCCCATGTGGTTCAGGCCGAGGGCGTGGCCGAGCTCATGGATGAAGGTGAGGAAGCCCTCATTGCCCAGCGACGGGTTGACCAGCGTCGGTTCGTTGGCGTTGAACCACGCGCTGCCCACCTGCGGGTAATAGGCATGTGCATAGCCGATGCCGGTGCTGGTGTAGCCGAACTCGATGTTCGTGCTGCCCGGGGTGCCGGGGGCCATGTTCGGTGCAATCAACTCGTCCCAGGTGGCCATGGCCACCACCATCAATTGCATCTGCGCCGCGTTGACGGCACGGAAACCCGTGCCCTCACCCTGCTGGCCATGCAGTGCACTGGCGCTGGTGGGAAACGAGTAGGTGATGGTGCTGCCGGACCAACTGCGGCCCAGGTTCAATTGCTCCAGTACCTGAGCCTGGGACCAGTTCGCCAATGCCATGATTCGAACTCCTTCTTGCTTGCCCTCGGGCTGCGCCCGATCTCCTGCAGGTCAGGATGCTGCGCCGCGCGGCGCAGCATCCTGGCGATCAGTCATTTTGCGGTGCCTGCGCCATGGCGCAATGCACCTGAACCACGTCGCGCCGGCCCCCGTCGATGCGCACGGCGCTCAAGGCGCCACCCCATACGCATCCCGTGTCGAGTGCGAGCAAGGTGGGTGCGTTGCGCAGGCCCAGCGTCGACCAGTGCCCGAAGGCGATCGGCGTGCCCGCGGTCAGCCGCCCCGGTACCTCGAACCAGGCCCGAAAGCCCGGCGGTGCGGCAGCGGCGCCGTCCTTGGTGCCGAACTCCAGCGTGCCATCGTCGCTGCAAAAGCGGATGCGCGTGAGGACATTGATCACGAAACGCCAACGATCAGCCCCGGTCATCGCATCATCCCATCGACGCGGGTCGTTGCCATACATCACCCTGAGGAAGCCCGGAAGGTCCGGGCCCCGCAGCATGGCTTCGACCTCACGCGCCAATGACAGGACGGTGACGGCATCCCACTGGGGCACCACGCCGGCATGCACCAGCAGCCATCCGTGAGCGCTGTCGGCCAAACGGCAGTGCCTGATCCAGTCGAGCCAGGCGTCGCGCTCGGGGCTGCGCAAGATGTCATCCAGCGTGTCGGTGCGGTGCGCCGGGCGCACGCCATGGGCCACCGCCAGCAGGTGCAGATCGTGGTTGCCCAGCAGACAGGTGGCACTGCCGCCCAGCCGGCGCAGCATCCGCAGCGTGCCCAGTGAGTCAGGTCCGCGGTTGACCAGATCACCCAACACATGCATGTGATCGCGCGAGGGCGAAAAGCCGATCTCGGCGAGCAGCCGGTCGAAGGCGTCGGCGCAGCCCTGCAGGTCTCCCACGAGGTAATGCATCGGTGGATTCTGCTACGCTCGCCGCCTTGCCTGCGACGGGGCGCGGTCGTCGCGCAGCCCGATGGATGTAGCCCTACTCGTCTTCTTGATCCTGCTCAACGGCGTGTTCGCCATGTCGGAAATGGCGCTCACGGCCTCGCGCAAGGCGCGGCTGGCGGTGATGGTCGAGAGCCACGAGCGTGGCGCGGCCGTGGCCATGGAGTTGCATGAGCACCCCACCAAGTGGCTGTCCACCGTGCAGATCGGCATCACCTCGATCGGGGTGCTCAACGGCATCGTCGGCGAAGCCGCATTCTCGCAGCCCTTGGCGCAGTGGCTGGAGGTCACGCTGAGGGCCACGCCCAGAGTCGCCGACATCAGCGCCACGGCGCTGGTGGTGGCGGGCATCACCTTCCTGACCATCATCTTCGGCGAACTGGTGCCCAAGCGGCTGGGTCAGATGTACCCGGAGACCGTGGCCCGCCTGGTGGCCACGCCCATGGAATGGCTGTCGACGGCCACCCGGCCTTTCGTTTGGCTGCTGTCGGCCAGCACAGAGGCCACGCTGCGGCTGCTGGGCATCCGACAGGCGCCCTCGCGCAGCGTGACCGAGGAAGAGATCGCCGCCAGCCTGGAGGAGGGCCTGGATGCCGGTGTCATCGAGGCCCAGGAACACCAGATGGTGCGCAATGTGTTCCGTCTGGACGATCGCCAGATCGGCTCGATGATGATTCCGCGCGCCGAGGTGCTCTGGCTCGACCTGAATTCCCCGCTGCCGCAGATCCTCGAGCAGATGTCCGCGCGCGGGCGGTCACGCTATCCGGTGTGCCGCGGTGGGCTGGACGATGTGGTTGGCGTGATCGAGGCCCAGGCGCTGCTGCAACCGCTGTCGCGTGGCGAGCAGCCGCAGATCAACGCCTTGATGAAGCCCCCCGTGTTCGTCCCCGAAACGCTTTCGGGCATGGAACTGCTCGAGCACTTCCGGGCCAGCAGCGCCGAACTCGTGTTCGTGGTCGACGAGTACGGTGCCGTGCAGGGGGTGATCACCGTGCGCGACGTGCTGGAGGCGATCACAGGCGAGTTCTCGCCACCCAGCGCCGACGATGCCTGGGCCGTGCAGCGCGGGGACGGCAGCTGGCTGATGGACGGCCTGATCCCGGTGCCCGAGCTGAAAGATCGCCTGGAACTGCGTGACCTGCCCGAGGAGGACCGCGGGCGCTACAACACGCTGGCGGGCATGGTGATGCTGCTGCTGGGGCGCTTGCCGCGAACCGCGGATGTGGTGCAATGGCAGGCTTGGCGCTTCGAGGTCGTCGACCTCGATGGCAAACGAGTGGACAAGGTGCTGGTCTCCCGCATCGACAACCCCGAGAGTGACTGATCATGATCAACGAGAACCTGCACAAGAAGCCGGTCGCACTGGACCGCCAGCAGCACCGCAAACTCAAGCTCGACCGCAACGCGCGGGACATGAGCGTCAACCAGAAGCTCAACGCCTTCTTCGTTGCCGCGGGTGAGTTCGCCGAAGCCTGCAAGGACTACCCACTGGTATGGGTGCGTGCCGGCGAAGACGACAAGGGTGCCCCCCAGGTCGCGCCCATCGCCGTCATGGGCCTGCAGGCCGGTCACAACCTGTGCATCGACGCTGCGGAGCGCTGGCGCGTGCGCTACGTGCCGGCCATGCTGCGCCTGTATCCGTTCGCCATGGCACGCACCTCGGCCACCGAGATGCTGTTGTGCGTGGACGAGAGCTGGGTCGGGCTGGGCGACGTCGGCGAGCCCTTGTTCACCGAGGCCGGGGAGCCGACCGAGCTCACGCTGTCCGTCAAGCAGCAGCTCGAATTGCTCGAGGGCGACATCGAGCGCACACGGCTGTACGGCACCAAGCTGATCGAACTCAACCTGCTGCGCGAGATGCAGTTCGATGCCACCATGCCCGATGGCAGCAAGGTGCATGTCAACGGCTTTCTCACCATCGACGACGACCGACTGCGCGCATTGACCGACGCGCAGGTGCTCGAAGCCTCGCGCAGCGGGCTGCTGGGCCTGATCCATGCACATCAGATCTCGCTGTCGAACATGTCTCGCCTGGCCGAATGGCAGGCCGAGGCCATGGCCGCCGGTCAAGTCGCTGCAGCCGCTGCGAGCGACGCTGCCGCCAACGACGCGGCCCCGGCGACCTGACCCGGCTGCGTCGCGACCGCCCTGCGAGGTGGTCTCGAGCAACCCACGGGGCGACCCGCGTCATGCGGCTCGCCCCGTTTCCCATGCCAGCCTGGCACCCCTTTGGGGCAGTGGGTGTGGCGGCTATGCCGTCGCGCGATAGCTGATATTGAACTGCGCGTGTCTCCATCAGGGCGAATGCGGAGGGGAAAATCTGCCTTGCGACTCCAGAATTGGTGCAGGCCCGCTCCGACCCCGCCGGAGCACGCTGCGCGGGCATACCGCCCGCGTCGTGACGATCTGCTGATTCCATTTCGAGGAGACCGCCTGATGAACTCGCTCGTCCGCCGCCTGGTGGCCCTGTCCGCCGCAGCCCTCCTGGGCACCGCCGCCCAGGCCCAGGAAGTAACGCTGAAGATGCATCACATCTGGAACACCCAGGCCATGGCCTCGGTCCAGGTGATCACGCCGTGGTGCGACAAGGTCGCCAAGGAGTCGGCCGGCAAGCTCAAGTGCCAGATTTTCCCGGCGATGTCGATGGGCGGCACGCCGGCCCAGTTGGTCGACCAGGTGAAGGACGGCGTTGCCGACCTGGTGATCACGCTGCCGGGCTACACCGCCGGCCGCTTCCCGGCGATGGAAGTGTTCGAACTGCCCTTCATGACCAACTCGGCCGAAGCAGGCGCCAAGGCGGCGTGGGACTACCTTCAAAAGTACGCGTTGAAGGAGTTTCCGGGCACCAAGATCCTCGCGATCTGGGTGCATGACGAGGGCTACATCCACACCCGCGAGCGGCAGATCAAGACCCTGGCCGATTTCAAGGGCCTGAAGATGCGCGCGCCGACGCGCCAGACCAACAAGCTGCTGGCCAGCTTGGGTGCTGCTCCGGTGGGCATGCCGCTGCCGGCGGTGGTCGATGCAGTGAGCAAGGGCACCGTCGACGGCTTCCTGCTGCCCTGGGAGGTCATGCCCTCGCTCAAGCTGCACGAGATGGTGAAGTTCCACAGCGAGACCGACCCGTCGCGTCCCGCCCTGTACAGCGCCGTGTTCATCTTCGGCATGAACCAGGCGCGCTACGACGCCCTTCCGGCCGACCTGAAAAAGGTGATCGATGCCAACAGCGGCGCCACGCTGTCGGCCGACATCGGCAAGATCTGGGACAACAGCCAGGCCGCGGGCCGCAAGCTTGCGAAAGATCGTGGCAACACCTTCCACATGATCCCGGCCTCCGAACTGCAGGCCTGGGTGCAGGCCTCGGCGCCGCTGTATCGTGATTACGTGTCCGACATGGACAAGAAGGGCCTGCCCGGCCAGCAGATGCTGCAGGACGCGCGCGAACTGCTCGCGAAGTACCGCAAGTGATCGGGCTGTTCCGGCCGCTCGCGCTGTGGTTCGCGCTGCTGGGTGGTGCGGTCGGCGCCGGGCTGGCCCTGCTCACGGTGGTCAGCGTGGTGGGGCGGGCCGTGGCCTCCACCCCGGTTCAGGGTGACGTGGAGCTGGTGCAGATGAGCGTGGCCATCTGCATCTCGTTGTGCCTGCCGTGGTGCCAGCTGCACGGCGGCAACATCATCGTGGACTTCTTCACCCAGCGCATGTCCGAGCGCGCCAGTCATGCGCTCGACGGCGTCGGCGCGTTGCTGTTGGCTCTGATGTGCGCGCTGCTTTCGGCGCGCACCGTCTCGGGCGCCTTTGCGGTGCACGGTGCCGGCGAGCAGACCATGATCCTGGGCCTGCCCATGTGGTGGGCCTACGGCATGCTGGCGCCGGGGCTGGGGCTCACGGCGGCAATCGGGTTGTGGCAGGGCGTGCGCGGGCTGCGTGGGCTGCCCCTGAAGGTGGAGGCATGAGGCTGCGATGAATCCCACTGCCGTGGGCCTGGTGATGTTCGCCGTGATGCTGGGCCTCATGGTCGTACGCGTCCCCATCGCCGCCTCGATGTTCATTCCCGGTGCCCTGGGCTACATGGTGCTGGCCGGCGACTCGGCGCTGCTCAACCTGCTCAAGGGCAGTGCGGTGGCACGGCTGACGGTCTACGACCTGTCGGTCATTCCGCTGTTCCTTCTGATGGGGCAGTTCGCCACGCAAGGTGGGCTGTCGCGCGCCCTGTTCCAGGCAGCGGCGGCGTTCGTCGGTCATGTGCGCGGTGGCCTCGCGATGTCGGCGGTGCTGGCGGCTGCAGCGTTCGGCGCGGTGTGCGGCTCGTCGGTGGCCACGTCGGCCACCATCACCCAGGTGGCCTACCCCGAAATGAAGGCGCACGGCTACCACGGGCGCCTGACCACCGGCGTCCTGGCCAGCAGCGGGACGCTGGGCATCCTGATCCCGCCCTCGGTGCCGCTCGTGGTGTATGCCATCCTCACCGAGCAGAACGTAGGCAAGCTGTTTGCCGCGTCCATGCTGCCGGGCATCCTCGCCATGCTGGGGTACATCGCCGTCATCGCGGTGCTGTGCCGCTGGCGGCCCGCCCTCGCACAGCCGATCGAGGCCGTGCCCTGGCCGCAGCGCTGGAAGGCGCTGGCCGCGATCTGGCCCATCGTCGTGATCTTCGTCGTGGTGTTCGGCGGCATCTATGGCGGCGTGTTCTCGCCCACCGAAGGTGCAGCCATCGGCGCGGCGGGTACGTTCGTCGCCGCGATGGCACGGCGCGAGCTCACGCTTGAAGGAATCAAGCGCAGCTTCCTGGGCATGGCCGAAACCTCGGCCATGGTGTTCATGATCTTTCTGGGCGCCGACATGATGAACTCGGCGCTCGCGCTCACCCAGATGCCCGCGGCGCTGGCCGAATGGGTGGGGCATCTGCCGGTGGCGCCGCTGGTGGTCATCGGCGCGGTCATGGTCGGCTACATCGCGCTGGGCTGCGTGATGGACGAGCTGTCGATGATGCTGCTCACGATACCGGTCATCTTTCCGGCGGTGATGCAGCTCGACCTGTTCGGCCTGGCCGCAGAGGCCAAGGCCATCTGGTTCGGCATCCTGGTTCTCATGACCGTGGGCATCGGCTTGACGGCGCCGCCGGTCGGCCTGAATGTCTACGTGGTCAACAGCATCGCGCGCGACGTTCCCATGACCGAGACGTACAAGGGCGTGTTTCCGTTCCTGGCCACCGATGTGCTGCGCCTGCTGGTGCTGATGTTCTTCCCTGGGCTGACGCTGGGATTCGTGAATCTCTTCTTCAAGTGAGCCGACACCCATGAAGCGTGGCGGCCACGCCCGGACCCAGCCGCCGCTGCCCCATACTCGCCACCATGACCGACGATGCCCTGATCCTTCGCCGTGACGACGGCGCCATGCGCACGCTCACGCTCAACCGGCCCGCGGCGCTCAACAGCTTCACCGGTGCCATGCAACGGCGACTGCGGGCCGAACTCGACGCCGCCGCGGGCGATAGCCAGGTGCGCTGCCTCGTCATCACGGGGGCCGGCCGTGGCTTCTGCGCGGGCCAGGACCTCAACGATCCCGAGTTGTCAGAGGGCGTGGGCGTGGTGGTGGACCGGCACTACCTGCCGCTGGCGCAAACGATTCGGCAGTTTCCCGTGCCCGTGTTGGCCATGGTCAACGGCGTGGCGGCCGGCGCCGGCGCCAACCTGGCGCTGGGCTGCGACATGGTCATTGCCGCGCGCTCGGCCAGCTTCATCCAGGCGTTTTCCAAGATCGCGCTGGTGCCCGACTGCGGTGGCAGCTGGCTGCTGCCGCGGCTGGTCGGTCGCGCGCGCGCCATCGGGCTGGCCCTCACCGGCGACAAGCTCGGTGCCGAAGAAGCCGAGCGCATGGGTCTGATCTGGCGCTGCGTGGACGACGCTGCGCTGGCCGGCGAGGTGCAGGCGTTGGCCC
>JABWBN010000356.1 GCA_013360485.1 Burkholderiaceae bacterium | reverse complement strand
AGCGCGAGCCAGCCGGTGGCTGGCGCCGGGCCGGCGCTGCGCTCAGGCGGCATCGTGCGTGGCGGGTGTGGGTGCAGCCACCTCGGCCTCGGGCAGCGCCACCCGGCCCTCGACGCTGAACTGGTAGTCGCGGAACACGTGCTCGGCGCTGAGCAGCTGGTAGCGGCCGTCGGGTGCGCGCACGGAAGTGTCCTTCAGGCGCGAGGCGGTCTGGCCGCAGGTCCAGATCGCGAAGTTGCGCATGTGGGTGCACAGGCAGGTCTTGTCCTTCACCGACAGGCGCCGTGCATCGGGGTGCGCGGCCAGCTCGCGGTTGTAGGCTTCGATGTAGGCGCAGCGGCCTTGCGAGTCGAGCAGGTAGCCGTAGGCCTCGCAGTTCGGGCGGATGCCGTCGCCGATGCCGGGACTGGACTTGATCATGCGCATCGGGTATCCGGTGGGCGAGATCTGGTTGACCTCGATGTCGTCGTCGTTGGCCCGGAAGTACTCCTGCTTGATGTCGTCGGGCAGGCCGCACTCGCGGGTGACGGTGAATCGTGTGGCCACCTGCACGCCGGCGGCACCGGCTTCGACGAAGGCCACGGCATCGCTGCCGGTGAAGATGCCGCCGGCGGGGATCAACGGGATGTCGAGCGACTCGGACTGCAGCCAGGCGCGGATCTCGGCGACGATGGTGGCCAGGTCGTACTGCGCCCAGTCCATGCCGAAGCCCAGGTGGCCGCCGGCCAGCGGCCCTTCGACCACGATGTAGTCGGGCAGCCGGTTGAGGCGGGCGTTCTTCTTCAGGAACAGCTGCAGCGCACGCAGCGACGACACAATGATGCCGAGCTGGGCGTCACGAAAGCGCGGGTGCTGCTCGATCAGGGCGAGCGATCCCAGGTGCAGGCCGGCGGCCAGCGTGATGCCGTCGATGCCGGCGTCGAGTGCCGCGGCCAGGCGCACGGCGAGCGTCTCGCGCGGCGCGTTCATCGTCAGCTTTTCCATGCAGTTGATGAACACCAGCCCGCTGCCGGTCTTGCGCGACATGGTGGCCTCGACATGCAGGCGGGTCGCCTCGGCCAGGTGACCCAGGTCGAACTTGACCGACGACTTGTCCATCGACTCGACGTTGCCCTTGTACATGGCCTGCTTGGCCTTGACGTACTTGGTCTTGTAGCGACGGTCGGTCACTGTCTTGATCATCGCGTCGGAGATGTGACCCACGCCGCCCAGCCGCGCGGCCTCGAGCGCAAGGTCGGACGAGGAGATGTCCACCCCCATTCCGCCCACCATGATGGGCACCAGCTCGTGCCGGCCCAGGCGCATGCGGAAGTCGTCCAGTCGTTTCATTCTCGGGTGCCGGTTGCAGGTTCGCGCCACCCCCGCCAGCGGGCATGGCATTGCTTGAAGCCGCGATTGTCACCGCGACGCGGCAGGTGCGGGGGATATCCGGGCTGGGCACCCTGGTTCCGCGGGGGCATCGGGCCGTTGGCACGAAACATGCCCGGCTGGCGTTGCGCCAGGTGACTTTGGGCGCTTCCGGCCCGGTGTCGCCGCCGGGCAACATCGGCGGGCGCTGCTGCACCTCGCACGCGGTGCCCCACCCGTCACCGCGAACCGGAGGAGACTTCACTTGCCCACGACGCGAGCGCGCGCCGCGAGCCGCCTGGCCAGCATGCTGGCTGCCACCCTGCTGGTGCTGGCGTCTGGCCCGTCTCTGGGGCAGGGCGCCCGTGCCGCACCCGCTGTGCCATCGACGGCCGCTGCGGCGCCAGCGGGGCCCATCGTCCTCAGGCAGGTGCGCTACACCGGCGCCAGCGTCATCGACGAGGCCGAACTTCAGGCGTTGTCCCAACCGTTGCTGAACCGGCCGCTGCGCTGGACCGATCTCGAAGAGTTGCGCCAGCGGGTGACGCGGCTGTACATCGCCCGCGGCTACGTGAGCAGCGGCGCTCGGCTGGGCGACAGCCGGCTGGCCGAAGGCCTGCTGCAGGTGCAGGTGATCGAGGGCCGCATCGACCAATGGCGCATGCAGGGGCTGGGCCGGCTCAGCCCGGCCTATGTGCGGGCCCGGCTGGCGCGTGAGGGCGAGCCGCTGAACGTCAACCGGCTGCAGGATCGCATGCACCTGCTGCTGGCCGATCCGCTGTTCGAGCGTCTGAACCTGCGCCTGTCGCCGGGTGCCGAGCCCGGCCAGGCGGTACTCGAAGTCGATGCCACCCGCGCGCCGGCCTGGGACCTGACGCTGTGGGCCCACAACCACCAGGCCCCGGCCACGGGTTCGCGTGCGGCCGGGGCCACCGCCGCCCTGCGCAACTTCACCGGCTGGGGTGATGCGCTGATGCTCACACTGGGGCACAGCCATGGCAGCGACCAGGGTGAACTGGGTGCCACCGTGCCGCTGGCGGCTGGCCGCACCCTGGCCCACCTGCGGCTGGCGCAGGGCGACTCGTCAGTCACCGAAGAGCCGCTGCAGGCGCTGGGCATTGCCAGCCGGGTGCGCACCCGCGAGGCTGGCCTGTCGCACCCGGTGATCGACGATGCCCGCCAGCGGCTGGTGCTGGGCGTGCTCTACACCGCACGCGAGCATCGCAGCACGCTCGACGGCGAGCCCTTCAGCTTCGTCGCCGGCGAGCCCACCGGCACCACCCGCACCCGCACCTGGCGCTTCACCCAGGAGCTCACGCTGCGCCGCGAGGCCGTGGTGGCGGCGCTGCGCTCCACCTTCGCCGGCGGCCGCAACAACCTGGCCGAGCCTGCGCTGCTGGGCGGGCAGGCGCCTCGGCACTACCGCTATTGGCAGGGCCAGGCCCAGGTGGCGCTGGGCAGCGGTCGTGGTGGGGCACCTTGGCAGTTGCGGGCGCTGGCGCAGATCGGCCGCGATCACCTGGTGCCGCTGGAGCAGCTCAGCCTGGGCGGACGGGGCACCGTTCGCGGCTACCGCGAGAACCAGCTCGTGCGCGACGCCGGCTGGGCGATCGGCCTGGAGCACCACCATGCGCTGTGGG
>JABWBN010000355.1 GCA_013360485.1 Burkholderiaceae bacterium | reverse complement strand
GACCCGCCGGCCGCGCGCCGCAGGACCTGCGGCGGCACCGGCGTGCCCAGGATGCGCGCCACGCTGTGCAGGCCGTACCACAGGGGTCGCTGCAGCCCCAGTTCGCGGCCACGATCGACCAGCGTGTCCCAATCACTCTCACCACTGCAGAAGTGCCGCAGCAGCAGGTCGATGTCGGACAGGTCACGCAGGCCGTGGCTCAGTTCCTCGTTGTGGAACAGGTGGACGATGCTGTGCAACACCATGTCGGCAGGCGCCAGGATGCGAAAGCCACCCTCGACCGGCAGTGCCTGCTCGAACAACCGCTGCACCGGCGGCTGCAGCCGGGCGGTCAGCGGCAAGATGGTGTGGTGGGCATCGATCACGGTGCCCCGCACGCTGTGCTCGAGCGGCGGAAGTTCGTGCATCCACTCGCGGTAGTAGCGCTGGTCGTACGCGTCGTGATGGGTCGTGATCCAACCGAAGCGCCCGAGGCCGGTCTCGACGGCCGCCAGCTGCGCGTGCGGCACGAGGATGTCGATATCGGAAAACAGCCGCCCCGCCGCAGCGGGCAGCCCGGCCATCACGTAGGCTGCCCCCTTGAGCAGGACGGGCGACTCATCGAGGTGGGCGAGCGCCTGGTGGATGTAGGCGCACTCGCGACGTACCTCGGCATGCTGGGCGCGCGCCAGCAGCAGCGTGGCCTCCAGGTGTGCCCTCGGCGCCGCCGGCACCTGGTCGAGCAGGCCGCCGGCCTCCAGCGCAGCGGCCAGTCGCCCCAGCACCGCCGCATGCCGCGCCAGACGCACGAGATCCTCCCAGCCACGCAGAGACAGCGCCAGGGCCGACGCCGGTTGATTCAGCGCCTGTATCAAGTCGACCCGATGATCGGTGGCCGTCGGCAGGGGCCCGCTCATGGAGCTCCGTCCAGCACCGCGCTCGCACCTTCGCGCTCCAGCAGATCGAACAACCGCGCGGCATCCTCGAGCCGGCTGTAGGTGAACTCCAGGCAGTCGCACTGTCCCACCAACTCACCCAGGCGGTCGAACCCGGCGCGGCCGTGCACGTGGTAATTGAAGGCGTTGTCGAGCAGGCGCATGAACATCCGGCCGCGGCCCAGTGCAGTGAAACGGGGCGCGACATCGCTCTGGTAGCGCGGCAGCACGAGCCAGGCCGGTCGCGCCCGTTCGGCGCCCCGCTGGACCGCGTCGATCGGTGGCTTGAAGTGGCCGACCACGCCTTTGAGCGTCTCGTGCACCAGGCGTCCGAACTGAACCTGGGGCGCGAACCGCCGGATCACCTCGATCGATGCGTTCTTCAGGCTCACCGGCCGCGGCAGTGGCGTCACCCATCCGCTGGTCGGGTCGATGAGCGCCAGCTCGTCGGACAGCAGGCGCCAGCCGCTGAACACCAGCCCGGCGCACAGCGTGCTCTTGCCCGAACCCGAGGGCGCGGGCAGGATCAGTGCGCGCCCATTGCGCTCGAGCACCGCTGCATGCAACGTGAGGTATTGGTGGCACAGGCCCGAGACGCACCAGTTCAGCCCCCACTCGAGCATGGGAAAGCCCTGATCACCGGGCAGCGGGTTGAAGGGATGGTCGGCGTCGAAGCGGAAGATCACCTGCGGCCGCAGGCCGCTGCGCCATTGCCGGTGGCGCTCGACACCCACATGGAAATCGGCATATCCATCGGGTTCGCCCAATTCGTGCTCGGCATAGTGCAGGGCGATGCCCTCGACCACCTCGTCGAGATCGGAGCGAACGCACGACACGAAGGGCCCGGTTCGCAGGCGCAGCGTTCCGGCATGCAGGCGCTGGCGCAGGTCCGCCTCGCCCAGGGCCCCCAGCTTCACGCCGCCACCCGGTCGAGCAGCCCGAGGTCGATGAGTTCCTGCACGGCGTCCTCGGCGGCGCTCCGAGCGGTCGCGTCCGCAGGCGACTCCTCGCCCACGATGGCGGCGATCAAGTCGGGTCGCGACAGCGGTGCCGCCGCGTCCCGCAAGAGGGTCAAGGCGAGCACCGAAGCAGCGCCCAGCAGGTGTGTGCGAGCATGGCGCGCATCGTAGACGACACCGTCGTCGTCGAACTCGCGCACGGCCAACCCGGCGGGTAGCGCCAGGCGCGGCTCAGGCATGGAGGGTCGGCAGACCTTGACGGGCGGTCAGACCATCATGGCCTTGAGCCAGGCCGTCACCTCGGCATGCCCCCAGACCGGCGTCATGGCGGGCGAGTTCGGGTAGAACTTGCTGCCAGCTACGACATAGCCGTCCCAGAGAGCGACGGCACCCGCGGCGGTGAAGATAGTGGCGGGAATCAGGCCGGCCTGGGCATTGAGCACGGTGGCCACGATGTGGCGGCCCAGTTCCAGGTCATCGCCGCCACCCATGCTCAAAACCGAAAGCAGGGTATCGCTCGCCGAGTAGGGACCCAGCCGGGTGAACCGATCCTTGAACAGGTCGGTCGGCTTGTACGGGTTCGGCCACTGCGTGGCATCGCGGTTCTTCCATCCCCCGGGCGACAAGCCCGCGCACGGATTGCCAGACTGCGGCTTGCGGCTGGTGCCCGCATTGATCGACGCAAACGACGACGCCGGCACGCACAGCGGTCCGGTTGAACCCATCACCGACGTGCTGGCCATCGTGACGACGGCAGGCGCGGCGATCGTGAGGCTGCGCCGCAGCATGCGTCGGCGCGAAGCCTGCAGCTCGGTCGGGTCGACCGACGCGGCCGGCTCTTGGTGATCGCCTGGTTGTTGGGCGTCCATGACGGGGCTCCGGGTTCTGGCACCTTGGTGCGAGTCATTGTAGGGAGGGGGGCCGCAGGGCACACCCCCCACCGCCCCCGCGATCCGGGGGGCAGAACGCCCCCCAAATCGGTAGATTGGCACACCGGCTTCAACGAGTAGCGCGATGCGGGCGCAAGGCGGTGCCGCTGCGGTGCGAACGGCGGCGCCGCGAACCATCGGATCGATGGTGTGTGGAAGCGTCGCCCGGCGCGGCGGACTCGCGCCGCCGAACGGACTCGCCCGAACGGCGTGAACTGCGGGTGGGCACCGGCGCCGCCGCCTGC
>JABWBN010000072.1 GCA_013360485.1 Burkholderiaceae bacterium | reverse complement strand
TGTCCATGTTCTTCTCGGCATGCAGCCAGACCTGTTCGCTGCCTTTCTTGTCCTCGAAGCGCAGGGCGTTGGCGTTGTTGTAGGCGCCGCCCTTGGTGGAGCGGGTGAGCACGCCGGACTGGCTGGCGTTGGCCGGCAGGTCCCAGGGGGGCATCTGGTCGTCGTTGTAGACGCGGCCGGTGATCAGTGGCTGGTCGGGGTCGCCCTCGAGGAAGTCGACGACGACCTCCTGGCCGATGCGCGGGATCTGGATGAAGCCGAAGCTCTTGCCGGCCCAGGGCGAGGACACGCGCATCCAGCACGAGCTCTTCTCGCTTTTCTGGCCCTTGCGGTCCCAGTGGAACTGCACCTTGACGCGGCCGTACTTGTCGGTGTGGATCTCCTCGCCCGAGGGGCCCACCACCACGGCGGTCTGGGGCCCCTGCACGAACGGGCGCGGGGTGCGCCGCGGCGGGCGAAACTGCTGCGACGCGGGGATGGCCGCCAGGCTCAGGCTGAGCTGGTCGCGGCCCTGGTCGGACTCGCTGTCGGCAGCTTGCACCACCAGGCGCAGCTGGGTGCACAGGTACTGCGCGTTCTGGTCGTCGCGCGGGTGCTGGGTCAGCTCGAACAGGTGGCCGGCGGCCAGGCCGCTGGCGTTGCTGTGGCCGGTGAACTGCTCGAAGCGGGCCTGCTCCTCGTCGATGCGGTTGTCCAGCAGCTGCTCGCCGTCGGCGCTCTGGGCGTAGTCGCCCTGGAAGTCGAACAGCTCATGGTCGGCCAGGGAGTAGCTGCGCTGGGCGGTCAGGCCCACCTTGAGCGAGCGGCCCGGGGCGGTGAAGTCGTAGCTGGTCAGGGCGACCTTGTTGGCACGCACCTCGCGCGAGCAGCGCCAGTCGGTGAGGTACTCGGCGTCGGGGGGCACCTGCTCGCGGTTGGCGTAGTACGGCAGCGCCTCGTAGCCTGCGAGCGCCTCGTGCGAGCCCAGGTCGTCGACGACGATGAGCTTGTGGCGTCCGCCCTGGTGCTCGAAGTACCAGTAGATGCCTTCGTCCTCGAGCAGCCGGGCGATGAAGTTGAAGTCGGTCTCGCGGTACTGCACGCAGTAGGTGCGCTTGCGGTAGCTGCGCACGAGCTTGAGCTCGACGCTGGCGCCGTCGACATGCTCGGCCAGGACCGACTGCACGATGTCGGGCACGCTTTGGTCCTGGAAGATGCGGCAGTCGGCGCGGCGGGTGAGGAACCACAGCCAGGGGACGATCTCGACGCGATAGCGGTAGTAGCGGCCCTGGTGGCCCTCGAACTCGAAGCGGCGCACGTAGCCCGACAGCTCGCGCTCGAGCTGCTCGTGGCGGTCGATGTGGTGCTGGTGCAGGGTCAGCGACACCAGTTGGCCCAGCACGTCGTCGGCACCCAGGTTGGCGTTGGGGCTGAGGATGCACAGCTGCAGGTCTTCGAGCATGCTCAGCCCGGCCGCATACGTCAGCGAGCTGAAGTGCAGATCCTCGTTCTGCAACGGCTCAATTTTCAGGGTGACGAGCTTGGCCATGGGCAATGTGTCCGGCAGCGATGGACGGTGGCGCCGATCCTGGGCCATGAGCCCCGGGTCGACCAGCGCCTAAAGTCATCCATCCTCGGATCGTGCATCGCTCGGGCGGCGGGCTGTCACCAACCATCCTGACACCGGCAAGCCTGACTCGCTGCGCAGGTCGCGGCATTGCAGATCATGCAGTTTCAGGTTCGCCGCGCTCAGAGCCGCGCGTATGTGGTCGGCGTGGTGCGCATAGCGACCATTGGGTTGCAGACAAAACGGCCGTTGATCGGTGTCGGCCAGGGCCTCGACAGTGAACACCCACCACCCACCCGGCCGCAGCGCCGTGCCGGCCGCCCGCATCGCATCGTCGAGTGCGCCGAAGTAGCACAGGGTGTCGGCCGACACCAGCACGTCGAAGGTGGCTGGCTGCGTTTGCAGGTAGTACACCAGCTCGGCCTGGTGCAGTTGGTCGTAGACATGGCGCGCGCGTGCCATGCGCAACATGCCGATGGACAGGTCGCATCCGACCAGGCGACGCGCCCACGGCCGCAGCAGCGGGCCGCACAAGCCGGTGCCGCATCCCAGGTCAGCGACCACGAGTGATCCGTCGGCGGCGTGCACAGCTGCGCTCAATGCCTGCGTCACCAGCTGGGGGGCACGGTAGTCGAGTGACTCCAGCTTGGCGTCGAAGGATGTTGCAAAGGCGTCGAACACCTGCTGCACGTAGGCATCGCTGGCGCGGGCCGGGGGCGCGTTGCCGGTGCAGGCGGCCAGTTGGTGCTGTACCACGGGGTTATCGGGCTCCTCGGTGAGCCAGTCCTGGTATAGCTGTGCTGCCTGTTCGCGCTCGTCCAGGAGCACGAGGGCGCGGATGACCTGTGTGCGCCCCTGCACGTCGCGTGGGCCCAGCGTCACCGCGCGGGCGTTGGCCAACAGCGCCTCGTGTACGCGCCGCTGATCCATCAGCGCCAGCGACAGGTTGTACCAGGGGCTGGCCGTGTCGGGACTGGCCTCGATGGCGCGCCGACACCAGCCCTCGGCCTCGATGGCACGTCCCAATCTGCGACTGAGCACCCCGAGATTGGCCATCGCGTCCGCGGCTGCATCGGTGTTGCCTGCGACGTCGATCGCCCTGGCATAGGCGCGCTCCGCTTCCTCCAGGCGACCGCACTCGAGCAAGACATTGCCCAGGTTGTTCCAGGCACTGGCGTGCTGGGGGATCTGTTGCAGCGCGCGTTCGATCAGTGCCAGCGATTCGTCGCGACGCCCTTGCAGGTGGCGCAAAACCCCCAGGAAGTGCAGGCAGTCGGGCTGGTCGGGGTGTTGCAGCAGCAGGCGCTCGAAGGCGGCTTCAGCGGCGTCGATGTGTTCGTCGCGCAGCAGCCCGATGGCCTGCCTGAGCGCCGCAGTGAACCGCTGCCGTACACCCTTGTTGCCGCCCACGACAGCAGCCGCTTCAGCTGAAGCCGTACTCGAACTGGGCGTCGCGCACACCCACGGTCACGGCACCAATCGGCTTGCCTTCCATCATGCGTCCGAGGAATTCGCGGCTGATGTCGGGCAGCATGGTGTTGGTGAGGATGGCGTCGATCATGCGGCCGCCCGACTCGCTCTCGGTGCAGCGCGAGACGACGAGCCGAACAACGTCGTCGGAGTATGAGAACGGGATCTTGTAGCGCTCCTCCACCCGCTTCTTGATGCGCCCGAGCTGCAGCCGCACGATGCGACCCAGCATCTCGTCGGACAGCGGGTAGTACGGAATCACGACCAGGCGACCGAGCAGTGCCGGCGGGAATACCTTGAGCAGGGGCTCGCGCAGCGCCTTGGCCATGCCCTCCGGATCGGGCATGAGGTCGGGGTCCTTGCACAGCCCGGCGATGAGGTCGGTGCCTGCGTTGGTGGTGAGCAGGATCAGGGTGTTCTTGAAATCGATGAAGCGACCCTCGCCGTCTTCCATGAAACCCTTGTCGAACACCTGAAAGAAGATCTCGTGCACGTCGGGGTGGGCCTTCTCCACCTCGTCGAGCAGCACCACCGAGTAGGGCTTGCGCCGCACCGCCTCGGTCATCACGCCGCCCTCGCCATAGCCGACGTAGCCGGGAGGTGCGCCCTTGAGCGAGGAGACGGTGTGCGCCTCCTGGTACTCGCTCATGTTGATCGTTATCAGGTTCTGTTCGCCGCCGTACAGCGCTTCGGCCAGCGCGAGTGCCGTCTCGGTCTTGCCCACACCGGAGGTGCCGGCCAGCATGAACACGCCGATGGGCTTGTTCGGGTTGTCCAGGCCTGCGCGCGAGGTCTGGATGCGCTTGGCGATCATTTCCATCGCGTGGTCCTGGCCGATCACCCGCTGCCCCAGCAACTGCGGCAGCCGCAGGATGGTGTCGATCTCGTTGGCCGCCATGCGGCCCACCGGGATTCCGGTCCAGTCGGCCACCACACTGGCCACGGCCTGGTAGTCGACCGTGGGCAGGATCAGCGGGGTTTCGCCTTGCAGGGTGGTGAGCTCGGATTGCACCTGCCTCAACTCAGCCAGCGTGGACTCGCGCTGCTCGGGTGTCAGCGCCGGGGCCTGCGCCTCGGCGCTCTGCGCGCTTTCCTTTTCGGTGGGTGCGGCGGCGCTGGCTTCGAGCGCACTGCCGGTGCCCTCCACCGGGCGGGTGGCACCGCGCAGCGTGGCCCGCAGCGCCAACAGCCGATCGACCAGCGCTTTTTCGGCCTGCCAGCGGGTGTTCAGGGCATCCAGGCGTGCGCGCTCGGCGCCCAGTTGCTCCTCGACCGCAGCGGCGCGTGCCGCTGTCTCGATGCCGATGGCGGCTTCCCGGCCGATGATTTCCTGCTCGGTCTGCAGCGCCTCGATGCGCTTGGCGCAGTCGTCCACCTCGGGCGGCGTGGCATGCAGGCTCACGGCCACGCGCGCGCAGGCCGTGTCAATCAGGCTCACGCTCTTGTCGGGCAGCTGCCGCGCGGGGATATAGCGGTGGCCGAGCTTGACTGCGGCTTCCAGCGCTTCGTCGAGGATCTGCACCTTGTGATGCCGCTCCATCGTCGAGGCCACACCGCGCATCATCAGCACTGCGCGCGGCTCGGTGGGCTCGTCGACCTGCACGCTCTGGAAGCGCCGGGTGAGCGCCGGATCCTTCTCGATGTACTTCTTGTACTCGGCAAAGGTGGTGGCGCCGATGGTGCGCAGCTGTCCCCGGGCAAGGGCGGGCTTGAGCAGGTTGGCCGCATCGCCCGTACCGGCGGCACCGCCCGCGCCCACCAGCGTATGGGTCTCGTCGATGAACAGGATGATGGGCTTGGCACTGGCCTGCACCTCGTCGATCACCGAGCGCAGGCGCTGCTCGAACTCGCCCTTCATGCTGGCGCCAGCCTGCAGCAGCCCGACGTCGAGCGCGCGCAATTCCACATCCTTCAGGCTGGGCGGCACATCGCCGCGGGAGATGCGCTGGGCGAAGCCCTCGACCACCGCCGTCTTGCCTACGCCGGCCTCGCCCACCAGGATGGGGTTGTTCTGGCGTCGGCGCATCAGGATGTCGACCACCTGGCGGATCTCGTCGTCGCGGCCGACGATCGGGTCCATCTTGCCCGAGCGCGCCTGCTCGGTGAGATCGGTGGTGAAGCGCTTGAGCGCCTCCTGTTTGCCCATGGCGGCCGGGGCGATGGCATCGCTGGCCTCTCCGGGCGCGGCGCCGGAGTCACTGGGGCCCTGGCCTTCTTCAGGCGAGCCCGACAGCAGCTGTGCGAACCGATCGCACAGGTCGTCGAGCTTGATGCGTTCGAATTGCTTGGAAATGGCCAGCAGCGCGCCGCGCAGCGAGGGCGTCTTGAGCATGC
This sequence comes from Burkholderiaceae bacterium, assembly GCA_013360485.1. Taxonomy (GTDB): domain Bacteria; phylum Pseudomonadota; class Gammaproteobacteria; order Burkholderiales; family Burkholderiaceae_C; genus Pseudaquabacterium. The sequence goes on along the minus strand of JABWBN010000072.1, from coordinate 10,578 downwards.
CCACCAGCAGGTGGCCGGTGCGGATCTGGCGCTCGCCGAACATGAGCGAGCCGTAGACCCAGCCGCGCTCGACCGCGTTCTCGATGAAGCTGGACAGGTCGCTGATCGACGATGCCCCGCGGGGCAGCCGGTCGAGTGAGCGGGTGATGTCGGCGGCCAGCGCCGCGGCATCGAGCTCGTAGTGTCGAATGATGCGATGCAGGTCACTGTCGGGCGCATTGAGGATCTGGGTGATCCAGTGTTGCAACTCGACATACGGGTTGCCGCGTAATTTGCAAAATACCGTGGCGCCCTCGATGGCCTTGTAGGCCAGCGGGCCGAGCTTGCCGAACAGTGCAGTGCGGGAGATTTCAGCCATGGGAGGCTCCGTTTCGTCGCATCAGGAAGGCAGAGCCCGGCCGCAGCCGCAGCTCGTCACGATCGGTGGGCGGGCGGCGTTGGCCCAGCCGGCTGCCGCCGGGGCCAGCCCAGCTGGTCAGCCCGAGGCGGATGCGTCGGTCCAGCCCCGGCTTCGGCACATGATCATGCCGCAGCACGAGCTGGACGTCCCAGCCGAGGTCGGGCCCTGCCAGCAGCCGTACCCAGTCGCCCAGCGCAGACCAAGCCGATCCGCCGGGCAGGAAGTCGAGGTACTGGGCCATGGTCAGCGGGCCCAGCCGCAATCGGAAGCGGTACTGACGGTCCCACACCTTGTGCCCGGCGTTGGCGCTGCGCCCGAGCTCGGCATGCGGCACCTGCGAGCGTTCGGGGCGGTTGCGCGCATACCCGAGGCGCGAGCGATCCTCGCTTTCGAGCACCAACCAGTGGCCGACGTGCGGCTGCAGCGTCACCGGCACGCCGAAGTACTGACGTAGCACCTTGCACAGCGCCTCGGGATGGCGGCTGCGGCTGGCGATGAGCCCGGCCTGGAACAAACGCGCCTGCTCCGGCACGGCGCTGCGGGGCTGCGGCCCACGGCGCAGGCCGGCCAGTGCGCCTAGCCAGGAGCCGTATCGGTCGTCGTGCGGTCGATCCTGCTGCACCGCGGGCTGGGCCTGCGCCCAGGCGCGGTAGAACAGGCTCAGCATGCGGTGGTGGAAGATGTCCAGGAAGCGCGCAGCGGTGGGGTCGTTGCGCTGGTGCAGCCGCTCGCGTACATATTCGGTCAGGTGCAGGGGCAGCGGCCCGTGCGGCCCCAGCAGGCCCAGGAACCGCACGCCCAGGCGCGGCGCGGCCGGTGGCGGATGGCCCGGGTGTCCCGCCTGGTTCAGCTCAGCCAGCGCCGCCGGGGCGAAGTCCAGCTCGGGCACCTGTGCCAGGCGGATCGCCTCCTGCGAGGGTCGCGCGGCACAACCGGTGGCCGGCTGCTGCGGACGCATCGCGTCGATGCGTCGCATGAGCGCATAGAAGTCGTAGGCCCAAGGCTGGGCCTGCACGGCGTCCAACAGGGCCTGCAGTTCGGTCTTGGCGGCGTCGCGGGCCGGTTCGGTCACAGGGTGGGCCTTTGTCCGATGCGTGCGGGCCAGGTCTTGATCAGGCCGCGTTGCTGGCTGCGCAGCGTGAACTGGGTGTAGCTGTTGATCGCGGCATGCCGCGCGTGATAGCGCTCGAGAACGCTGGCCAGCAGGAACGCGCTTGAACCCTGGAACGCCAGTTCGTTGACCTCGAGCGTGAGCTCGACGCCGCTGCCGAAGCACAGCGGGCCGCGAAACGGCAGCCGCCGCACGGTGGGCTTCACCTGCAGTGACAGCAGTCCATCCACCTGGTGGCCCCAGGCCAGGTCACCTGGCGGGCCGTACAGACGCAGCATGTCGCGCAGCGCGGCGGCCGCCTGCGCGGGCGAGCCTTCGAGGCTGAGGTGGTTCTGCGTGAGCTGGCTCACCAGATGCCAGCCGATGTCGCCCAGTGGCCGGCGTGACACCGGCCGCGTGGGCCCGCGCATGCACTCGACCTGGGTGACCGGGCCAGGCGCGTCGAGCCGCCAGGCGCTTGCCCCTGCGGTGCCGGCCTGTGGCAGCAGCGCGGGCAGGTCGCGGTTGGTCACCCAGGCCGTGACCGAAAGCTGGCGCAGGCTCTCGCGATAGGCACCATGACCGGGGTCGGACAGACTGAGGAAGACCTCTTCCCCGATGTACGACGAGCGCGGACCCTGCAGCCGCTGGCGGTCCGACATCAGCCGAGGCTCGCGGCGCAGCGTGTAGTAGCCGTGCCCTTCGGCAGGCGGCACGTGATGGGCGGTGAACAGCGGCTTGAACTCGCGCTGCGGGTCGCGCCCGGCGGCATGGCCCACCACCGTGGCAACGCTGTGCACTTCCAGGTCCATCGGACGCGTGCGGTCGGGCACCAGGTGGTACTCCCAACTGCCAGGACCGAGTTGCACGCGGTCCAGCCTCTTCGGAAAGAGGTTGACCGCGGGCGTGCAGAAAAGCGCGAGGCTCCCGCCGTCCACCAGCGTTTCGAGTGCAGGATCCCCGCGTGAAAAGAGAATGACGAGCTCGACCTGATCGCCGGCGACCTGGGCCAGGCGGGGTTCCAGATCGGTGAACTCGAAGAACAACAGGCGCTGCGGCAGGGCTGCCACCTCCTGCAGCAGGCGATGGCCGGAGAAGGCGCGCATCGACTCGGGCAGCAAGGCCTCGTCGGCGGCACAGCCGATGGGTTGCACGCTCTCGGCATCGCGCCAAAGGCGCGCCGGATCGGCCAACCCGGCCGGGCCTGGAGGCACGACCAGGCTGCCCAGGGCAGTGCCGAGCACCAGCTCGTGCAGGCGCATCGCGGTGTCATCGGGCGCGGCGATGTAGAAAGCGAGGCGGTCGATCGGCAGTTGGGCGAAAGTCATGCCGCCGCCGGCGCGCAGACGGATGCGAACGCCACCGCGCGCCGGGCGCGCCTGCGGCAGGCGCGCCAGCGACAGGTCGGGTGCATGGGTGAAGTACTGCACGCCGGCCAGCTCGATGGGCCACAACGTCACCGCCATCGCGGTGCGGAACTCACAGGTGGTGTCCTGGCCCCGCGGCTGCAGCGACTGCAGTGCGCTGTGGCGGGCCACGGTGTAGCCGCGCGCCAGGTTGGGATCGGTCGGATCGGCGCCCAGTCGCGCCACCATCATCGATGGCACCGGCGCGAGGAAGTTCGGGTACATCGACTCCAGCAGGTGGGCGATCAGGCGAGGCTGCTCGGCCTCGAGCTTGAGCTGCACCCGCGCCGCCAGGAACGCAAACCCTTCGAGCAACCGTTCCACGTAAGGATCGGTCACCTCCATGCCGTCCATGCCTAGGCGGGCCGCGATCTTCGGGAACTCTGCAGCGAACTCGCCGCCCACCTCGCGCAGGTGGATCAGTTCATCCTGGTACAGGCGGACAAGGCGCGGATCCATCGCTGCTGCTCGGTTCAAGCGCTCGCCGACGGGTGGCGAGACGGGGTACTGCCGGACGCATCGCGCACTTCCACCTGTCCGGCTTCGAGATCGAGCTTGGTGCGCAGCAACACCTCCAGCGGCACCGGTTGGGCCCACAGATGACCCCGGATCTCGAACTCGATGGTGTTGTGGGTATCGAGCACGTGGGTGGCCTCCAGCGCCACCACCTTGAGCGACTCCGGCAGCAGCCGTGGCTCGAAGCGCAGGATGGCCTGGCGGATGCTGCGCTCGAGCTGGCTGATGTCCACCCGCGATACCAGTTGCCCGGACAACGCGGGCAAACCGAAGTTCAGCACGCTGTCGGCGAGCACCTGCGGCAGGTCGGCATGCGACCCCAGCGGCTGCGTGGCATTGAACAACCACCCCAGGTCGCGCAGCACAGCCTGGCGCAGCTGCGCCTTGGACATCACCCGACGCTCATCGGCCTCGACCTGCTGGCCGGGGTTGTCGTCGGTCAACCGGTCGAGCAGCGCCGGTTGCAGGCGGTCGCGAACCTCGCCGGTGGCCATCGGCGCGATCGGTTCAGACGGCTGCCGCGTCTGCGGCGGGGGCGATGTCGAAGCGGATCTGGCGTGCTTCCAGCAAGCCCGTCTCGAATTCGCCCGTGGCCAGCAGACGCTGACCCAGGCCCCGGTATTGCGGCCCGCTCGGACCGTCGCCCAGCGCCAGCCACTCGGTCTTGCGCGACATCCTCAAGGCACCATCGGCCTGCGCCGCGGTGCCGGTGTAGCGCACGGGCAGCAGGGCCACCGTCTCACCGCCGTTGGCGAAGACGAGGTGGGCTGGTGCCCAGACCAGGTCACGCAGGTCGGCCGGTGGCTCGAGGTCGATTTGCGCCACGTTGGCCATCGGCAGCCAGCCGTAGCGGCCATTGATGATCACCTCGAACACCGGGCCCAGGCGCGAGTCGGCGTCGGCCAACCACTCGAAGCGACGATCGTCGAGCATGCCAGCGCTGGCGGGCGCCTGCTCGAAGGCGCTCTCGCGCAGACGTGCCGCCGTGTGCGGGTCGCCCTGGGCGTCGGCCTGCAGCGCCTGCGCCAGCAACGCCACCCAGGCCTGCGGTTGGCCAAACACATGCGGCAGTACCTTGCCGTCGAACACGGCCTCACGCACCGCTTCACACTGCAGGGCCGGGCGGTAGGTGTTCACCATGGCGAGCGTGCCGGCGTCGAGCTCGCCGCACACCTGCAACTGATCGAGGGCGCGCTGCCACTGGCCCAGCACGCACAGCAGCTGGAACAGGAACACGCGCAGCTTGGGATCGGCCGCATGGGCGCGCACCTGCTGTTGCAACGCGGCCAGCGCGGCCTGCGGATCGCCTTGTGCGAGGAACTCCTGGGCAGTGGGCATGGTGAACGATGTGTCTCGGTGAGGGGGGGTCAGGCCGATACGAGCTCGTCGGTGAACGTGAAGCTGCCGCCGCGGCCACCGGTCTGCTTCTGCGGCCGGTATTCCACCTCCACCTTGGTGAAGGCGAACTGCACGGTCTCGACCGTGGCACCGTCGGCGCCCGTGGCGTGCGACACGCCGGTGATGCGGGCGTCCTTGAGCGTGAGGATGAAGTAGTCCTCCTGCTCGCCGCCTGCGCGGCGCATCGTCAGGCGGGCTTCCTTGACCGGGTCATTGGTGGCCAGCGCCGACATCAGCGCGGTGGTGGCCTGGTCGATCGTCTTCTGCACCGTCAGTGCGGTGTACGAGCGGCGCCCGGTGGCCTGTGTGCTGCCGATGGCCGAGGCGGCGGACAGGCCCCAGTTCCAGGTGGTCAGCAAGATGTCGTCCTCGTGACCGCCGAGTGTGGACTCGCCCTTGATCTTGCCGGCGCGACGGGTCTGCACATGCAGGAACACGTCGCTCGAACTCTGTGAAGCGCCAGCGCGCGCTGTCACCTCGGGTATGACGATAGCCATATGTCCACCTCGAATCGGCGCGGCCCGGTCGCAGCGTCTGCGCGCCGGCACCTAACGCCGCATGCCATCGGCCATCGATGGCATGCGGGGATTGTCCGCTTGAGATGGCGCACCTGGTGTCAAGCGCGCCATCGAGGCCGTGCAGCGGTCAGCGAGTCTCGGTGGTGGCCACGTTCCAGCCGAACTTCACCGCGCCGCCCAGGCCGCCCTTGTCGTCTTGCGGCTTGTACTCGAACTCGATGTCCTTGTAGGTCATGGACACCGACTCCACGATCAGACCTTCGCCCGATGCCGAAGGGGCCGTGGATGTGATGAAGACCTCCTTCATCGTGACCTTGAGGAAGTCCTTCTGGCCTTCGCCGGACTTGCGCGCGGTGAGCACGGCCGTCGCGAAATGCTTGCCGTTGGCGCAGTTCTTCGCCAGCACCGGCGAGGCCTTGTCGTAGTCGTGCACGAAGGTCAAGTCGCCGGGCGTGGCCTTGCCCTTGCCCGAGCCGCCGCCCGACGTGCCACCGGCGTTGGAGTTGCTGACGTTCCAGCTCCAGGACAGGACTTCGATTTCACCCTTGTGGTCCTTGTGGGTGGCTTCGCCGTCGACGCCGTCGAACTTGATATGGGTGTCAATAGACATGGTGATTCACTCCTGAAAACGGAAAAACGGGGGGGATGCTGGTTTCGGACGTTGGGAAAGAGCGTGTGGCGGTGCTCAGGCCTGCTTCTGGGACGGCAGCTTGGACACCAGCCGCAGCGACACGGTCAGCCCTTCGAGCTGATAGTGCGGCCGCAGGAAGAACTTGGAGCTGTAGTAGCCGGGATTGCCGGGGATTTCCTCGACGATGACTTCGGCCGCTGCGAGCGGCTTCTGGGCCTTGGTGGCCTGCGACGAGTTCGCCGGGTCGCCGTCGACGTAGTTCATGATCCAGTTGTTGAGCCACTTCTCCATGTCGGAGCGTTCCTTGAACGAACCGATCTTGTCGCGCACGATGCACTTGAGGTAGTGCGCGAAGCGGCAGCACGCGAACAGGTACGGCAGCCGCGCGGCCAGGTTGGCGTTGGCGGTGGCGTCCGGATCGTCGTACTCCTGTGGCTTTTGCAACGACTGCGCGCCGATGAAGGCCGCGAAGTCGCTGTTCTTGCGATGCACCAGCGGCATGAAGCCGTTCTTGGCGAGCTCGGCCTCGCGGCGGTCGCTGATCGCGATCTCGGTCGGGCACTTCATGTCCACGCCGCCGTCGTCGGTGGGGAAGGTGTGGGTGGGCAGGCCCTCGACCGCGCCGCCGGACTCGATGCCGCGGATGCAGCTGCCCCAGCCATACAGCTTGTACGAACGGTTGATGTTGACCGCCATCGCGTAGGCCGCGTTGGTCCAGGTGTACTTGCTGTGGTCGCCCCCGCCGGTCTCTTCCTCGAAGTTGAACTCCTCGACCGGGCTGGTCTTGGCGCCGTAGGGCAGGCGCGACAGGAAGCGCGGCATCGCCAGACCCAGGTAGCGCGCATCGTCGGACTCGCGCAGCGAGCGCCAGCCGGCGTATTCCGGCGTGGAGAAGATCTTGGTCAGGTCGCGCGGGTTGGCCAGTTCCTGCCACGAACCCATCTGCATCAGCGACGGGTTGGCTGCGGCGATGAAGGGCGCGTGCGCCGCCGCACAGACCTTGCTCATTTCGCCGAGGAACTCGACATCCTGCGGGCTCTGGTCGAAGTAGTAGTCGCCGACCAGGCAGCCGAAGGGTTCGCCACCGAACTGGCCGTACTCCTCTTCGTAGACCTTCTTGAACAGCGGGCTCTGGTCCCACGCCGTGCCCTTGAAGCGCTTGAGCGTCTTGGCTACGTCGTTCTTCGAAATGTTCATCACGCGGATCTTGAGCATCTCGTCGGTTTCGGTGTTATTGACGAGATAGTGCAGGCCGCGCCAGGCGCTCTCGAGCTTCTGGAAGTCCTCGTGATGCATGATCGCGTTGACCTGCTCCGACAGCTTGCGGTCGAGTTCGGCGATCATGGCCTCGATCGACAACAACACGTCGCTGCCGATCACGTTGGCATTGACCAGCGCCTGCTGCGCCAGGGTGAGAACGGCCTGTTCGACCGCGGACTTGGCTTCCTCGCTCTTGGGCTTGAATTCCTTGTTGAGCAGCGAGGAGAATTCGTTGCCTTCGAATGTCAGGCCCTGCAGCGCGGCTGCGGGGTTGGTGGATGCGTCGGCCATGGTGGTGGGGCTCCGGTGTGCGATGGTTCGGAAGGGGTCGCGTGCGGCGATTCGGGCGCTCTCAGCTGCCGGAGCCGTCGCCATCGCCAGGCTTGGCGCGGGCCTGGGCCAGCGACTTCAGCAGCGCCTCGTCCTTGATCACCTTGGCGATGAGTTCTTCGGCACCGGTCTTGCCGTCCATGTAGGTGATCAGGTTGGCCAGTTGCTGGCGGGCCTCGAGCAACTGCTTGAGGCCGTCGACCTTGGCCGCCACCGCAGCCGGCGAGAAGTCGTCCATGCTGTCGAAGGTGATGTCGACGGCGATGTTGCCCTCGCCCGTCATCGTGTTGGGCACCTGGAAGGCCACCCGCGGCTTCATCGACTTCATGCGCGCATCGAAGTTGTCGACGTCGATCTCCATAAACTTGCGCTCGGCCACCGGCGGCAACGGCTCGGTGGGCTTGCCCGACAGGTCGGACAGCACGCCCATCACAAAGGGCAGCTGTACCTTCTTTTCGGCCCCGTAGAGCTCGACGTCGTACTCGATCTGTACCCGCGGCGCGCGGTTGCGGGCGATGAACTTTTGACTGCTGGTGGCCATGATGAAGCGCTCCTCTGAGTGAGTGTGTCGACGGGGACTCTGGGCCGCGGAGGGTCAGTTGTTGATGTCGGCGTCGGGGCCGGCAAGCATCTGGACCTGGCCCATGCCATCGGGCGCCAGGTCGCGGATGATCTCGACGAAGCTCTTGGTCATCAGCCGCTGCGCACGCCGGATGAGCAGCGGTGCCGGATGGCTGGGTTCGTTGCGCTCGATCCATTCGCACACGCGATCGAGCATGCGCAGGGCATCGTCGCGGCTGCCGATCGTGCCCGGGGTCGCCAGCGCAGTGCGAGCGGTTGCGCCGCCCGGGTGGTTGCCATCGGCCGTAGTCGCGGCTGCAGCTTCGTCCGACGGGGCCATGGCGTCGGTAAGGGCCTTGAACAACCGCCGCAGGGGCGTGAGGTCGGGCGCCATTCCGCCGCCCACCTGTTTGTCGAGCACACGGGCGCAGCCGGCCAGGGCTTCGGTAGCACCCTGTACGCTCGCCGCCAGCTGCGGGCGGGCGGCGCACAGCTCCGACACCGCCTGCCGCACCGCCGCTTCGCTGGGTACGCGCTCGTCGCCAGTGGGCTCGGCGCGACCCAGGCCCAGCTCGACATCGCGGACCGTGAGGCTCCCGCGGTCGGCCGACAGTGTGGCCGCACGCAGGTCACCCAGCCCGGCGTCCATTGCCAGGAGCGGGGCCAGCGCGTTCAGGCGCATCGTCGGGTCGTTGTTGTCGGTCGCATCGAGCTGCGGATGCAGGGTGTCCCAGTGGCGTTCGAGCAGGCCGCACACCAGTTGCAGCGCCTGCGCGGCGCCTTCCAGTCCGTGCAGCCTGGCCTGGCAGCGCACCATCCAGACGGCCACCCGCAGATCGCGGGTGCGCTGGGCCAGGCTGTCGGCCAGGTCTTCCACCCGGCGCCAGTCGGCCGGTTCGGCGGGGATCACCGTGTCGCCAAACTGCTGCTCGGGCTTGCCCGCACCGGCCTGTTCCAGGGCCAGGAAATCCGGGTCGTACTCGAGGTCGCTGCCGCTGGGGGCAGAGTCGCCGAGGGAGGCGAGGAGCGACTCGATGTCCTGCATGGTGGCGTGGTTCCGTGGCATGCGGCCGGGGGCCTGCGTTGCGATGGAGCGGACTCTAGGAGCGCCGGCCTGAGCGCACAGTGGTCGAAAGTCATCTCGCCGCGGCAGGCGGCGGCTCGGGTGTGCAGTCCTGGGCGGCGCGGCGTCACGGGGGCGTCACCGCCGCCTTGCAGACTTGAGTGTTCCCAACCGCGACGGATCGCCACAGATGGACAAGCAAAGTGCCGTGGCCGGGCTCGGCGAGACGGCCCTGCTGCAGCCGGCGCGTGTGCGCCAGGCCCTCAAGGCCAACGACCGGCTCAAGGTCTACCTGGGACTGCTGCAGGCTGCGGCGGCGCATGCCCGGGCGCCGGACCAGGCGCCGCAGGACCTGAGCCCCGAAATCGCCGCCGCGGACATCCAGCCGCGCGACGAGGCGGCCTGGCTGCGCGAGATGCCGGCGCAGGCGTCGCTGCGTGGTGACATGCTGCAACTGCCGCAATGGCCGCGTCTGGCGGGCCACATGGGCGACGACCTGCATGCGCTGGCCTGCCCGGTGCTGGGCGACATGGATGCCGACCCCGAGATCGGTCAGCGCGTCGAGCATTGGAGCCGGGTACTGCGCGCCAGCGTGACCGAAGAGCTGCCGCTCGAGCAGGTGTCCCAGCTGTGCCATGGGCAGCGCCCGCGCGGCGACAGCCTGCATCTGCTGGTGATGGACCTGCACAAGGCGCTGAACCGTCTGGCCGCGCGGCTGGCGCCCGAGAACATCGACGGTGTGCACGTTTGGCAGCTCGGATCCGACCCGGCCGACCGGGCCCGGGTGGCGGCCTTCATGCGAGGCGTGCGCCGCACGCGGGCGCTCAAGCTGGACCACCCGGGGCTGGAGACCGCGGCGACCCGCGATGGCGACCGCCTCCTGATCCAGAACGACATCGGGACCAATGACGCCCACGTGCTCGTGATCCAGGTGTGCCAATTGAGGTTGGCGCTGACCTATTCCGACCTGCACCGCCAACGCTATGCCTTCATGCAGGCGATGCTGCAGGAGCTGGGCGCCACCTGGACGGGAGGCGACGACCGCGTGTCGCAGGGACTCAACGACGGGCGACCCTACCAGGTGGGCGTGGCCACTTATGAGGCATCCGACGACGCCGCGCTGGAAGCCATGCTCGAAGGCATCGGCGCGCGCATTGTCTTCCTCATCGACTGGAACCGGGCGCGCAAGCGGCTGCTTCCCTTCGTCGACCGCGACCGTGCGGTGCAGGTGCTGCGCGAGGCGGCACGCCGAGAGGTGGGCCACATGGCATGGCTGCGCGCGGGCGGCGAACGCCTGGTCTGGGGGGCCATGGCGGCCCAGGGCGAAGGCGTGTTCCGCCTGGGCGACCGACTCGATGACCTGCTCGGCGGCGACGAGGCCGCGGCACTGCTGGTGGACCTGCTG
>JABWBN010000354.1 GCA_013360485.1 Burkholderiaceae bacterium | reverse complement strand
CAGCGCCTGCAGCAGCACCAGCCCGGCCGTGGGCTGCACGCCCGCGCCCGGCGCAGGCGGCAGGCCGAGGTCGAGCAGGACCAGGTCGAAGTGCTCGGTGTCCACGCTGGCGCGTGCCGCAGCCAGGTCGTAGACCCAGTCGACGGCGTGCCCTTCCAGGCGCAGGGCCTGGCGCAGGCTGTCGCCGATCATGCGATCGTCTTCCACCAGCAGCAGTCGCATCAGCGCTCGTCCGTTCCAGGACCACCCAAGGTCCCCTGGCAGCCCACTTCCGGCTCAATCCGGCTCAACTCAGCCCCCTTCGGCCCCAGTTCAGCGCGCCGAGCATAGCAATCCTAGAATCGTCCGGCCTTCCCGCACGCGCACCCACCCGGCGCGGCGTCGCACACCGGCCCACCCGGCCCTCACACGGAGCACGACCCGATGGACATCCGCCAGAACCCGGCACGCGAGCGCATCGAGCGCGTGCGCGAGGCCCTCGAGCGCGCAGACGCGCATGCATTGCTGGTGCCCTCGGCGGATCCGCACCTGTCGGAGTACCTGCCCGAGCGCTGGCAGGGCAGGCAGTGGCTGTCGGGATTCTCCGGCTCGGTGGGCACGCTGGTGGTGTCGCGTCACAAGGCGGCGCTGTTCGCCGACAGCCGCTACTGGGATCAGGCCGAGGCCGAGCTCACCGGCAGCGGCATCGAACTGGTCAAGATCCCGACGGGCGGCTCCGCCCACCACATCGGCTGGCTGGCCGCGGAGGTGCCGCGTGGCGGCCACGTCCTGGTCGACGGCCAGGTGCTGGGTCTGGCCGCAGCACAGCAGTTGCGAGGGGCGCTCGACGCCGCCGGCGTGACCCTGCGCACCGACGTCGACCTGCTGGCCGAGGTATGGCCGGAGCGTCCGGCGCTTCCGGCTGCGGCGGTGTATGCCCACCTGCCGCCACACGCCAGCGAACCGCGCACCCTGCGGCTGGAGCGGGTGCGCGAGGCCATGGTGCGCCATGGGGCCACCCACCACCTCGTCTCCACGCTCGACGACATCGCCTGGATCACCAACCTGCGCGGCGCCGATGTCGAATACAACCCGGTGTTCCTGGCCCACCTGCTGCTCGACTCGACGCGCGCGACGTTGTTCGTTGGCGCCGGCAAGGTGGCACCTGCACTGGCCGCGCAGTTGCAGGCCGACGGCGTGGCGCTGGCCGACTACGCGCAGGCCGGTGCCGCCGTGGCTGCACTGCCGTCGGGCAGCACGGTGCTGCTCGACCCGCGTCGCGTGACGCTGGGGCTGCGCGAACGCGTACCCGCCGGCGTGCGCGTGGTCGAGGCACTCAACCCGAGCACCCTGTTCAAGAGCCGCAAGAACGGCGTCGAGGCCGGCTTCGTGCGCGAGGCCATGGTCGAGGACGGCGCGGCGATGTGCGCGTTCTATGCCTGGTTCGAATCGGCGCTGGGACGCGAACGCATCAGCGAGTTGACGGTCGACGAACGCCTGTCGGCTGAACGCGCGCGGCGCAAGGACTTCGTCGGCCTGAGCTTCAACACGATCGCCGGCTTCAATGCGAACGGGGCCCTGCCGCACTACCGCGCCACGCCGCAGTCGCATGCCTGGATCGAAGGCGACGGCCTGCTGCTCATCGACTCCGGTGGCCAGTACCTGGGCGGCACCACCGACATCACGCGGGTGTGGCCCGTGGGTACGCCCAGCGCGGCTCAGCGGCGCGACTTCACCCGGGTGCTGCAGGCGACGATGGCGTTGTCGCGCACGCGCTTCCCGCGCGGCACGCTCAGCCCCAGCCTGGACGCGATCGCGCGCGCGCCCCTGTGGGCGCACGGCCTGGACTACGGCCATGGCACCGGCCATGGCATAGGCTACTTCCTGAACGTGCACGAGGGGCCGCAGACGCTGTCGAAGACCACGGCGGAGCCGCACATGGCCATGGAGCCGGGAATGATCACCTCCATCGAGCCTGGCGTGTACCGGCCCGGGCAATGGGGCGTGCGCATCGAGAACCTGGTACTCAACGTGCCGGTCGAAACGCCGGAACAGGGCGCGTTCGGCGACATGCTCGAGTTCGAGACCCTGACGCTGTGCCCGATCGACACCCGCTGCATCGAGCGCAGCCTGCTGCGCGAAGACGAGATCGCCTGGCTCGACGCCTACCATGCCACGGTGCGCGCCCGCCTGGAGCCGCATGTGCAGGGCGCCGCCCGCGACTGGTTGCAGGCGCGCACCCGGCCGCTGTGACGCGCTGATGGAACGCGCAAGCGCGGCCGTGCAGGCCGCGCTCGATGGATGCCAGGCAGGCCTGCGCCGGCAGCTCAGGCAGCGACGCGGCGATCGAGCCGGAACGTGGCCACCAAGCCGGCCAGACGGCTGGCCTGGTCGCGCAGACTCTCGGCCGCGGCGGCGGATTCCTCCACCAACGCCGCGTTCTGCTGTGTCATCTGGTCGAGCTGCACCACCGACACGTTGATCGTGCCCAGCCCCGCGCTTTGCTCGCTGCTGGCCGCCGTGATCTCGCCGATGATGTCCGTCACCCGCTGCACGCTGGCCACGATCTCGTTCATCGTCGAGCCCGCATCCGTCACCAGCCGGCTGCCCGTCTCGACCTTGTCCACACTGTTGCCGATCAGCGCCTTGATCTCGCGCGCCGCCTCCGCGCTGCGCTGCGCCAGCGAACGAACCTCGCCGGCCACCACCGCAAAGCCTCGGCCCTGTTCGCCCGCACGCGCGGCTTCCACCGCCGCGTTCAGCGCCAGGATGTTGGTCTGGAACGCGATGCCGTCGATCACCCCGATGATGTCGGCGATCTTCTTCGAGCTCGCGTTGATCGCGTCCATCGTCGTCACGACCTGTTGCACCACCTGGCCGCCGCGCTGCGCCACTTCGGCCGCGCTGGCCGCCAGCTGATTGGCCTGCGCCGCGGCATCGGCGCTCTGGCGCACCGTGGCCGTCAGCTGCTCCATCGAGCTGGCCGTCTGCTGCAGGTTGCTCGCCGCCTGCTCCGTGCGCTGGCTCAGGTCCTGGTTGCCCGTGGCCACCTCGGTGCTGGCCACCTGGATGCTGTCGGCCGTCTGCCGGATCTC
>JABWBN010000353.1 GCA_013360485.1 Burkholderiaceae bacterium | reverse complement strand
AGCTACAGTTGTCCACAGCCGGGATCACGCGATCCCGGCCACCAGCCCTGGGTCAAAGTTCAGTCGGCAGGGTGGGTCAAAGTTCGATCGGCGCGGACAGTAGTGGACGCCCGCAGGGATGGACTCCGTTGATTGGGGCCCAAGACCTGCCTGATCTTCGGTGTGCGGAGTCGCCATGGGACACGCTTGTACTACCAGTTCGGTGTACGCCGCCTTGTCGACGAGATGCCGGGCGAGGCCGATGCACGTACGACGAGACGACCATGACTGATAAATCGATCCAGCAGCACCTCGGCGCGGTGCTGACCGACAACGACCCACAGGAAACTGCCGAATGGCGCGAGGCGCTGGCCTCGCTGCTTGCCGCAGCCGGGCCGCAGCGCGTGCGCGAGATCCTGGATGTACTTGCCGGCGATGGCCGCGATCCGCGCATTGGCTGGCAGCCTGCGCTCGGCACGCCCTACGTCAACACTATCCCCGCCGACCGCCAGCCTGCCTTCCCGGGTGACCTCGCCGTCGAGGAACGCCTGGCCTCGCTGATGCGCTGGAATGCACTGGCGATGGTGGTGCGCGCCAACCAGGCCTATGGCGAACTCGGTGGCCACATCGCGAGTTATGCCAGCGCGGCCGACTTGTTCGAAGTGGGCTTCAACCACTTCTTCCGCGGCGGCGCCGCGCCCGACAGCGACCTGGTCTTCTACCAGCCGCACTCGGCGCCGGGCGTCTACGCACGCGCTTTCCTCGAAGGTCGCCTCAGCGAGAACGACTTGGCGCACTACCGGCAGGAGATCGGTGCGGTGCGCAGCGGTGCACGCGGCCTGTCGAGCTACCCGCATCCCTGGCTCATGCCGGACTTCTGGCAGTTCCCGACCGGCTCGATGGGCCTGGGCCCGATCAGCTCCATCTACCAGGCGCGATTCATGCGCTATCTGCAGCACCGCGGCTTGCTCGATACGTCCGCACGCAAGGTGTGGGGCGTGTTCGGTGACGGCGAGATGGACGAGCCGGAGAGCATGAGCGCGCTGACGCTGGCCGCGCGCGAGGAGCTCGACAACCTGATCTGGGTGGTCAACTGCAACCTGCAACGCCTGGACGGTCCGGTGCGCGGCAATGGCCGCATCATCGACGAACTGGAAGCGCTGTTCGCCGGCGCGGGCTGGCGCGTCATCAAGCTGGTGTGGGGCTCCGACTGGGACGGGCTCTTCGCCCGCGATACGCAAGGCGCACTGGCGCAGGCCTTCGCGAAGACGGTCGACGGACAGTTCCAGACCTTCGCGGCCAAAGATGGCCGCTACAACCGCCAGCACTTCTTTGGCCAGGATCCGGCCCTCGCAGCGCTCGCGCAAGGGCTGACCGACGAGCAGATCGACCGCCTCAAGCGCGGCGGTCACGATCTCGTGAAGATCCACGCAGCGTACCACGCGGCGATGCGGACCACGGGCCGGCCGACGGTGATCCTCGCCCAAACGAAGAAGGGCTACGGCATGGGTGAGGCTGGGCAGGGCCGCATGACGACGCATCAGCAGAAGAAGCTGGAACGCGACGACCTGATCGCCTTCCGCAACCGCTTCGCGCTGCCGCTGTCCGACGCACAGGCCGCCAGCCTCGCGTTCTACAGACCCGCGCCTGACAGTGCCGAGATGCGCTACCTGCACGAGCGCCGCGCCGCGCTCGGTGGCTCCGTGCCGACACGTACCTCGACGGCCGCGCAGGTGCCGGTGCCGCCGCTGTCACGCTACGGCGAGTTCGCGGTTCACGCCGAAGGCAAGGAGATGAGCACGACCATGGCCTTCGTGCGAATGCTCACGGGCCTGTTGAAGGACAAGGCGCTGGGTGCGCGCATCGTGCCCATCGTTGCCGACGAAGCGCGCACCTTCGGCATGGCCAATCTGTTCAAGCAGGTCGGCATCTACTCGTTCACGGGCCAGACCTACGAGCCAGAGGACATCGGCTCGGTGCTGAGCTACCGCGAGGCCACCGACGGCCAGATCCTGGAAGAGGGCATCAGCGAGGCCGGGGCGATCAGCAGCTGGACCGCCGCGGCCACCAGCCACGCGGTGCACGGACAAGCGATGCTGCCGTTCTACATCTACTACTCGATGTTTGGCTTCCAGCGCATCGGCGACCTGATCTGGGCCTCGGCCGACCAACGCGCCCGCGGCTTCCTGCTGGGCGCGACCGCGGGACGCACGACGCTGGGCGGCGAGGGCCTGCAGCACCAGGACGGCTCCAGCCTGCTGCAGGCTGCGACGGTGCCGAACTGCCATGCCTACGATCCCTGCTTCGCCGGCGAGTTCGCGGTGATCCTCGACCACGGCATGCGCGCGATGCTTGAGCGCCAGGAGGACGTTTTCTATTACGTCACCCTGATGAACGAAAACTACGCTCAGCCCTCGCTGCCCGCGGGCGTGGAGGACGACATCGTCAAGGGCCTGTACCGCTTCGCGACACATGCGCCGCAGGGCGCAGCTGTCGGCCGCGTGCGACTGGTCGGCAGCGGCACGATCCTGCGCGAGGTGATCGCGGCGGCCGAGTTGCTCTCCGCCGAGTGGAGGGTGGAGGCGGAGGTTTGGAGCGCAACCAGTTTCGCCGAGCTGGACCGCGAGGCTCGCGAGGTCGAGCGCTGGAACCGCCTCCATCCGGGCGAGGCGCCGCGCCGCAGTCACATCGGGCAGTGCCTCACAGGTGACGAGCCGGTGATCGCCGCGAGCGACTATGTGCGCGCCTGGCCGCAGCTCGCTGGCGTTCACCTCGACGCACCGTTTACCGCGCTCGGCACCGACGGCTTCGGCCGCAGCGATACCCGCGCCCAACTGCGCAGCTTCTTCGAGGTCGACCGTGGCCACGTCGTGCTGGCCGCGCTGACTGCGCTGCGTGCGCAAGGGCGCGTCGACGCCGCGGCCTGCGCAAGCGCGATCGAACGCTTCGGCTTGGCAGCGGAGGCGCCCGCGCCCTGGCGCGTCTGACGACGCACTGACTTCCGACTCAAGCTGCCGGACTGAGCAACCGTGTTCAAAGTCAAGCCTCCGCCGTCACTGAGCATGCTGCTCTGGGGGCTGCCAGTGCTGGCCGGTCTTGAGCATGGTGTTCATGATG
>JABWBN010000071.1 GCA_013360485.1 Burkholderiaceae bacterium | reverse complement strand
GGGCGGCGGCGGCAGCAGCAGCGGCAGCGGTGGGCGACAGAGCACGCGCCGTGGCGGCTGCCACCGCGCCAGGCAGCGATACGCCGGCAGGGGTGCCTGCTTGCTCGTGCGCCCGCACGGGCGGGGCAAAGAAGAGACCGGTGATGAGGAATGCGCCGTGCACGACGCAGGCCAGAGCGGTGCTCGCGGGCGGGCGCGGCCACTTGGGCAGGATGAACATGGTGGACCTGAATCTGGCAAGCCATGCCGCGCGCAGCGCCGGCAAAGCGTGGGTCTGACCAACCGCTCTCGGCTCAAGGCCGGGCGGTCACGCACGCGCGCCCAAGGCGCGCCGACGGATCAGGTGTCTGTGGGTGGGCGCCAGGGTACGCCGGGCGGTGCGACCGCGTCGCCTGGGCTGGGCAGGGCGGCGGGGCCACCCGTCGTGGTGATCCCGAAACGGGTCGGCGTGGGTGCCGGCGCCCACGCGAGCGAGCCCGCGAAGTCGACGCCAGGCTTGCACAACTGACCCGTCTCGGCCCAAGTCTGCAGGTCGTTGCAGCAGTCGGGCAGGTCGGCGCTGTCGAGTTCACCCGCCAGCACCATCGCCTCCAATTCAGCCTGCATGGCACAGGGTGTATCGCTGGCCAACGCCAAGCCGGCGCCCGGCCACACGAGGCAGGCGCAAAGCAACAGGGTCAGCAGGCGGCGGAGCACCCACGAAGTGTAAATCGGGGGGTTGATGAGCGTTCGGGCTCGGGCTTCGACCCTTCGCACACGATAAACAGGCACCCGGTCGCCTGCCGCTGTGACTTGCATTGCTGCAGTTGCCGCGCCCCGTGCGGGTGTTCGAGGTGGCCGTCCTGCACCGTTGACCCATCCCCTGGCAGCCCTTCCACCGCTTCACCTGGTACGCTGGCAGCCAAGGCGGCATCGACAAAGCCACTGCCAGGGATGGACCCCACCGACCGGTACTACGAGCATTCCGCGGCCAAATTCTTCGGCTCGACCGTCGGCGTGGACATGGCACCGATCCACCAGCGATTCCTGGCAGAACTGACCCTTGGCGCCCGAAGCCTCGATGCCGACTGCGGCTCGGGTCGCGATGCCAAGGCCTTCGCCGAGGCTGGTTTCCAGGTCACCGCCTTCGACGCGTCGGCAGAGCTGGCTCGTCTGGCCAGCGCACACTGCGGGTTCGAGGTCGAGGTGCGGCGCTTCGAGGATGTCGACGAAGTTGAAGCGTTCGACGGCATCTGGTGCTGCGCCAGCCTGCTGCACGTACCGCTGGCCGCCATGCCGGCCACCCTCGATCGCCTGTGGCGCGCCCTGCGCCCCGGCGGCACCCTGTACGTCAGCTTCAAGCATGGCACCGGCGAGCGCGTTCATGGCGGACGCCGGTTCACTGATGCCGACGAGGCCACGCTCCGGCATTGGTTCGGCCGATGGCCCGACGTGCATCAGACCGACGTGTGGCTCACCGACGATCAGCGGCCCGATCGAACCGAACGCTGGACCAATGCGTTGGCCACCCGCAAGCCCGTGCCAAACCAGCGGCTGGTGACCGGTGGCGCCGACCACTTCCTGCCCCACCTCTCCGAAGCGTTCACCTGGGCCACGCAGGCCGACCTGGCGGTCGCATTCATCAAGACCACGGGCCTGCGGCTGCTGCTGCCCGACTTGGAGTCGATGGTCCAGGCCGGTGCGCCGCAGCGGGTGCGCGTGCTCACCAGCGACTACCTCGACATCACCGACCCCGAAGCCTTGCGCTTGCTTCTGCTCTTGCAGGAGCGCGGCGCCGAGGTGCGCGTCTACACCACGCAGGAAGGCAGCTTTCACCTCAAGGCCTACATCTTCGCCAAGCTGGATGGGCAGTTGCTCGCAGCGGGAACCGCCTTCATCGGCTCCAGCAACATCAGCCGGCAGGCTCTGCAAGACGGGTTGGAGTGGAACTACCGCGTCGTCTACCCCGGCGACTCCGGCTTTCTCGAGGCCCGTCATCGCTTCGACGAGTTGTTCGGTCACCCGAAGACCGTGGCGCTGTCCGATGCCTGGATCGAGGCCTACGAGCAGCGGCGGCTTCCGCCCTCGCGATCGATCGCGCCCGGCAGCCATGAGCAGGAGGCGCCGCCCGAGCCCACGAAGATCCAGCACGAAGCGCTGGCGGCGCTCGCGGGCAGCCGTGATGGCGGCTACCGTCGCGGCCTGGTGGTGCTGGCCACCGGCCTGGGCAAGACCTGGCTGGCAGCCTTCGATGCCGTGCGCATGGGCGCGCGACGCATCCTGTTCGTCGCGCACCGCGAAGAGATCCTGGGCCAGGCGGCGGCCACCTTTGTCCGCATCCTGCCGAAGAAGCGCGTGGGCTACTACACGGGCCGCAGCCGCGACGCCGACGTCGACGTGTTGTGCGCCTCGGTGCAGACGCTGGCGAAGGCCGAACATCTGGAGCGGTTCGCACCGCAGCACTTCGACTACGTCGTCATCGACGAATTCCACCATGCCGCTGCCGGCACCTACCGGCGGCTGCTGACGCACTTCGCCCCTTCCTTCCTGCTGGGGCTGACGGCCACGCCGGAGCGCACCGACCAGTCCGACATCCTCTCGCTGTGCGACGACAACCTGGTCTACAGCTGCCATCTGTTCGCCGGCATCCAGGCGGGGCTGCTGGCGCCCTTTCATTACCACGGCATCCAGGACGAATCGGTCGACTACCGCGAAGTACCCTGGCGCAACGGCCGGTTCGACCCAGAGCAGTTGTCCAACAAGCTGGCCACGCTGGCCCGCGCGCGCCACGCCCTGCGCGAGTGGCGCAGCAAGGCGCAGCAGCGCACGCTGGCGTTCTGCGTCTCGACGCGCCACGCCGACTACATGGCCGAGCAGTTCACCCGCGCAGGAGTGTCGGCCGCCGCGGTGTACGCGGGCTCCCCCCTCGGCCGCGCGCAGGCCTTGGAGAGGCTGCCCTGCCTGCCACTCGTCGTCGTATTCGGCGAGGGTTTGGCGGGCAGGACTGCAGCGTGAGCGGCCCTTTGACGCCGAGGGCTGGCATGGCGGTCATAGACAACTTGCAGTCGCTCAGGTGTTGGCGGCTGCAACCTACCGACCCGCACCATCGAGCCGCGTGCGTTGAGTCTGAAGCGGCAGCAGACGATCAGTCCTCGGCGCGATAGGGCGGCCAGAAGCTAGAACCACGCGGAAGACACAGCAGCGTCAGGACGCTGTCGTACTGATCAGCACTGACTTTCATCTCGCGGAGCTGCACCTGCGACTCGGCGAACCTGAACCAGACGGAAGCCCCGATCGTCGCGCCCGCACGCTCGTGGCGAACGTCTGCGTCGGCCGCAAGGGAACCGCTGGGCACCTCAATCGTTGATGAGCGCGTCTTGAAGAACGCGCCGGCTTTCATCGCCGGCTCGCTCGACCATGCCCAGTCGATGAATCCGTCCTTGCTCATGACTAGAACGGCCTTCTCGTCGGTGTAGCTCAGCCATTTGAGGATGGCTGCGGTCAGCGAGACGCCATAACGCTCGGCACATCGGCCAAGCACGTCGAGATCGACAGTACCGCCCGCCTGCGCGCGGTAGTCGTCCAGCGGCATTAGCAGATAGGAGGCGAACAGGTCAGCCTGCCCCTCCATGTCCGTTTCGTCCTGGCTCCAATCCAGCATGTCAGCCGGGCTGCACTCGAACGAGTCGCGCTGCAGGCGGTGCAAGATGTAGTGCCCGAGCTCGTGGGCCATCGTGAAGCGAATGCGGCCCGGTGACGTGAGCGTCTGGTTGTAGAGCAGGAGCCACCTGGATCGTTCGCCATCGGGAAAAAGCGCGCCCTCGAACCTCTTGATCGGGGCGGCCTGGACCTCGGCAATCGGGTCTTTCCAGCCGAAGATGTCAGCAGCTCCAAGCGCCAACTGTCGGACGTCGACCGGGAAGCGCTGCAGCCCGTGAGCGTTGCTGAACGTCTCGGCGATTCGCACCAGCCGGGTGGCGGCACGCTGCGGCGTCCAGACCTCGGGCTTCACGACTTCTTGAACGTGTTGAGGATCTTGCGCAGTTGCTCCTTGGCATCGGCATCCAGCTTCTGGTAGCCGCGGAAGAACGCCTCGTCCAGATGGCGCTCCTCCGGAGCACGGGCATCTTCTTCCAGAAAGTAGCTGGTCGACACGCCCAGTGCGTCACCAAGCGCGGTCAGCTTCTCTGCCGACGGCCGCTGGGACTCCCGGTTCTCTAGCTCCCAGAGGTAGCTTTTGCTCAGACCCGCCTGCTCGGCAAGCTTCTCTAGGGTGAGTCCTCGTTCCTTGCGCAGGTCGCGCAGCTTCTCGCCAAGACGCGTGGGCATGGCAAATCTCCTGGGCTACGGGGCGAATTCCGAAGGTACCACGGTTCCGAACTTTCTCTTTGACAAGCGCATTAAGTCGTGCAACACTTCGCATGTTCACGATTCCGAACTTTTCATCCGGAAGTACCGCTACACGGTAGTCCACCGGCCTGTCAACCTACCCCGCCCATCGGAGCCCTATGTCGAGAACCCACGTCGATCACCGCGACATCGTCCGATTCGCGGAAGAAAAGGTCAACCTCCCCAAGGACAAGGCCGACGAGTACCGCGCGCAGGTCCGCCGCCTGCGCGAGAAACTCGAGGGCTACCTGGGCGAGCACCCCGACTTCGCCCTGCGCAAGATGCTGCTGTCCGGCAGCCTGGCCAAGGGCACTGCGCTGCGCTCGCTCAACGACATCGACGTGGCGGTGTACATCACCGGCTCCGATGCGCCGCACGATCTGCGCGGCCTGCTGGACTACCTCGCCGAGCGGCTGCGCAAGGCGTACCCCAACTTCCGCCCCGACCAGGTCAAGCCCCAGACCTACTCCGTGACCGTGTCCTTCCAGGGCAGCGGCCTGGACGTCGACGTGGTGCCGGTGCTGTACGCGGGCGACCCCGAGTGGCGCGGCAACCTCGTCAGCCAGGAAGACGGCTCGCTCCTCGAGACCAGCATCCCGCTGCACCTGGAGTTCACGCGCAAGCGCAAGCGCAAGCAGGAGACGCATTTCGCGCAGGTCGTGCGCCTGGTGAAGTTCTGGGCCCGGCGCATGAAGCAGGAGCGCGACGGCTTCCGCTTCAAGTCCTTCATGATCGAGATGATCCTGGTCAAGCTGTGCGACGACGGCGTCGATTTCTCCGACTACCCCGAGGCGCTGCAGTCGTTCTTCACCTACATCGGGCGCAGCAACCTGCGCGAGCGCATCGTCTTTGCGGATCACTACCCCGCGTCCGACGCGGCGAAGGTCAAGGACCCGGTCCAGATCTTCGACCCGATCAACTGCACCAACAACGTGGCGCGCCTGTACACCGAGGCGCAGGCCGACGCGATCGTCGAGGCCGCGCTCGATGCCGGTGACGCCATCGATGCGGCGCTCGCCGCGCCCACCAAAGAGCTGACCGTCTACTACTGGCAGAAGGTCTTCGGCAACGCATTCCAGGGTTGAACAAGAACATGAGCATCAGCTACACCACCAGCACCGCCAACACCTTCACGGTGGTGCACGCGCGCGACATGGCGGCCAAGGTGTCAACCGATCTAAAGCGCATGCAGCGCCTGTATGGCCTGCCCTCCGACACCGCCATTGCGGCCTACGAGACCGAGGTCGTCGAGTTGCTCCGGCGCGGCTACCTCGGCACCGCCTTCTACGGCTTCCGTCGCGACGGCGAGTGGATCGAGCCCACCCTGCGGTACACGGCACACGAGCTTGCCGCCGGGGAGATCAACGACGATCCGGGCCGCGTCCGCCCGGGCCAGAACGTCGCCGGGGCCAGCTTCTACAGCTACCTCACCCACAGCAGCGCGTGGGATCGCCTGAGCCCGGCCGAGCAGGCGCAGATCGAGCAGGCATTGCCCATTCAGCGCGTCGGGGCAGAGCTGCCCGCGGTGCACAACGGCTACTTCGCCGACGACAAGACCTATTCGGCCGGTGGCCGCTCGCTGGCGCGCGCCAGCGTTAGGAGCTACGCATGAGCCAGCCGAGTACCAGCGCGCTGTTCGAGCGCTCGATCACGCTGCCCGACTCCGACGCGCGCGACCGGCTGGCCCGGCTGGTCGGCATGGAAGACAAGATCAAGCGCCTGACCAACATCCTGAGCGTGCTCATCAACCCTCACGGCCTGCAGAAGTGGCAGAAAGACCACCACCCCGACGCGGCGCGGCTGATCGATGCGGTGCTGCGGCGCCCGCCCCTGGTGGTCCTCAGCGGCGACGTGGGCTCGGGCAAGACCGAGCTGGCCGAGACCATTGGCGATCCGGTCGCGCGCCAGGAAGACATCGACATCACGCTGCTGCCAATGAGCCTGTCCTCGCGCGGCCAGGGACGCGTCGGCGAGATGACGCAGCTCGTCACCGCCGCCTTCGAGCACGCCTACGCCGAGGCCAGCAAGTTAACGTCGGCCAAGGGTGCGGCACGCGGCGGCGTGATCCTGCTCGTGGACGAGGCCGACGCGCTGGCGCAGTCGCGCGAGACCGAGCAGATGCACCACGAGGACCGGGCGGGTGTGAACGCGTTCATCCGCGGCATCGACCGCATGGCCAGCGGCAGGCTGCCGGCGGCCGTGATCATGTGCACCAACCGGCTGAGTGCCCTGGACCCCGCGGTGCGCCGCCGCGCGGCCGACGTGCTCACCTTCGCGCGCCCGACCGATGACCAGCGGCGCGACGTGCTCGAGCGCTGGCTCGGTGACGTGGGGCTCAAGAAGGCCGACATCGACGCCCTGGTCGCCGCCACCGGGCCCCGGGCAGGACGGGCCTACGGGTTCACGTTCTCCGACCTGGCGCAGAGGCTGCTGCCAACCATCATCCTGGACGCCTACCCCGCAGGCCCGATCAAGGCCGCGCAGGCGATCGCGCTGGCGCGCGGCATCGAGCCGACGCCGCCCTTCAACAACGCGTAGTCTGGCGCTGCCTGGAGACACTTGATGACCCAAGCCGTTGCCACCGTCAGAGACGGGCATGCCTACCAGGCGCGCCAGTTCTGGTTGAAGGCGCTGCGCCTGCTCGACCCGGCCGGCTCGATCGTGAAGGTCGGGTTCGAGTGCGGCCCCAAGGGATTCGACGATGTCTGGGTCGAATATGCACCCGGCAAGGGCCGCAACGACCACCACGGCGTGCCGCTGCTGCGCGAGCACATGCAGTGCAAGTGGCATGTCGCCAGCGGAGACTTCGGGTATGAGGACTTGACGAGCCCCGACTTCATCAACGCCAGCTCAGTCTCCCTTCTCCAACGGGCACTGGATGCCCAGCGCACACATGCGCCGGCCGGTGCTGGCTCGCGCTTCCGGCTGGTGACGAACTGGCATCTGCGGCGCGGCGATCCGCTTAACACGATGGTGCACCAGCGCCACGGCTTCCTGCGGCTGGACCGCCTGTTCGATGGCACCGGCGACGGCAGCACCGCCGGCAAGGTGCGCAAGATCTGGCGTGACCACTTGGGTGTCGACGATGCCCAGCTCCGCATCCTGGCACGCACGCTGGGGCTCAGCACCGACACGCAGTCGCTGCTCGATCTGCGCGACAACCTGGATCTCCAGCTCGAACTGCGCGGTATACGGCGCGTGCCCGACAACGAGGACACCTGCTGGTACGACGACCTGACCTACCAGTGGCTGGCCGCGGGGCGAATCGAGTTCGACCGCGACTCCTTTCGCGACGCCTGCCAACAGCAGAAGCTGTTCGAGGCCGCGCCCAGGACGCACGTCGTCTTCGGCGTCAAGTCGTTCGAGCACCCAGTCGACAGCCTGGAAGACCGCTGTGTGGCCGTGCTCAACCTGGTCCCCTGGTTCGATGATCGTTCGATCACGAACCAGGCGGACTGGGTGGCTTCGCTGTACCCGGACCTCCGGTCGTTCCTGCTTGCAGCCGCCGGCACCAACGAGCATCTGCGACTGATTCTTGACACCCATGCCACGTTGGCCTTCGCGGCAGGCGCGGTGCTCAACATTAAGTCGGGCCGCCACGTCGAGCTGGAACAACGCGTGCTGAACCGCGTGATCTGGCGTGCCGGCGACACCTCGCGCGATCCCGCATGGCCAGGCTGGGACATAACGCTCGATCAGGTCGGCACACAGGGCTCCGACGTGGCTGTCGGCGTTTGCCTGACGCACGATGTCGGGCCTGCGGTCAAGCGCCATCTGGCAGCCGCGTTGCCCGGCGTCGGCCGCCTGCTGCTTGCCAGCCCGCAAGGCGGTGCCAACAGCCGCGCCGTGGCAAGTGGCCAGCATGCCTTCGACCTGGCTGAGTCGCTGGCGCAGCGCGTCAACGCCGAGCGACAGCCGGGCGGCCGCGTCCACCTGTTTGTCGCGGCGCCAAACGCTTTCACATTCTTCCTGGGCCAGCGCCAACCGAGCCTGGGCTCGGTCACGATGTACGAGTTCGACTTCGAAGGACAGAACGGCGGGGGTTACAGGCCCTCGATTGCGCTTCCCGTCGCGTAGGCCGTATCAGAGACCTGACTCGCGTCAATCGGCCGCTGCCGGAGCACAAAGCTCGAGCGACTGGATTCAATGTCGTAGCTCGGGAAGACGGGCGAGCACAGATCAACGCTGATCATGGCGGTGTAACGCGGCAGGTAGCACCGGCAATTGACCCACGTGCAGATCAACCCAAGGCGGCGAGTTAGCGCAACCGGTGGGACAGGGCCAGAACGCCGCGCCATAAGTGACCTGAACACTGGGGACCGCGCTACGCCCGCGGAAACAGTGCTCGCCAGGGGCGTTCGCCGACCACGCCGCTGCACCAGAAGATGGGCAAGGTGTTGTTTGGGGTAGTGTTGTGGAACACCACGAGTGCACCCATGTCGCCAAAGCCGAGCGGGGCCCGAGGAGTGAGGTCGCGCCCCAGCTGCTGGAGGACTTCCTTGGCGAACCGGCGCTCGCTGTCTTCGGCAAAGATCTCGGCAGCCTCGTCGCAAGCTCGCAGGTCATCCCCCAGCAAGGTCGCGGCGACAACCTCGATGCCGGGGAATGCCCCGCGGGCGGCCTCCATCGCCTCCGGGAAGGCGAACATGACGTAAACCGAGAGCCGGCGCTCATCGACATAGCGCTTCCAGGTGGCATCGGCGACGCGTGCCTTGAACTTCGTCAGCCCATCGACCAGTGTCTGGCCGGTTCCGGCGAAGTCATCCGCGATCACGACCATGGCGTCGGATTCGAGGTGGCTGCGCATCCATGCATCCAGCTCCGTGGCAGCGGCACACTTGCCGGGTCGTAGGCTCTTCTGCAGTTCACGGGTGGTCGTGGCCCCACTCTTGTGGTCGGAATCGAGGTAGGCCAGGGCGAGGTTGTCGCGGCGGTTGCGCACGATCTGCCAGATACCGCTTCCCACGTTCAGACGCCTCGCGTTGACCATCTCCTCCAGTCGCTGCAGGCCGAGGGCTCGCATGCCTTCGTTGATGAACCCGCGTTCGGCAACTCTGCGCAGAAGCTGGAACGCGATCTCGATGCGCCCATCGTCATCGAACTGCCGCAGCCACAAGCGGATGTCCGCGACGTCCTTTTGTTTGCCGCAGTACATCAGTCGCTGCGCCACGGCGAGCAGATCGTCCTCGGAAATCGGGAAGGTGCCGGAGTCCGGCGGCTCGGCCGTCGTGCCGGCGTCCTGCACGCCGGCCTGTTCGCGCCGCACGCTGACGAGATGATCGGTCCACAGCGGCAGTAGCTTGGACACCGCGTTTTCGCCCAGCCACTCCCGGAAGATCGGCAAGGCTATGACAAAGCCCGTGCCGCTCTTCTGAGGGACGAAGACACCCCGCCTGACCAAGCGGTCGCAAGCACGGCGCAATTGGGAGCCACTGGCGCGATCGTCGACCGAAATCGGCAGTGATTCCTGGATCTCCTGAACCTCTTCGATCGCTTCATAGCGGCCGCCCAGGACGGCGACGCACGCGAGCGCGATGCAGTTCTCCGCGCTTTCGCGCCGCTTCTCCGCGGCATCGAGAACCGGGTTGTCCTCCCAGAGGTGGGCGAAGTTGGTCGGCCCCAGCGCGCGCAGTAACTGTTCGCGAACGGCATGCGTGTCGTTGTCGTCAATGAACGTCCTTTTTTCCTGCAGGCAGCGCTCAAAGACTTGGTAGCAGAAGTTGTGGATGTAGAAGGGATTGCCAGCGGTGAAATCGGTGATGAAGTCGATAGCTTCGGGCGCGAACTCGATGACGTTGGCTACGGGCTCGGCGATCAGTGCACGGCAATCGGCCCGGTTGTCGATCCTGTCCAGGCGGATGTTGGTCCACTTGTTCAAGTCCGCCTGATGGCGGCTGTAGATGGCGTCCATTCGCTCGCTGCCCACGAAGAAGAAGGTCAATCCCACCTCGGAGACGGAACGGAGGGCCTTGACGAACTGTTTGCCGCGTTCGCCGGTGTAGAAGGCCGGATCCAGGTCGTCGAACTCGTCGATGATCACCAGGAACTTGTGCCCGGAGCTCGCCGCGACGAGCATCTCCGTGAACGGGATCAGCCTGCTCAGCCCGGCACCGAACTCCGCCTCGCCCGGCACCGGCACCTCCGAAGCCGCCTTCTGGACCAGACGCCGCGCAATAAGATGCGCGATCTGTCCTTCGTGCAGCGACACCAGCTCGCCCATTCGCAGCAGCACGCACGTGAAGTCCGGCCTCGCGCCGAGTTCTGCGGCCAGGACTTGCAGGAGCGACGTCTTGCCGATGCGCTTCTGACCCCACACGAACGTCGATGCACCGGCCATTGCGGCCAGTCGCAGTTTGCTCAGGGAAGGTTCGCGACCGTAAAGGCGGTCAGGTCGCCTTATCGGGTTTAGGCTGTACGGCGGATTGGTCAGCAAAGCCTGCCAGTCTGGCTCCGTCACCTGCTGGGAGACCTCCAAGCGATCGGCCACGGTCGACGGCTTACCCGCGCTTGTGAGGCAAACCCACTCGATCGGCAGATCCAGGGTCTCGCGTACGGCGTCGAGCACAAGGCGCAGTCGGATGAGCTGCTCGCCGTTCGGCGGCACGTCAAAGGGTCCGGTCGGCTCTGAGACCTCCAACCGAACGCCATCGGGTGGGCCTATACGTCGCAGCGACACGTCGTGTGCATGTCCGCGCCCGCGGTTGATGAGCGAAAAGGACAGGTTCACCTCGTTGCCTGCGCTGCGCAAGTCGGCCTTCGTGCTGTGGTTGCGCAGTGCCAGCGCAGGAGCCAGCGCCACCTCGCCGCGCGAGGTGGCATCCTCGACCAGCGCCCCGACGTGATCCAGCACCGGCTGCACGAGCGCGATCCACAGGCGGCTTCTCCTTCGCGGGTCCAGCGTGCCCGGGCGCTGCATGCGAACGTTCTCAAGCATTTCCGGAGCGCGCCGAATCACTTCGACATCGTCGTCGCGCTCGTACGCCTCACAGAACTTGCGGAACGCAGGGCCAACCAGCATTTCGAGGTCTCGCAGGAACTGACGTTCCGCCGGCACCACGAGAGGCTGCAGCCGATGCGCGTACCTCAGCACATCGATCGAAGCCGCCTTGGCCGTGCTTGGTGTGGTCCGCATGAAGCGGCCGACGGAGGACGTCGCCTCCGACACTGCGTCGCTCAGCCTAACCACTGCCGCGCGACAGGTGTCCGGCGGTGATCGCTTGTCGACGCCGTACACCCCACTGATGTCTTTGCGAAGCCGGTACGCGAAGTCCCGGGCGGAGTCGGGGAACTCCTCCGCCAGGTCGTCGAGCCGACCCATTGCGTTCACGAATGCGCTGGCCAGGTTCTGGGCGGAGAACGAGCCGATCCGATCGGCCAGTTCATCCAGCGATTCGACATCCAAGACGGCTTCGCGAGGGCTCACCCATGCAGCGGTGACTTTGGCGAGCAGGCCGCCCACCTCCGCTTCGTCGGCATCAGGCAAGCGGCGCGCGGTCAGCTCGCCGACACTGAAGGCGTCGCCACGATCGCGTGCGGCCGCCAGCTCGTCCTCGACCGTTTCCTTTACAGGCTGCTCGGTCCCAGACGACGATGTATCCTCGGTCGGCGTGGTCGTCTGCTTGATGCGGGCGAAGAACTCCTGCAGGCGCAGCCGGACGCGCAGCGTCAACTCCCTGTTCCATGGCTGTTGCAGGTCGATGGGCAGGTAGTTGGTGGACAGGCCCTGTTCCTGCCATCGCTGCGCATTGACCAATGCGGCTCCCTCAAGCGACTGCTTGTGCGCATCCAGGAACGTTAGCCGCCACTCGGCGAGTTCCACCGGCGTCAGCGTCGGCATGCGGGGTCCCGAATCGCCCGGCTCGGCGGCACGCGCTTGGCCCAGGCTGGTGTCCCAGACATAGGTCTGCCCGCTCGCGTAGTCGACGATGGAGGTCCAGAGATCCGGCCGAATGCGGCCTGCCAATGGCTGCGCAGATACTTGCGCAGCGAGTTGCGGCTTGTCTTCGGAGACGTTGTTGTCCGCCGGCGCCTTCGCCGGTACACGCCCAACAGGCGCAACGCGTTCCACCGATACCCTAGGTGGTACGCCGGTCAGCTGGAAGTCGGGCGCCAGCAGGGCGATAAACGACTTCAAATCCTTTGCCCCGAAGTCGCGGGGCTGGAACCGGCGATCGGTGATCTGAAGCAGCCGATTGTTGAGTACGGCCAAGGTCATCGTGTTGGTTTGTGGCCCGTACTTCTGCTGCGCCTGTACGAAGGCTGCCCGCACCAGTTCCAAGGCCTGCGCTTTGGTCTTCATGCCACCCCCTTTGGCGCCGCGTTCCCGTTACCCACCGAGCGCGCGATGCTCGCTGAGCGTCGCATTCTGGCACCCGCCTCGAGGGTAACGCCGAGCCGTTCCTGGCCCGTCCCAGCCGACCGGCCAGAACTCTGTCAAGGCAGTCGATCGCAAAGTCCCCGGTCTTCTTGCCGTCCGCAAGCGCAGGCGTCAGCCATCGACTTCGTCAGCTCGACGCCTCGGCGCAGGTGACCTCATGTCTGTCGCGCTCACAAAAGTCCGCACTCGGTAGCAGCCGACGATCGCTGATCCAACACCGATTGCCCGCTGTCAGTCTTAGCCGGTCAGCCCGAAGCTAAACCCGGCTCCCATGGGTAGATCTGCTGTCCAAGGCAACAGCCAGCCATGCTGCGGCAAGCTATCCGGTATGCACTTCCGATGGGGTGGTCTCGATGGCCCGGAGTACCCCCGCCCACTTCCCCAACGCCTCCCGCCTCTCCTCGAAGTAAGTGTGCCGGTCGTAGATCCCCTCCACCCCCGACAGCTTGTGGTTCAGGCACATCTCCGAGATGTCCCGAGGCACGCCCAGCGCGCGCAGGTGCGACTTCACGGTGCTGCGCAGGTCGTGCGGCGTGAAGCGGCGCACCGCGGGCTTGGCGGCGCGCAGCCAGTGGTCGATGGCCTCGCGCAGAGTGTCCTTGTTCAGGTGGGTGTCGCCGCCATGCCGGGCCGCGCGGCTGCGTGAATGCGCCGGCAGCACGTAGGCCGAGTTGCCGGCCAGCGTGCGCAGTTCGCGGAACCAGTCCACCACCACGGGCGCCAGCGGGATGTCCATGGCCGCGCCGGTCTTGCTCTTCGGGATGTGCCACTGCGCGCCGTCCAGGTCCACGTCCGCCCACTGCGCCTGGTAGAGCTCGGCGCTGCGCACGGCCGTGGCCAGCAGGATGCGGATGGCCAGGGCCCAATCGTCAAGTTCGGGCGACGCATGGGCGCGGCCAGCAGCAGCTCCAGTTCCTCGCGCGTCAGCATCAGGCGCTGGCGGCGCGGTGGCCGTTCGCCCAGCAGCGCCGAAAGCATGATGCCGTGGCAGGGGTTGGCGTTGATCAGCCGCTTGCCGCAGACGTGCGTGAACTTCGCACTTGGTGGTGATGAGCAGCATGTTCGATTCGCCCCACGTGAGGCCGGCGCCTTCGATCAGCGCCACCACGTCGCTGGCCTCGATCTCGCGCACGGTCAGCGCGCCCAGCTTCTTCTCCACGCGCCCGTTTTTGCGAAGTTCTGTGCCGGCCACCGCTCACCTGCGTGCTGGGCGCCAGGCTCACCAGCTTCTTGGCGCGGTAGTCCTTGGCCAGGTCACGCACCGTCCAGTCGCGCGCGGCGGTGGCCTTGGCCTTCTGCTTTTCGGCCGCCGGCTGCGGCCCTGCTGCACCTCGGCGCGCTTGAGGGTGGCGATGCCGCGCGCCTCGGCCAGGCCGACGTCGGGGTAGCGGCCCCAGTTGATGGTTCATCAGCTCGCGGCGCCGGCCGCCGTGCCGGTAGCGCAGGATCCAGCCGGCCACGCCGGCCGCCGAAAGAGTGAACGTGAGGCCGTCGCCGTCGGCCTTTGCCAGCGGCTTGCCAGCCTTGATCCAGTGCCTGAGTTGCAGGTCCGTCAGGCGGCCCTTGTCCCGTGCCATGCGCACCCCCGTTGTTCGGATGTGGGCCGGATCGCGGCTACCCGCCTAGCTACCCAGCCAGCTACCCGATTGGAGTGGGACTTGGTGAGACTTCAAGGGCCTCGAAAAAACTTGCCACCCGAAAACGCCTGGGAAATCAGGCGCTTGCGGATGGCAACTGGCACGGGGTGAGACCCAGTGAACGGCTACATCAGAACGATGTCGTACTGCTCCGGATTCATCCCCGGCTCCGCGCTCAGCGAGATGGGCTTGCCGATGAAGTCCGACAGGCCGGCCAGGTGCTGGCTTTCTTCGTCGAGCAGCATTTCCACCACGGTGGCGCTGGCGACGACGCGGAATTCCTTGGGGTTGAACTGGCGGGCTTCGCGCAGGATTTCGCGCAGGATGTCGTAGCACACGCTGCGGGCGGTTTTCACCTGGCCGCGTGCCTGGCAGGTTGGGCAGGGTTCGCACAGCATGTGTGCCAGGCTCTCGCGGGTGCGCTTGCGGGTCATTTCCACCAGGCCGAGCTGGGTGAAGCCGGAGACGGTGACCTTGGTGCGGTCTTTTGCGAGCTGCTTGCGGAACTCGGCCAGCACGGCCTGCTGGTGCTCCTCGCGGGTCATGTCGATGAAGTCGACGATGATGATGCCGCCCAGGTTGCGCAGGCGCAGCTGGCGGGCAATGGCGCCGGCGGCTTCGAGGTTGGTCTTGAAGATCGTGTCGTCGAAATTGCGTGCGCCCACGAAGCCGCCGGTGTTGACGTCGACGGTGGTCAGTGCCTCGGTCTGGTCGATGATGAGATAGCCGCCGCTCTTCAGGTCGACCCGGCGCGCCAGCGCGCGGGCGATTTCTTCTTCCACGCCGAACAGGTCGAAGATGGGGCGCTCGCCCTTGTAGTGCTCCAGCTTGGCCACGGCCGATGGGGTATAGGCGCTGCCGAAGGCATGCAGCGCATCGAACTGCAGGCGCGAGTCGATGCGCACGGACTGGGTGGCGTCGTTGGTCAGGTCGCGCATCACGCGCTCGACCAGGCTCAGGTCCTGGTGCAGCAGCGTGCCCGGTGGCTGGGCCAGGCCCTGGGCGCGGATGGCGTTCCAGGCCTTGCGCAGGTAGGCGATGTCGTCGGCCAGTTCGTCGTCTGTGGCCTCCTCGGCATTGGTGCGCAGGATGAATCCACCGGTGGGGGTGTCGTCGGGCTGGGCGGCCAGGCGCTGCATGCGGGAGCGCAGCTGGTCGCGCGCCTCGGGCGAGCCGATCTTCTGCGATATGCCGATGTGGTTGTCCTGCGGCAGGAACACCAGCAGCCGCCCGGCAATGCTGATCTGCGTGGACAGGCGAGCGCCCTTGGTGCCGATGGGGTCCTTGATCACCTGCACCATGAGGGTCTGGCCCTCGAACACCTGGCGCTCGATGGGCACCTGCACGGCCACGTCACCGCGCGGCATGGCATGCGGGCCGCCGTGCAAGTCGGCCACATGCAGGAAGGCCGCACGCTCGAGCCCCACGTCGATGAAGGCGCTTTGCATGCCGGGCAGCACGCGCGCCACCTTGCCCAGGTAGATGTTGCCCACCAGGCCGCGCTCGAGCGTGCGCTCGATGTGCAGCTCCTGCACGGCGCCGTTCTCGATGACGGCCACGCGGGTTTCCTGCGGGGACCAGTTGATCAGGATGTCGTGCATGGGGCGCGGTGGTGGGGGCAGCGGCAGTGTGGGGTGGGCCCGCCCGGATGCCTGGGCGCTGCTGCACGCGGGCGCGCCCTGCGCCGGTGGGTCAGCAGGTCAC
>JABWBN010000352.1 GCA_013360485.1 Burkholderiaceae bacterium | reverse complement strand
CTGGCGCCTTCAGCGCTGCCGCTGGCTCGCCTGCCCGGGCTGGCCCAGGCGCGTGACACCCTCGTCCTCAGTGGCCCCGAAGGCGGCCTTCAGGCCTCGGAGGAAGCCGCTGCGCTGCAAGCCGGCTTCGTGCCGGTGTCGCTGGGCCCGCGCGTGCTGCGGGCCGATACCGCGCCCTTGGCAGCGTTGGCGGTCCTGGCTGCCGCATTGCAGGCCGGGGGCCACCCATGAACGCGCCGCTCGGGCTGCTCACTTTGTGCCAGGGCCTGCTGCTGGTCAACAACGTCACCTTCATCGCCATCAACGGCCTGGTGGGGCTGGCATTGGCTCCGGTGGCGTGGATGGCCACGCTGCCAGTCACCGGCTACGTGGCCGGCGGCGCGCTGGCCACCGGCCTGGTGGCGCGCCACCAGCGCCGCTGGGGGCGTCAGCGCACCTTCCAACTCGGCCTGCTGGTGGCGATTGCCAGCGCGGCGGTGTGTGCCTGGGCGGCCGTGCACCGCGATTTCTGGTTGCTGGTGGGCGCCACCGTGGTGGCCGGCTACTACAACGCCAACGGCTCGCTGTATCGATTCGCCGCGGTGGAACTGGTGCCGGCGTCGATGAAGGAGCGCGCCATCTCATGGGTGCTGGCCGGCGGCATCCTGGGCGGCATCGTCGGCCCGAATCTGGCGCAATGGACGCGCGGCGTGCTGTCGCAGCCATTTGCAGGCGCCTATCTTGCATTGTGTGCGGTGGCACTGCTGAGCCTGGTGCTGATGTCCTTCATCCGGTTCCCGCCCCTGCCCGGCCAGGGTGACGGGCCATCCGGGCGGCCCCTCTCGGAGATCGTGCGCCAGCCGGTGTTCATCGTCGCCACCGCCGGTTGTGCCATCGGCTATGGCGTCATGAACCTGCTGATGGCGGCCACCCCGATCGCAATGCAGCAGTGCAGCCACCCGTTCTCGGCTGCCGCGCTGGTGCTGGAGTGGCATGTGCTGGGCATGTACGTGCCCAGCTTCTTCACCGGCCGGCTGATCAAGGCCTACGGTGCACTGCCCATCATGACCGCGGGCCTGGTGCTCAACCTGGCCTGCGTGGCCATGGCCCTGCACGGGGTGGACCTCATGCACTTCCTGGGTGCGCTGCTGCTGCTGGGCGTGGGCTGGAACTTCCTGTTCATCGGCGGCACTGCGCTGGCCACCGATGCCTGGCGTCCCGAAGAGCGCACCCGCGCCCAGGCCGCCGTCGATTTCTGCGTCTATGCCACGATGACACTCACCTCGTTCGCCTCGGGCGCCCTGGTCACCACAGGCGGCTGGACGGCGATGAACCTGGGCACCTTGGCGCCGCTGGCGCTGCTGGGCGCAGCGCTGGCCTGGTTGGCGGTGTTGCGGCGGCGGCAGCGCGCGGAGTGTGGGAGCGGCTCGGCGGCATAGAGCGTATCGGCGCGGCAGGTGGGTGCCACCGCCCACGCTCCTATCGTCGGTCGGCCGGGGCGGACGTCGAGGCTGATGCCAGCAGCGCGACAAGCTCGCGCAGCCGTGCGTCGTCAGGGCGCGCGCTGGCGAGCTGAGTTGCAATGCCGAGCGGCGTGCGGCCCTCGCTGTCGACGATGTCTGCACTCGCCCCAAGCGCCATCAGTGCCCGCACTTGTGCCACATCAGCTGCCAACGCTGCGCCGTGCAGCGCGGTCAGGCGCTTGTGCAGCATGTCTGGTGCGTCGACGTCAACGCCCTGGCGAATGAATGCTTGGGCCAGCTCGAGCCCGAGGGTTCGATCGCGCAGGTACAGCGGCAAACGCACTCCCGCAATGGCGTTGAGCTCATTGACTGCTTCGGCGCCCAGAGGAACGTGCCGCAAGACGCGCTCGCAGTGCCAGGCGACGAACCCTGGGTCCGAATCCACGCATGCCAGCAGATGCCCTGGACGCTGCTGGATCAACGTACCAAACCAGTACCCATAGAGTCCGAGCAGCACACCCACAAGGGCAATGCCGCTGACCACCCCAGCGGTGCGTGGCTTCAGCACCAAAGCTGGCCTCCAGCTTGGACGTTCGCATACCAATGCAGCGTGCCCCGCGGCAGTGCGGCGCCTTGTTGTATCAACTCGATTCGATGTCGCAGTGTGCGCGCAATGTCGACACGCACGCTCTCGTAGACCTTGGCATCGCGCAAGTCGTCCTGGGTGGCGTGCCTCCACCAGTGTTTGATGAAGCGGCGCGCAAGCTTCTTTGCCAGCGCGGGTATACCTGAACCCGGGCGAACAACCGATCGAAAGAGCGATTCGACGTACCCCATGGCATAGCTTCCGTCGATGGCAGCGACGAGCGCGGTTTGTGCCAGACGTTTGGCGTCGTTGCTGATGTCGAGGCCATGGATCGTGGATCTGCTGCCTGGCCAGAAAAATCCAAGGATCTGTCTCGTCTCTCCTTCGTCGAACATGAGTTCGTCGTCACCGAAGTCGGGAACGTGAATGAGTATCGCGCCCATGCGGCAGTCGCCCCTGCTGAGTGGATTTCGAGGGAGGGCATGATGCCGCCGCGCTGTGCTGCGGGCCATCCCTAGAATCTGGCTGCAACGGCCGCGCGGCGTGCCGTCGCGTGCCGCCTACCGCGCCGAACCCGCCACCAGCTCGAAGCGGAACAGCCGGCACTCGATCGGCCCGTTCCACACGGGCAGGCGCTGGCTTTCCTTCAGGCGCAGCGCCTGCGGAAGCTTCATGTCGGGGCTGAGGATCCAGGCCGTCCAGCCGGGGTAATGACGCTTCCAATGGGCGGCCAGTGCTGCGTAGAACTCGGCGGCGGCTCCGGCCTGGGCGAATTGCTCGCGGCCTTCCCGAGCGGACGTGCCGCCCTCGGCGACCTCGGGCGTCGCGGCAACACGGCGGGTCTCGGGACCACGCCGCCCTTTGGGCTCGATGCGTTCGCCGTAGGGTGGGTTCATCAGCAGCACCCCGCGCGGCGCCGGTGGCATGCGTTGCAGGGCGTCGGCGGTCTTGAACTCGATGGCGTGGCGCACGCCTGCGCGCTCGGCGTTGCGGGTGGCGAAGTCGGTCATGCGAAACGAGACGTCGCCGGCATGCACGGGCGCGGCCGGGGCATGCACCGCGGCGCGGGCCTC
>JABWBN010000351.1 GCA_013360485.1 Burkholderiaceae bacterium | reverse complement strand
CACCACGGTGCCGGGAAAACGTTGCAGAAACTGCTCCAGCCACTCGACGGACTCGGCATCCAGGTGGTTGGTGGGTTCGTCGCCGCTGACAGCGCCGACAGCGCATACGCGCCGCGCTCGATCTCGTTGCGCGCCGGCGAACTTCGACTG
This sequence comes from Burkholderiaceae bacterium, assembly GCA_013360485.1. Lineage (GTDB taxonomy): Bacteria > Pseudomonadota > Gammaproteobacteria > Burkholderiales > Burkholderiaceae_C > Pseudaquabacterium. Next base: position 2,960 of record JABWBN010000351.1, on the reverse strand, counting down.
GCGTCGCGACGCCTGACGCACGTGAGCCTCGATCTGGACCGCGTCGAGGACGCGGGTGCACCCGGCTGGCGCATCATGGTCAAGGCCGATCAGGCCAGCGGCCAGATCGACTACGAGGAGGCCCGGGGCGCCACCAGCGCAGGCCTGGTGCGGGCGCGCCTGACGCGCCTGTCACTGCCACGCAGCGACGCCGAAGGGGTGGACCAACTGCTCGAGCAGGCGCCGGCCACCGTGCCGGCGCTGGACATCCGCATCGACGACTTCGAGTTGCGCGGCAAGCACCTGGGACGGCTTTCGGTGCAGGCCGTGAACCGCGATGTCGGGGGCGCTGAATCGGCACGCGAGTGGCGCCTGTCCAAGCTGGCACTCGACACCCCGGAAGGCCGGTTGACTGCAACCGGGCAGTGGGGCTACGCGACAGGCGCTTCGCCCCGGCGCCGCATGGGGATGGACTTCCGCCTCGACATCGACGATGCCGGCCAGTTGCTCGGGCGGCTGGGCTTTCGCGACGTGCTGCGGGGCGGCACGGGCGCACTGCTCGGGCAGGTGGCCTGGTCCGGATCGCCGCTGGCACTGGATGCGCCCAGCCTGGAAGGGCGCATGACGCTGGCGCTCGACGCTGGGCAGTTCCTGAAGGCCGAACCCGGCGTGGCCCGGTTGCTGGGGGTGCTCAGCCTGCAGACCCTGCCGCGGCGGCTGCTGCTGGACTTCCGCGACGTGTTCCAGGAGGGCTTTGCGTTCGACAGCATCGGCGGTGACCTGGAACTCGCCCGCGGCGTGGCGACCACGCGCAACATGCGCCTGCGTGGCGTGCAAGCGTCGGTGCTGATGGAAGGATCCGCCGACATCGCCCACGAAACCCAGGACCTGCGCGTGCGGGTGGTGCCCGAGGTCAACGCCGGCACCGCGTCGCTGGCCTACGCGGCCATCAACCCGGTCGTCGGCCTGGGCACGTTCCTGACGCAATGGCTGCTCAGCGGGGCGCTGAGTGAGGCCAATACGCGCGAGTTCCACATCACGGGTGGCTGGAGCGACCCGAAGGTGGCGCCGGTCGAGCGCGCCGGCAGCAGCGCATCGCCCGCGCAGGCAACCAACCCGCCGCAGCGAAGCCCGCAAGCCCAACCGACTGCAGCGGCGGCATCGGGCGCGACGCGCTGAGGAGCCCACGCATGCGAATCGCCGCGCTACAGATGGTGTCCACGCCGGACGTCGGAACCAACCTCGCGACGGCCATGCGACTGTGTCGCCACGCCGCGGCCGAGGGCGCCCGCCTGGTGGCGTTGCCCGAGTACTTCTGCCTGATGGGACGGCGCGACGAAGACAAGTTGGTCATCGCCGAGGACGACGACGGCGGCCCGATCCAGCAGGCGCTGTCCGACATCGCCCGCCAGGAAGGCCTGTGGGTGGTGGGCGGCACCTTGCCGCTGCGCAGCACCCAGCCCGGCCGTGTGCGCAATGCCTGCACGGTGTGGAGCCCGACCGGTCAACGCGTGGCCTGCTACGACAAGATCCACCTGTTCGCCTTCGACAACGGCCGTGAGCGATACGACGAGGCTCGCGTACTGCAGGCCGGTACCACACCGGTGACGGTGGACATCGAGGGCCTGCGCGTGGGCCTGTCGGTGTGCTACGACCTGCGCTTCCCCGAGCTGTACCGCGCCATGATGCAGCCGCCGTGCGACCTCGTCGTGGTGCCGTCGGCGTTCACCTACACCACCGGGGCCGCGCACTGGGAGTTGCTGCTGCGCGCCCGTGCGGTGGAGAACCAGTGCTATGTGATGGCCCCGGCCCAGGGCGGACGCCATGACAACGGCCGCCGCACCTGGGGCCACAGCCTGGTGTGCGACCCCTGGGGAGACCTGCTGGCCTGCCAGCCCGAAGGCGAAGCGGCGGTCGTCGCCGAACTCGACCCGGCCCGCTTGGCCCAGGTGCGCGCGCAACTCCCGGCCCTGGCCCACCGTCGGCTCTGATCACCCCCCGGAAAACGGGCCGCAGCGGGCTGTGCCCCGCCACACAGGCGCCTTATGATTGCCCGCGTCCCGCCGCGCCAACCCGGCGCGCCGGGCGTGCCTAACCGAAGGAGAGGGCAGCATGGGCCTGATGGATTTCATCAAGAAACAGTTCATCGACATCCTCGAGTGGCAGGAAAGCGGCGACGGCGTGCTGGCCTGGCGCTACCCCATGGCCGACAACGAGATCCAGTACGGCGGCTCGCTGACGGTGCGCGAGAGCCAGATGGCGCTGTTCGTCAACGAGGGCAAGGTGGCCGATGTCTTCGGTCCCGGCATGTACAAGCTGACGACGCAGACGCTGCCGGTGCTGACCTACCTGAAGAACTGGGACAAGTTGTTCCAGAGTCCGTTCAAGAGCGACGTCGTCTTCTTCAGCACGCGCCAGCAGATCGATCAGCGCTGGGGCACCCAGCAGCCGGTCACCATCCGCGACAAGGACTTCGGCGCCGTGCGCCTGCGTGCCTTCGGCAACTACGCCTACCGCATCACCGACCCGAAGAAGTTCTACACCGAAATCTCCGGCACACGTGAAACCTACACGGCGGGCGACCTCGATGGCCAGCTGCGCGGCATGATGCTGCAGCACATCAGCGACGCGGTGGCGCAAAGCGGCATCGCCTTCCTCGACCTGGCGGCCAATCAGGTGGAGTTCGCCAAGCAACTGCTGGCCGCCACGGCCCCCTCGTTCGAGGCCATCGGCCTGAAACTCGAGGCGGTGACGGTGCAGAACCTGTCGCTGCCCGAAGAGCTGCAGAAGATCCTCGACCAGAAGATCGGCATGGGCATGGTCGGCAACGACATGGGCAAGTTCATGCAGTACCAGACCGCGCAGGCCATGCCCGAGCTGGCCAAGGGCGCGGCGCAGGGCGATGGCGGCGGCATCGCCGGCAGCGCCATGGGGCTGGGCGCCGGAGTGGCACTGGGCCAGGTGATGGCCCAGAACCTCGC
>JABWBN010000070.1 GCA_013360485.1 Burkholderiaceae bacterium | reverse complement strand
GGCTCGGTGATCGTCGACCTCGCGGTCGAGCGCGGCGGCAATGTCGAGCTGGCGCGGCCCGGCGAGGTCGCGGAGGTCGGCGGCGTGAAGATCGTCGGCCACCTCAACGTGCCGGGCCGGCTGGCGGCACGGCTTCAACCCCGGGTCAACCAGGGACGCAGCACCGGCCAGACGTTGCCCAGGATGACCGGGTGCGCTTCTGCCGTTGGATGGATGCGGTCCGGCTGGAACAACTGCTCGGCGCGCGGCGAGTCCGCCACGCCGGCCAGCAGGAAGGGCACCAGGGCCGCACCTTCCGCGCGGGCCACGTCTGCGAACAGGGCCGAAAAGTCCTGGGTGTAGCGGCTTCCATAGTTGGGGGGCATCTGCATGCCCACCAGCAGCACACGGGCGCCCGCTGCCTTTGAGGCGCGGGTCATGGCCACCAGGTTCTCGCGCGTCATCGACAGCGGCAGGCCGCGCAGTGCGTCGTTGCCGCCGAGTTCGATCACCACGTGAGTGGGGCGGTGCTTCTGCAGCAATGTGGGCAGGCGCGAGCGGCCACCGGATGTCGTGTCGCCGCTGATGCTGGCATTGACGACCTTCGCCGCGATGCGGTCGGTTTCGAGCTGGCGCTCGAGCAGCGCGACCCAGCCGCTGCCGCGCGCGATGCCGTATTCGGCGGACAAGCTGTCGCCGAGCACGAGCAGGGTGCGAACGCCGCCGCCCGTGGCGCGAACCGCAGTTGGGCCCGTGGCGGCCGGTGTGGCCGCAAGGGCTTGCGTGCGGTGGAAGGCGAGACCGGCAACGGTCGCGCTACAGTGCAGACACCACTTGCGGCGCGTCAGCGTGCGCCCAGATTCAGCATCCATGACCGATCCCATCATCGCCGTCGAGCACGTCAGCCGGGAGGTGAGCGACTCGACGGGCACGCTCACGATTCTCCACGACATCGATTTCACCGTGCGGGCGCGGGAGTCGACCGCTATCGTCGGTGCGTCCGGGTCAGGCAAGAGTACCTTGCTGGCCACCATCGCGGGGCTGGATCTGCCCACCCGCGGCACCGTACGCTTGGGTGGCGTCGATCTTTTCGCACTCGATGAGGATGCGCGTGCTGCGGTGCGCGCGCGTCAGCTGGGTTTCGTCTTCCAGAGCTTTCAGTTGCTGTCGCACCTGAGTGCGCTGGAGAACGTGATGTTGCCGCTCGAATTGCTGGGCCGCTCGCAGGCGCGCGCGCGGGCGACCGAGATGCTGGAGCGGGTGGGGTTGGCGCAGCGACTCGAGCACTACCCTCGCACGTTGTCAGGCGGGGAGCAGCAGCGCGTGGCGCTGGCGCGGGCCTTCGTTGTCGAGCCCGCCGTTCTGCTGGCCGACGAGCCCACCGGCAGCCTGGACTTCGCCACCGGCGACCGGGTCATGGCGCTGATGTTCGAGATGAACCGCGAGGCGGGCACGACCCTGGTGCTGGTTACCCACGATACCGGTATTGCGCAGCGTTGCGATCGCCAGTTGCGCATCGAAGCCGGGCACCTGGTGACACCCGGCGCCTGAGCGCGAGTGGCGCGGCAACGGCATGCCGCACCACGCGTGCCAGTCGTCACGGCAACGTGGCGAACTTGTAGTCCGTCTTGGCGGCCTTGCGCAACCCTTCCTGGTACGCCTGCAGTTTGCGCTGCTTGAGGGCCTGGGTGATCTGCGGCTTCACTTCCTCGAGTTTGGGGAACTGCGCTTCGCGCGTATCTTCCAGGCGGATGATGTGCCAGCCGAACTGGCTCTTGACCGGTGCCTCGGTCATCTCGCCCTTCTTCAGCGCCACCATCGCCTTGCTGAACTCGGGCACATAGTTCTCGGGTTTGGCGAAGTCGAGGTCACCGCCGTTGGCGCCGGAGCCAGGGTCCTTGGACTTGGCCTTGGCCAGTTCGTCGAACTTGCCGCCGGCCTTGATCTGGGCGATCAGCGCCTTGGCCTCGTCCTCGGTCTCGACCAGGATGTGGCGCGCACGGTACTCGGTACCCGTCGACTGCGCCTTGAACTTGTCGTATTCCGCCTGAATGTCGGCGTCGGTGACCGGGTTCTTCTTGCTGAAGTTATCGAACAGTTCGCGGATCATGATGCTCTGGCGAGCGAGTTCCATCTGCGCCTTGTAGTCTGCTGTGGCCGACACCCCGGTGCGCTCGGCTTCCTGCGCGAAGATCTCGCGGAGCACCACCTGGTCCTTGGCCTGGGCCTGCAACTCCGGCGTGACTTGCTGACCTGCGCGCTCGGCCTGCTTGACCAAGTTGTCCAGCCGGGCCTTGGGCACTGCCTTGCCATTGACGGTAGCGATGTTCTGGGCCTGGACGGCCAAGGGCAGCAGCACAGCGGCGGCGGCCGCCGCGATGGCCGCGCGCGCGGCGAGGGACTTGCGGTTCATGGTGCAGGACATGGCAACAGGGTTGAAGCAGCCCGGGTCGCGGGCCGGCGGATGGGAGTCGATCGGGGATGCAGGATCGGCACGTGAGGGCCGCTCGGCGGGCCGGAATCAGGCTTCGCCGGGCGCGCGAGCATCGATGGCCAGCGCGTGTACGCCCTGGGGGATCAGCTGGCGCAGGGCATCATACACGAGGCGGTGTCTGGCCAGCCGCGACAGCCCGGCCATCCGGGAACTGACCAGCACCACCCTCAGGTGGGAGCCTTCGCGGGCGCCGGCATGTCCGGCATGCAGGTGGCTGTCGTCGATGACTTCGAGATGTTCGATGGGGGCCAACGCTGCGCGCAGCGCGGCGTCGACCTGGGCGGGTTGGACGTGCATGGTCAAGGACAGCAGGGTTTCCCGATGGAGCCGGCGATCAGGTTCGGGGCCGTTCGCCGGAGGACGATGCCGCATCGTCGGACAGGTGGCGTGACAGGTACAGCCCCTGCGCCAGGGTGAACAAAAGCATCAGTCCGAGGCCGCCGAACAGCTTGAAGTTGACCCAGGTGTCGGTGTCGAAACTATAGGCCACCCACAAGTTGAGCAGCCCCATCATTGCGAAGAACGCGATCCAGGCGAAGTTCAGGTTGCGCCATACGCCATCGGGCAGCGTGAGCTGTTCGCCCAACAGCAGGCGCAGCAAATTGCGCCCGAAGAGCGCCTGGCTGACCCAGAACGCCACGCCCATCGTCCAATACAACACGCTGGGCTTCCACTTGATGAAGGTCTCGCTGCGCAGCCAGATCGTGGCGCCGCCCAGTACCACCACGAGCACGAGGCTGACCCACAGCATCAGATCGATCTTGCGTCCGCGCAGACGCAGCCAGGCCACCTGGGCCAGCGTGGCGACGATGACGACCAGCGTGGCCAGCATCACCGGGCCTTCCTGCGGGCCAACGGTTCCGCCGGAAACCAGCCCGCCGAAGTGCCGGGTGGCGAAGTCGGCCGCCCATTGCCGGTGCGCCTCGGCGTACTTGAACGTGCCGAAGAACAGGATGATGGGCAGAAAGTCGAACAGGATCTTCATGTCGTGCGTGTCACGCCGGCCGGGCTGCCGGCATCCGCTGGGCCTGCCGCGCGCAGTGTAGCGGTGCGCAAACCGACGCCGGGTTCGCGCCAGGGCGGGTCAACGGGTGCGGAAGTCGATGGCCGCCGAGTTGATGCAGTACCGCTCGCCGGTCGGCTGCGGGCCGTCGTCGAAGACATGTCCGAGGTGGGTGCCGCAACGGGTGCACCGGACCTCCACGCGCCGCATGCCGTGGCTGTCGTCGGCCAGACGCTCGATGCGGCCGGGCACCGCTTCGCGCCACCAGCTGGGCCAGCCGCAGCCGGCGTCGAACTTGGCGCTGGCGTCAAACAGCGCTTCGCCGCATCCGACACAGTGGTAGACGCCGTCGGCCCAGTGGTTCCAGTAGCGGCCGGTGAACGCGCGCTCGGTGGCGCCATGACGCGCCACCTCGTAGGGCAGCGACCCGAGGGCCTCGCGCCATTGCGCATCGCCGCGCTGCACGGGATACGAGGGGTCGTCGTGCGGCTTGCTGCTGGAAGGCAGGTCATCCGGCTCGGGTGTAGACATGGTGAACCGCAGGTCGTTGGTGACAGGCGCGGCAACAGGCGCAGAATCGGTCGCGGGCGACGCAACCGGTGGGCGCAGTGTAGGCGCGCCCCAGATGTCAACAGGACGACAAGGTTTCCCGACGGGCCGTGACACTATGGCCGGTGGCGACGCAACGGGGCATGGGCGCCGCCTGGCGGCATGCCCACGGACAAATCGCTCCGATTCGACGACGGTACAGACCCAAATTCTCAGGAGACACCGATGCCAGCCTTGATGGGCCAGATGATGCAGATGCCGCTGCTGATTTCGTCGCTGATCCGACACGCGGCGCGACATGCAGGTGACACCGAGATCGTGTCCAAGCGGGTCGAGGGCGACGTGCATCGCACCACCTGGGCCGGCATCGAGGAGCGGTCGCGCCGGTTCGCGCAGGCGATGGCCCGGCTGGGCTGCGGCGCCGGCGACCGAGTGGCCACGCTGGCCTGGAACGGCTACCGCCACCTCGAGATCTATTACGGCACCTCTGGCTCGCAGTTGGTGTGCCACACCATCAATCCGCGCCTGTTTCCCGAGCAGATCGCCTGGATCGCCAACGATGCCGGCGATCGCGTGCTGTGCTTCGACCTCACGTTCCTGCCGCTGGTCGAGAAGCTCGCGCCCCACCTGGGCGGTGTGCAGCACTATGTGCTCATGACCGACCGGGCGCACATGCCGGCGTCGTCGGCCATCGCCAACCTGCTGTGTTACGAGGAACTCGTGGACGCAGAGGACGGGCGCTACACCTGGCCCGAGTTCGACGAGAACACGGCCTCGAGCATCTGCTACACCTCGGGCACGACCGGGCACCCCAAGGGTGCCGTCTACAGCCACCGCTCCAGCGTGTTGCATGCCTACGGCTCGGCCCTGCCCGACGCGATGGACTGCTCGGCCGCCGACGTGGTGCTGCCGGTGGTGCCGATGTTCCACGTCAACGCCTGGGGGCTGCCGTACTCCACCGCCTTGGTGGGCTGCAAGCTGGTGCTGCCGGGGCCGCACCTGGATGGCAAGTCGCTGTACGAGCTGTTCGAGGCCGAGCGGGTGACGTTCAGCGCGGGAGTGCCCACCGTGTGGCTGGGCCTGCTGACTTACGTGCAATCGAACGACCTGAAGTTCTCCACCTTCCGTCGCACGGTGATCGGCGGCTCGGCCTGCCCGCCGGCGATGATGAAGACTCTGCAGGAGCGGTTCTCGGTCGAGGTCATCCATGCGTGGGGCATGACCGAGCTCTCGCCGCTGGGCACGCTGTCCAAGCTCAAGGCCAAGCACGGCGCGCTGCCGCGCGAGGAGCAGCAGCGCCTGCTCGAGAAGCAGGGCCGAGTGGTTTACGGCATCGACATGGCCATCATCGACGACGACGGCCATGCGCTGCCGTGGGACGCCAAGGCTTCGGGCAATCTGGTCGTGCGCGGCCCGTGGGTGATCGGCAGCTACTTCAATCGGCCGGAGTCGCCGCTGGTCAGCGTCGACGGCGAACCGGGTTGGTTCCCGACCGGCGACGTGGCCACCATCGACGCCGACGGCTTCATGCAGATCACCGATCGCAGCAAGGATGTCATCAAGTCCGGTGGTGAGTGGATCAGCTCCATCGACCTCGAGAACATCGCCATGGCACACCCGGCGGTGCACGAGGCGGCGGCCATCGCCGCACGCCATCCGAAATGGGATGAACGACCGCTGCTGGTGGTGGTGAGGAAGCCCGGTGCCAGCTTGACCCGCGAGGAACTGCTCGCGTTCTACGAGGGCCGCATCGCCAAGTGGCAGATCCCGGACGACGTGGCCTTCGTCGACGAGTTGCCGCACACGGCCACCGGCAAGATCCAGAAGCTCAAGTTGCGCGAGTTGTTCCGCGATCACCGGCTGCCGGCCTGACGGCGGACGGTCCGATGATCGCGATCACGACCGGCAAAGCCGACGCGAACGAGTCCCCATGCCCGGGGTCGTCACCGTGGCGACCGCCGTGTCCCAGTCGCGACAGCATGTGTGGGGTAGTCCCTGAAACGCGGGCCCGGCGCCATCCGTTACCGTCACGGGCGTCGGGTGCACCGCACCGTCCTTCCTAGCTGGAGATCCGCATGAACCACATGAAGACCCTTGTTGGCGCCGCAGTCGCCGCGGCAATGCTCTCGATGGCTGGCGCCGCGCTGGCCCAGAAGGGCGAGACGGTGAAGATCGGCTGGGTCGATCCGCTGTCCGGCCTCATGGCGCCAGTGGGGCAGAACCAGATCAAGAGCTACCAGTACATGGCCGAGCACTTCAGCACGAACAACCCCGCCGGGGTGAAGTTCGAGATGGTGCCGATCGACAACAAGCTCAGCCCGCAGGAGAGCATCAACGCCGTCAAGTCGCTGATCGACCAGGGCGTGCGCTACATCGTGCAGGGCAACGGGTCGGGCGCGGCACTGGCCATCATGGACGCGGTGGGCAAGCACAACGAGCGCAATCCCGGCAAGGAAGTCGTCTACATCAACTACGCGGCCGTCGATCCGGACCTCACCAACAGCAAGTGCAGCTACTGGCACTTTCGGCTCGATGCCGATACATCGATGAAGATGGAGGCGCTGACCACCTGGGTGAAGGACCAGCCCGACATCAAGAACGTCTACCTCATCAACCAGAACTACTCGCACGGACATCAGGTCTCGCGCTACGCGAAGGAGACCCTGGCGCGCAAGCGGCCGGACATCAAGATCGTCGGTGACGACCTGCACCCACTGGCGCAGGTGCGTGACTTCGCGCCCTATATCGCGAAGATCAAGGCTGCCGGCGCCGACACCGTGCTGACCGGCAATTGGGGCTCCGACCTCACGCTGCTGATCAAGGCGGCCAACGATGCCGGCCTGAAGGTGAAGTTCCTCACCTACTACGCCGGCGTGACCGGGACACCCACCGCGCTGGGTGCCGGTGCCGAAGGCCGCGTCTACATGGTCTCCTACGGCCACTCGAACATGCCCGGCGATGCGGGCAAGCTGGCCAACTCCTTCAAGGCGAAATTCAAGGACGACTGGTACACGCTGGCCACCTACCATACGTTCGCGATGCTGGGCTCGGCCATGGCCCAGGCCAAGACCACCGATGCGGCCAAAGTGGCCGCCACCATGTCGGGCCTGAAGTTCAAGAGCTTCGGCGGCGAGGTCGAGATGCGCAAGGCCGACCACCAGTTGCAGCAGGGGCTGTACATCACGGTGTGGAAGAAGGCCGACGCCAAGGCGCCCTACAGCGTCGAGAACACCGGCTTCGGCTTCCAGCCTGTGAAACAGTACGACGCCTATGTGGCCAGCACGCCCACGTCGTGCCAGATGAAGCGGCCCTGACGCACGCTTGATGCGGCCTGCCGGCCCGGCGGAGCCCCACTCCGGCGGGCCGCGCGTCTTTCTGGCGGGCTGCCCGCCTTCGATGGATCGCATTTCACCCACAGCACAAACGTGGACCAGATCCTCATCAACGTGCTCAACGGCCTGAGCTACGGGCTGATGCTGTTCATGCTCAGTTCGGGCCTGACGCTCATCCTGAGCATGATGGGCGTGCTCAACTTCGCGCACGCCAGCTTCTACATGGTGGGTGCCTATGCGGCGTACACCTTTGCGGGCGTCGCGGGCTTCTGGGTCGCGCTCGTTCTGGCGCCGTTGGCCGTGGGCGCACTCGGCGCGGTGTTCGAGCGCACGGCGTTGCGCCGGGTTCACAAGTTCGGCCACGTCGCAGAACTGCTCATCACCTTCGGCCTGTCGTACGTGGTGCTCGAGCTGGTGCAACTGATCTGGGGTCGAACGCCGCTGTCCTTCGATCCCCCGGCCGCCTTGCAAGGGCCGGCGTTCACGGTGGTGCAAAGCCCCACGTCGGGGTTGTCGATCGCCTGGGGTGCGGCATCCGACGCCATCTGCCAGGCCGCGAGCTGCTCACGCTTCCCGATGACGCGCGCGTTCATGGCCGGCGTGGCCCTGCTGATGCTGGTGTCGCTGTGGCTGCTGCTCACGCGCACGCGTATCGGCCTGGTGATCCAGGCCGCGCTCACCCACCCCGAGATGGTCGAGGCCCTGGGGCACAACGTGCCGCGCGTGTTCATGCTGGTGTTCGGATGCGGCTGTGCGCTCGCCGGGTTGGCGGGAGTAGTGGGCGGCATCACCTTCGTCACCGAGCCGGCCATGGCGGCGGTGGTGGGCTCCATCATCTTTGTGGTGGTGGTGGTCGGTGGCATGGGGTCGCTGGCCGGTGCGTTCGTCGCATCGCTGCTCATCGGCCTGCTGCAGACGCTGCCGCTGACCGTGGATGCGTCGATTGCCGACGCCATCAATCGCCTGGGCGGCCAGGTGGGTCCTGCCAGCCCCGGTTGGCCGCTGCTGCGCATCACGCTGTCGCAGGCGGCGCCCATCCTGCCGTACCTGCTGCTGGTGCTCATCCTGATCTTCAGGCCCAAGGGTCTGATGGGCACCCGCGAAGGCTGAGGCGCGGCCATGCACATTCACGAGAACCGACCCCACTATCACTTCCGGCCCTACAACGTGGGGCGGTGGATCATCTGGAGCCTGTTCGCGCTGCTGCTGGCGGTGGCACCGCTGGTCTGGACCAGCGGCTTCGCCCAGACCATGCTGTCGCAGATGGGCATCGCCATCATCGTGTGCCTGGCCTACAACATGCTGCTCGGGCAGGGCGGCATGTTGAGCTTCGGCGCAGCGGTCTACAGCGGGCTGGGTTCGTTCATGGCCATCCACACGCTCAACTTCGTGTCGGCAGGCACGTTGGCGGTGCCGGTGAGCCTCATTCCGCTGGTGGGGGGACTGTCGGGCCTGTTCTTCGCCGCGTTGCTGGGGTACGTGACCACCAAAAAGAGCGGCACCACCTTTGCCATGATCACCCTGGGCATCGGCGAGCTGGTGTGGTCGATGTCGCTGATGATCCCGGAGTTCTTCGGCGGCGAAGGCGGCGTTTCGGGCAACCGCGTCGTGGGCCAGCCCTTCCTGGGCGTCACCTTCGGTCCGCAGATCCAGGTGTACTACCTGATCGCTGTCTACTGCTTCCTGTCGACGGCGGCCATGTATGCCGTTACCCGCACGCCGCTGGGCCGCATGCTCAATGCCGTGCGCGACAACCCCGAGCGGGTGGAGTTCATCGGCTACAGCACGCAGACCGTGCGCTACCTGGCGTTCATGATCTCCGGCTTCTTCGCTGGCATCTCCGGGGGGCTGGCGGCGCTGAACTTCGAGATCGTGACTGCGGAGGTGGTGGGCGCGGCCCGTTCAGGCGCTTACCTGCTGTTCGTGTTCCTGGGTGGCGCCACGTTCTTCTTCGGGCCCATCATCGGCGCCGTGCTCATGGTGGTGGCACTGGTCCTGCTGTCCGAGCTCACCAAGGCCTGGCTGTTGTACCTGGGCATCGTGTTCCTGTTCATGGTGATGTATGCGCCCGGGGGTATCGCCAGCCTGCTCATGATGAACCTGCGCCTGGCTGCATTCGGCAAGCTGCGTCAGATCTGGACTTCCTATCTTGCTCTTGGTGGCGCCGCGATCACGGCGTTGGTGGGCGCCGCGGCCATGATCGAGATGCTGTATCACCTGCAGCTCAATGAAGCGCTGGGACCTCAACTTCAGTTCATGGGGGCACAGATCGATGCGCACAACGTGGACAGCTGGGCCGGCGCGCTGTTGCTGATATCGGTTGGCGTCGGGCTGTTCGAGTTCGCTCGGCGTCAGTTCCACCAGCAGTGGGGCGCCATCCAGGAAGACATCGAGAAAGAGATCAAGCGGCGGGAGGCTCTGCAATGAGCGCCGCTTCGTCGCCGGGCGCAACGTGCGCCGTCGAGTTGCGCGACCTGCGCAAGAGTTTCGGCAAGACCGAGATCATCCGCGGCGCCAACCTCGCGGTGCGCCCGGGCGAGCGGGTCGCCATCATCGGCCCCAACGGCGCGGGCAAGTCCACGCTGTTCAACCTCATCAGCGGGCGCTTCGGTGCAACCAGCGGCGAGATCCGGCTGCACGGTGAGCGCATCGACGGCCTCACGCCGTTCCAGATCAACCGGCGCGGGCTGTCGCGCAGCTTCCAGGTGAGCAACCTGTTCACCCGGCTTTCGGTGTTCGAGAACATCCGTTGCGCCGTGCTGTGGAGCATGGGTTACCGCTACGCGTTCTGGAAGTTCCTGGCCGGCCTGCGCGACGCCAACGACCGTGCCGAGGAAGTGCTCGAGATGATCAAGCTCGACCGCCGGCGCGATCACCTGGCGATGAATCTCACCTATGCCGAACAGCGTGCGCTCGAGATCGGCATCACGATTGCCGGCGGCTCGAGCGTGGTGCTGCTCGACGAGCCCACCGCCGGCATGAGCAAGAGCGAGACCCGGCGCTTCATCCAGCTCATCCGCGAGGTTACCGAGGGCAAGACGCTGCTCACCGTCGAACACGACATGGGTGTCGTCTTTGGCCTGGCCGACCGTATCGCGGTGCTGGTCTATGGCGAGGTGATCGCCTTCGACACGCCCGATGCGGTGCGAGCCAATCCGCGTGTGCAGGAAGCCTACCTCGGCTCGGTCCTGGCCGAGCAGCAGGCCGGCGGCCACTGAAGGAGCCCGTTCGATGCTCAAGGTCAGCGACCTGCATGCGTTTTACGGCAAGAGCCATGTGCTGCATGGCGTGCATTTCGAGGTGCACCCTGGCGAGATCGTCAGCCTGCTGGGGCGCAACGGCTCGGGCCGCTCCACGACGGTCAAGACGGTGATGGGACTGGTCGAAGGCCAGGGCTCGATTCGCTGGCGTGACCAGGAGATCCTGGGCCGCGAGGCCTACGAGATCGCTCACCTGGGCGTGGGCTACGTGCCCGAGAACCGCGACATCTTCCCCAAGCTCACGGTGCACCAGAACCTGATGCTCGGCGAGAAGCGCCTGCGCCGCGGCGCCGCCGCACCGCGCTGGAGCTACGACGACATGTACCGGCTGTTCCCGCGGCTGCTGGAGCGCCAGCACACCGAAGCGGGCGTACTGTCCGGCGGCGAGCAGCAGATGCTCACCTTGTGCCGCACGCTGATGGGCGACCCGGACTTCATCATGATCGACGAGCCCACCGAAGGCCTGGCACCGAAGATCGTGGAGCTGGTGGCCGAGTACCTGCGCGAGCTCAAGCGTCGTGGCATCTCGGTGCTGCTGGTCGAGCAGAAGCTGACCATCGCACTGGAGGTGTCCGAACGCTGCCTGGTCATGGGACATGGCCAGATCGTGTTCGAAGGCACGCCTGCAGAACTCAAGGCCAACGCCTATATTCGCAAGGAGTGGCTGGAGGTGTAGGCCCGGCACGCGGCTCGCGCAAGCGGCCGGCGTGCTGTCACGCCCACGACAGGCGCCGGCTGCAGTTGCTTCCTAGAATCGAACGATCGTTCGTTTCGCTGTTTCACCGCATTGAAAGGGGCCCCATGAGCGCCAGCTATGAAGTTCGCGACGGCGTTGCCGTCATCACGCTGAACAACCCGCCGGTCAACGGCCTGGGCTACGACACTCGCGTGGGCATCACACAGGGGCTGGAGCAGGCCCAGTCCGACGCCGCGGTGCGGGCCATTGTCATCACGGGTGGTGGCAAGGCGTTCTCTGGCGGTGCGGACATCCGCGAATTCGGCACGCCCAAGGCGATCGCCGAGCCCAACCTGCTGAGCGTCATCCGCGCCATCGAGTTGTGCAGCAAGCCGGTGGTGGCCGCCGTGCACAGCGTGGCCATGGGCGGCGGCCTGGAGCTCGCGCTGGGTTGCCACTACCGCGTCACCGCGCCCGGCGCGCAGATTGCGCTGCCCGAGGTGAAGCTCGGCCTCATCCCCGGGGCGGGGGCCACCCAGCGCCTGCCGCGCGTGCTCGGCCTGGAGACGGCGCTGAACATGATCGTCAGCGGCGAGACGGTCAAGAGCGAAGTGCTGGCGGCGCTGCCCGGCCAGAAGCTGTTCCAGCAGGTGATCGAGGGCGACCTGCTTGCCGGCGCCATCGCCTATGCGCTGCAGGTGGCCGACCAGCGCCCGCTGCCGCTGGTGCGCGAGCTGAAGGTCACGCATCCCAATGCCGAGGCCTACCTGCAGTTTGCGCGCAACATGGTCAAGGGCATGTCCAAGAACTTCCCGGCGCCGGGCAAGTGCGTCGATGCGGTGGAGATGTCGGTCAAGCGCAAGTTCGACGAAGGCATGACCGGCGAGCGCGAGATCTTCCTGGCGCTGATGCTCACGCCTGAATGCAAGGCGCTGCGCCATGCCTTCCTTGGTGAGCGCGCGGCGAGCAAGATCCCCGATGTGCCCGAGGGCACACCGGTGCGCGAGGTGCGCACGGTGGGCGTGATCGGCGCAGGCACCATGGGCGGCGGCATCACCATGAATTTCCTGAACGCCGGCATTCCCGTCACCCTGCTGGAAATGAAGCAGGAGGCACTCGATCGCGGCGTGGCCACCATCCGCAAGAACTACGAGGCCCAGGTCAAGAAGGGCAAGCTCAAGCAGGACAAGTACGAGCAGCGCATGGCCCTGCTCGGCACCACGCTCGGCTACGACGACTTGAAGGACGCCGATCTCGTCATCGAGGCGGTGTTCGAGGAAATGGGCGTCAAGGAGGCGGTGTTCAAGCAACTCGATGCGATCGCCAAGCCCGGCGCGATCCTGGCCAGCAACACCTCCACGCTCGACGTCGACAAGATTGCAGCGTGCACCCAGCGGCCCCAGGACGTCGTGGGTCTGCACTTCTTCAGCCCCGCCAACGTCATGAAGCTGCTGGAGGTGGTTCGCGGCAAGGCCACCGCCAAGGACGTGCTGGCCACGGTGATGGGCGTGGCCAAGAAGATCAAGAAGACGGCGGTGGTTTCGGGCGTGTGCGACGGCTTCATCGGCAACCGCATGATCGAGCAGTACGGCCGCCAGGCCGGCTATCTGCTCGACGAAGGCTGCACGCCCAGCCAAGTGGACAAGGCGATCGAGAAGTTCGGCTTCGCCATGGGCCCCTTCCGCATGGGCGACCTGGCGGGCAACGACATCGGCTGGGCCATCCGCAAGCGCCGCGCGCAGGAGCGGCCGAACATGCGCTACAGCAAGACGGCCGACTTGCTGTGCGAGATGGGTCGCTTCGGCCAGAAGACGGGCGCTGGCTGGTACGACTACCAGCCCGGCAAGCGCGACGCCATCGCCTCGCCGGTGGTCGAGCAGATGATCGCCGACTACCGCAAGGAGCAGGGCATCACGCCGCGCAAGATCGGCGACGACGAGATCGTGCAGCGCCTGGTGTACTCGCTGGTCAACGAGGCCGCGCGCATTCTCGAGGAAGGCATCGCCAGCAAGGCCAGCGACATCGACATGGTCTATCTCACCGGTTACGGCTTCCCGCTGCACCGCGGCGGGCCGCTGTGCTACGCCGATACCGTGGGCCTGTACAACGTGGCCGCTGCCATGAAGCGCTTCGCCGCCAACCCGCATGACGATGCCGGCTTCTGGCAGCCCGCACCGCTGCTGGCGCGCCTGGTCGCCGAAGGCAAGACCTTCAACTGACGGGCCACGAGGCGCGACGCCATGATCCGCCGTCTTCTGCTGGCCGCTGTGGCATTGCTGGTGCTGCTCGTGGTCGTGCTGGGGGTCAACACGCTGACCACGGGATCGCGCCAGTTGCAGGTTCCTGCGGTGGCGGGCCCGAAGGTCGACGAGCAGGCGGTGGGCGAGTCGCTCGCCCAGGCGATCAGGGCCCGCACGATCTCGTCGGCCACCGATGCCGCGCAGAACGTCGATCAGTTCGAGGCATTGCAGGCGCATCTGCGCCGGCGCTACCCCCGTGTCCATGCGCAGCTCAAGCGCGAAGTCATCGGCGGGCTCAGCCTGCTCTACACCTGGGTGGGAACCGATGCGTCGGCTCCGGCCATCGCGCTGATGGCGCACCAGGACGTGGTGCCCATCGCACCCGGCACCGAGGGCGACTGGCTGGCCGAGCCCTTCGCGGGCACGATCAAGGACGGCTATGTCTGGGGCCGTGGTGCCTGGGACGACAAGTCCAACCTCATCACCCAGCTCGAGGCGGTCGAGTCGCTGCTGGGCGAGGACTTCGTGCCGCGGCGTACCGTCTACCTCGTATTTGGTGCGGATGAAGAAGTGGGCGGCGAGCGCGGCGCCCTGCAGATCTCGCGCCTGCTGCAGCAGCGCGGCGTCAAGCTCGAATACGTGATCGACGAGGGTCTGCTGCTCACGCAGGGCATCCTCAAGGGACTGAAGGCGCCAGCCGCGCTGGTGGGCGTGGCCGAGAAGGGCTATGTGTCGGTGCGCATGCAGTCCAAGGCGCCGCCCGGTCATTCATCTCTGCCGCCGGCCGTGCCCGGGCAGCAGGCCATTGCCCAGATCAGCCGCGCGCTGGTGGCGCTGGACAACCGTCCCATGCCGGCCACCATTGGCGGTGTCGCGGGCGACATGTTCGACGTGCTGGCACCCGAAATGGACGGCCTGCAGCGGGTGGTGCTGTCCAACCGCTGGCTGTTCGGTCCCTTGCTGGTGCGCCAGCTCGAGCAGGCTGGCAGCACCAACGCGCTGCTGCGCACCACCACCGCGCTGACGATCGTCAACGCGGGCAACAAGGACAATGTCCTGCCCGGTCGTGCCGAGGCCGTGGTGAACTTCAGGCTGGCCCCGGGCGACAGCCGGCAGACCGTGGTTGACCATGTGCGACGCACCATTGCGAACGACGCCATCGAGGTGGCGCCGCTGCCAGGCGGCAGCGAGCCTTCGGCCGTGGCCGACACCGCGGCGCCGTCCTATCAGGCCATCAACCGCACGGTGCGCGAGGTGTTCCCCGGTGCCCTGGTGGCACCCGGGCTGATGCTGGCCGGTACCGACTCGCGTCACTTCGAGCCGTTCACCCGGCAAATCTATCGCTTCTCGCCGGTGCGCGCCGGCCCTGACGATCTGTCGCGCTTCCACGGCACCAACGAGCGCATCTCGCTGGCCAACCTGGCCGAGATGGTGCGCTTCTACCACCGCCTGCTGCAGCACACGGCCGGCGCGCCAGGCGCAAGCCGTTGAATTCCATCCCCGTTCCCGCAGGAGCCTCGCATGAGCAAAGCCGTCATCGTGTCCACCGCCCGTACCCCGCTGGCCAAGAGCTGGAAGGGAGCCTTCAACATGACCCATGGCGCGACGTTGGGCGGGCACGCGGTGCAGCATGCCATCGCGCGCGCCGGCATCGATCCCGCAGAGGTCGAGGACGTTCTGATGGGTTGCGCCAATCCCGAAGGTGCCACCGGCGCCAACATCGCACGCCAGATTGCCCTGCGCGCAGGCCTTCCCGTCACCGTGAGCGGCGCCACCGTGAACCGCTTCTGTTCCAGCGGCCTGCAGACGATCGCGATGGCGTCGCAGCGCATCATGGCCGGAGAGGGCGAGGTCTACGTGGCTGGTGGCGTGGAGAGCATCTCCTGCGTGCAGCAGGAAATGAACCAGCACATGCTTCAAGACCCCTGGCTGGTGGAGCACAAGCCCGAGATCTACTGGAGCATGCTGCAGACCGCCGAGCAGGTGGCCAAGCGCTACGGCGTCGCCAAGGAGCGCATGGACCAATACGGTGCGCAGAGTCAGCAGAAGGCCTGTGCGGCGCATGAGGCCGGCAAGTTCACGGATGAGATCGCCCCGATCACCGTCACCGCCGGCGTGGCCGACGCGGTGCTGGGCCTGCGCAGCAAGGAAGTCACCGTCAGCGCCGACGAGGGCCTGCGACCGGGCACCACGTACGAGGGCATCAAGGACATCCGCTCGGCGCTGCCCGGTGGCGTCGTCACCGCCGGCAATGCGAGCCAGTTCAGCGACGGCGCGGGCGCGTGTGTCGTGGTCAGCGAGGCCTATGCCGAGCGCAAGGGCCTGAAGCCCCTGGGCCGGTTCCTGGGCTTTGCCGTTGCCGGCTGCGAGCCCGACGAGATGGGCATCGGCCCGGTCTTCGCCGTACCCAAGGTGCTGCAGCGCCTGGGCTTGGGCGTCGGCGACATCGACCTGTGGGAGCTCAACGAAGCCTTCGCAGTGCAGGTGCTGTACTGCGCCGACCGACTGGGCATCCCGATGGAGCGGCTCAACGCAGCGGCTGACCGGTCATGCGCTGATCGAGGGCAAGCGCCGCGGCGCCAAGCGCGTGTGCGTGACGATGTGCATCGGCGGCGGCATGGGCGCTGCCGGCGTGTTCGAAGTGCTCTGAGCGCCGCGCCCGCCGTCATGCGCGCCACCGTCGAGTTCCTGCTGCACGACTGGCTGGATGTGCAGCGGCTCACCGCGCATCCGCGCTACGCTGACCACAGCCGCGAGACCGTCGCGCAGGTGCTCGACACCTGCGAGCGCATCGCCCGCGAGAAGTACGCGCCGTTCAACCGCCTGGTCGACGTCGAGGAGCCTCGCGTCGAGGGCGGCTGCGTCGTGCTGCCCGAGGCCACGCGGCAGGCCTGGCGCGCCTATGCCGACAGCGGCATGCTCGCTGCCGCGCAGGACTACGCCCTGGGCGGCATGCAACTGCCCTATGTCGTGGAGGCCGCGGCCAATGCGTTCTTCGCGCGGGCATCGGTGAGTATCGGTGCGGGCATGCTCACCACCGCCAACGCCAACCTGCTGATGGTGCACGGCAGTGCCCTGCAGCAGCAGGTGTTCGCGCACAACGAGTTCAACGGTCGCTACTCGGGCACGATGTGCCTGTCCGAGCCCCATGCCGGATCGAGCCTGTCGGACATCACCACGCGCGCCGAGCCTGACGGGGCAGGGTATGCAGACGACCCACTTGGCCCGCGATACCGCCTGCGCGGCAGCAAGATGTGGATCTCGGCCGGCGAGCATGAGCTCACCGAGAACATCATCCACCTCGTGCTGGCCAAGATCCCGGGGCCCGACGGCCAGCTGGTGGCCGGCACCCGCGGCATCTCGCTGTTCATCGTGCCGCGCCAGCTCGTCGGCGCCGACGGAGAACTCACGGGCGAGCGCAACGACGTCGCCCTGGCTGGCCTGAACCACAAGTGCGGCTGGCGCGGCACGACCAACACGCTGCTGAACTTCGGCGAGGGCCGCTACCCGGTGCGCCCCCAGGGCGGCGGCGGGCTTGATGGCGCTGGCGCGGGTGCCATCGGCTACCGCGTGGGGCAGCCCGGCGAGGGCCTGCGCTGCAT
The DNA here is from genome assembly GCA_013360485.1 of Burkholderiaceae bacterium. Taxonomy (GTDB): domain Bacteria; phylum Pseudomonadota; class Gammaproteobacteria; order Burkholderiales; family Burkholderiaceae_C; genus Pseudaquabacterium. Next base: position 60 of record JABWBN010000070.1, on the reverse strand, counting down.
GTTCCACATGATGAACGAGGCGCGCATCGCCGTGGGCCTGGCGGCCGCGATGCTGGGCAT
>JABWBN010000069.1 GCA_013360485.1 Burkholderiaceae bacterium | reverse complement strand
CTTGGGGATGTCCAGCAGCACCGGGCCCGGGCGGCCCGTGGTGGCGGCTTCGAAGGCGCGTCGCAGCGCCGGCGCCACCTCGTCGGCGTGGTGCACCTGGTGGCACCAGCGGGTCACCGGCCGCGCCAGGCCCAGCGCATCGCACTCCTGGAAGGCCTCGGTGCCGATCGACGTGGTCGCCACCTGGCCGCTGATGCACACCACCGGCACCGAGTCGCTCAGCGCGTCGAGCAGACCGGTCACCGTATTGCTCATGCCCGGCCCTGACGTCACCAGCACCACCCCCACGCGGCCGGTGCTGCGCGCGTAGCCCTCGGCCGCATGCACCGCGGCCTGCTCGTGGCGCACCAGCACATGGCGCAGCCGCGGTTCGTCCACCAACGCGTCGTAGATCGGCAGCACGGCACCGCCGGGGTAGCCGAAGAGGGTGTCCACGCCCAGCTCCACCAGCGTGCGCAGCAGGGTGCTGGCGCCGGTCGCCGGCGGCGCGTGTTCCTCGGGCGACGGCGTGGGCGGGGCAGCGGCAGGGCGCAGGCAGGTCGTGTCCATGGCGACCAATGTGCCTGCGCACGAGCAGAAATTGTTGCTGAAGTCGTCCGATCGGGCGCCTCTGGCAGAAAATCCTTCTGCCATGAACAAAAATGACGGAATCAAGCTCGATCGCCTCGACCTCGACATCCTGACCGCTCTGCAAGCCGATGCCCGCATCAGCCTCAACGAGCTCAGCCAGCGCGTCGGGCTCACCTCCTCGCCCTGCTGGACGCGCATCCGGCGCATGGAGCAAGCTGGCGTCATCCAGGGCTATACCGTGCGCGTCAATCCGCAGGCGGTGGGGTTGGGCGAAACCGTGATCGTGCAGGTCACGCTGGACAGCCACTCCGACGAAGCGCTGCTCGAGTTCGGTCGCGCCCTGGCGGCCATACCCGAGGTGGTCGAGGCCTTCCTCGTCTCCGGTGACTACGACTACTACCTGCGCATCGCCGTCAGCGACACCCGCGACTACGAACGCCTGCTGCGCGAGCGCCTGTACAAGATCCCGGGCATCCGCCACAGCAAGTCCAGCTTCGTGCTGCGCAGCCTGAAGCAGGCCGACCTGCCATTGCGGCGATGAGGGCGCCCCAGGCGGCGGGTAGCGCATGCCAGCCCGGGCTGTTCTTGAGTTAACCTGCCGCGCCACGCAACCGGAGCATCGGCATGAAACCTCAAATCCAGCGGCCCACAGGTGCCTTCGTCGCCGCCTCCTGGGCCGCCTTGCTGGTGGGGGCTGTCACCTACCTCGTCGGCCTGTGGAACGCCCGCATGGCCCTCAACGAAAAGGGCTACTACCTCACTATCCTGATGTACGGCCTGTTCGCAGCCGTGTCGCTGCAGAAATCGGTGCGCGACCGGCTCGAAGGCATTCCCGTCACCGGCCTCTACTTCGGGCTGTGCTGGATCTCGCTAGGCCTGTCGGTGCTGCTGCTGGCCGTAGGCCTGTGGAACGCCGAACTGGCTGGCAGCGAAAAGGGCTTCTATGCCATGTCGTTCCTGCTCGCGCTGTTCGGCGCCGTGGCCGTGCAGAAGAACGTACGCGACATCGCGGCGGCCGGGCCACAGGCGGTGCCGGAGCCCACGTCCGAGTGACGAAAGGAGTATGTGCGCCGCGGCGCCGCCGGTAAGGGCAGCGCGCGCGGGCAACCTGCGACGCCGCGATCAGGCCGGCGTGTAGGGCAGGTAGGCCAGACCGGTGTCGGCCAGGCCGTCCAGGCCGATGTTCGCGGTGTTGAAATCCAGGTTGGCTGCCATCCACGCCAGCGAAACCGCCGTGTACTGCCCCGAGCTCAAGGTGCCGCTCCAGAAGGCCAGTTCCTCGGCGCTCGGTCCCTGGCCGACCAGGTTGTTGAACAGCAGTTCCACCAGCGCGTCATTCGAGAACCCCGGCCCCAGCCGGGCGTCGAGCGCCATCTGCATCAGCGCGTCGTTGCTGCTGCCCGCATCGAGCAGGCCCAGGCCAATGCCGGCATACAGCGTGTTGCCGACCGAGGCCGCGCCGAACACCGCCCCCAGGATGCGCGCCGTGGTACCGGCCGCGCCATCCAGGTCGAAGGCCACCGACTGGTCGGCGAACGCCAGGCGCTCGAACTGCTGCAGCGCATCGGTGCCGTCGCTGCCGGCCAGTGCCGTCACGCTGGCGCCGCCGTCGGCCACGGTGTAGTTGGCGCGATTGCCGCCGTACACCGCCGTGTCGATGCCGTCACCGCCGTAGAGCAGGTCGTTGCCGCCGGCACCTGTGATGCGGTCGGCGCCGCCCAGGCCATTGATGACATCGGTTGCCGCAGTGCCCGTGAGCACATCGGGGCCGGCGGTGCCCAGCGTCGCCGCGGCCACCGGTCCGGTCGTGGCCGAGGCCACGGTCTCGGTGGTGCCGTGGCCGTCCACATAGCGCACCAGCACGCGCACGAACTGGCCCACCTGCGCACTGGCCAGCGTGAGCGATGCACCCGTGCCACCGGCAATGCCGGCCCACGCGCTGCCGTTGGGCGAGGCCTGCCACACGTATTCGAACGTGCCCAGGCCGTCGTCGTCGGTCAGCGCCGGCACAGCGGTGACCACCAGGCTGTCGTACAGCAGGCCGGCGATCGCCACGCTCCCGGCCGGCACATCGTTGAGGTTGCCGATGGCCTGCGTGGCCGCGCTGGATACCGTCTCTGCCGCACCGTAGCCATCGGTGTAGCTGGCAGTGACCCGCAGGCGCAGGCCCACCTGCTCCTCAGTGGGCGTGTAGCGGGTCAGCGTCGCGCCTTCGATGTCGCTCCAGGTCGTGCCATCGGGCGACGACTGCCAGCGGTAGCTCATCGCACCCAGCCCGTCGGCGTCGGTGATCTGGTTCGTTGCGGTGAGCTGCGAACCCTGCCGGGGCGATCCGGTGCCGGTGATCGCCAGGCTGCCGCCGGGCGCGTCGTTGCGGTTGGCCACCGTGGCCGTTTCGGCGCCTATGAATACCTCGGCCGTGTCAAGCTCGTCGGTGTAATTGGCCACAACCCGCAGCTTCTGTCCCACCTGGCTCTGGCCGGGCGTGTACGTCGTGCCGGTCGCTCCGGCGATGTCGAACCACGCCGTGCCATCGGCTGATGATTGCCAACGCAGCGCCAGCGTGCCCAGCCCGTCCGCGTCTTCGATCGCCGGCACCACGGTCAGGGCCTCGCCCTGGGCCACCGTGCCCTCGATGGCCAACGTGCCCGTGGGCGACTTGTTGGCGGCGATCACGGGCACCGTGGCCGAACTGGCGATCGACTCGGCCTGCCCGCGGCCATCGACATAGCTCACCCGCACGCGCACCAGCTTGCCCACCTGGTCGGCACCGGGCGTGAACTGGGTGCTGGTGGCGCCGGCCAGGTCGAGCCACAACGCGCCATCGGTCGAGGCCTGCCATTGGTAAGTGAGCACGCCCAGGCCGTCGGAGTCACCCACCACGGGCGTGGCCGTCAGCTCGAAGCCCTGGCGCACCGTGCCGGTGATCACCACAGCGCCGGTGGGCGGATCATTCGTGTTGGCCACTGGCGACGTGGACGGGCTGGTCACCGACTCGCTGAAGCCGCTGCCGTCCACGTAGTTCACCATCACGCGGATGCGTAGGCCCACCTCTGTCTCGCCTGGGGTATAGGTCGAAGCCGTGGCGCCGGTGATGTCGGCCCAGGTGGTCCCATCCGCCGACGACTGCCAGCGGTAACCGAACGTGCCCAGCCCGTCGGCATCGGCCAACGTCGAGATGACCGTCATGGCCGTGCCCTGGGCCGCCGAGCCGCTGATCGAGATGCTGCCCGTCGGTGGGCTGTTGGCACCTGCCGAAGCCAGGGCCACCAAGCCGTCGGCGAATCGAGCGTACTCCACTGCCGAGAGCGTATCGATGCCGTCTGGCCCGCCGATCACGAAGGCGCCGCCGCCGCGCGGCGTGATCGTGTACTGGGACGCGGTGCCGCTGTAGCGCGCCACGTCGCCCGTGCCGCTCCCACCCGAGATGGTGTCGTTGCCGGCGGCGCCCTCGAACACGTCGTCGCCGGCCGTGCCCGTCAGCACGTCGTCGCCCTCGCTGCCCACCAGGTAGACCGCCGTGCCGCCCAGGCCCAACGCGCCGCCGAGCCCGTCGCCGCCGTACAGGTACTTCAATGCCGCAATGTCATACGGGCCGTAGTTGCCGTAAGGGCCACCGACGTCGGTGTACGACATCAAGGTATACGCGGTGTTGTCGGTGGCCGTCGGCAGCGTCACCGCACCCTCGAACGGATGCTTCAGGCCCATCGCATGGCCGATCTCGTGCAGCAGCAGTTCATGGCCGCCGTTGATCAACGTGGGTGCTGTCGTGATGGCCAACCACTCCACGTTGTCCAGGAACACATAGGCGTCGGCCGAATAGCTGGTCAGGTTGCCCGAGCCGTCGGCGGTCCAGCTGTAGTCCCAGTGGCAATAGCCCGAGAACCCGGGGTCGGTCAGGTTGCCCGCGGCAAAGTGCAGATCGGCAGCGGCGCCGTCTCCCGTGAGCACGAACGTGATGCCGGTGATCGAGGCCACGTAGCTCAGCAGCGCCGTCGCCGCTGCCTCCTGGGCCACGTTGAAAGCCGTTGGTGCACCCGTGAGGCGGTCGGTTTCCGGTGCGCCCACACCGCCCAGCGAAAAGGTGTAGTACATCGTTGTGCGCGTGGGCGTCAGCCAGTTCCAGCCGGGGCCGGTGTCGAGCAGCGCATCGATGTGGAGCAAGCCGGAGGAGGGGGGATTGGTGTCGGTCAGGGTGGCCATGCCAGGGTTCCGGATGGGAATGCCGCACCGGCGGCGCCGTGGCGATCACCGGGGGCTTGGACTTCGAATCGGGGCGCCTCGGCCGCACAGTCGGCCCGTCTGCCCCTTGGGCAAACCCGAACTGTAACCACTGGCCAGCTCGCCAGGGGAAACCAGTGGTAGGCGGCCGCCGCAGTGGGCACGCGCATCCGCAGGAGCCCATCGGCAGCCCCCAAAAGCAAACGACCGGGAACTGCCCGGTCGTCTTAGCTGCAACAGCGGCGAACGGATCCGCCGCCGAAGGCCATCAGGCCTGCTGGCTCTTGCGGCGGCGTGCGCCAACCAGTCCGGCCAGGGCCAGGCCCACCAGCGCCAGCGATGCCGGCTCGGGCACGCCCACCACCTCGCGGCCGATCTTGCGGGTCACGGCGCGCTCGAAGTCCTCGAAGCCGGCGGCCGTCTCGACGAATCCGGTCGCGGTCTTCACGTTGAGCTTGTACCACTGGGTCAGGCCATCGGTGCCGTAGGTGCCGTCCTCGATGGGCAGGCCGTTGATCACGATGCCGGCCAGCGCGGCGGCGTCGCGCGCCGCCTGAACGGCCGCACACGGATCCGGTGCACCGAACGAGCAAGCCGGGTCAGTGTTCTGGTGACCGTCGCCCGAGACGTCCATCACCAGGCGCGCACCTTCGAAGTCGTTTGCGAACGTTGCGGTCGACACCACGATGCCGTCCTGCACGTCGGTGCTGGTACCCACGCCACCCGAGCGGGCCATGGCACCGAGCGTCGCCGCGAAGTTGGTGATGTCGGTGGCGGTGAGCAGCTGCGTCCAGGAGATGACCTGCGCCGCGTTGGTACCGAACTGAACCACGTTGACGGCAATGCCGCCCATGCCCGCGAACGACAGGATGCCAGCCTGCACGGCCGGATCCAGGAACGCGTTCTTGTAGCCGTCGCGCTGGGTGTTGTACTCGCTCGTGCTCACGCTGCCCGACACATCGATCACCAGCGACAGCTCCAGCGCCACCGGGGTGGCCTGGCTGGTGCCGACGACAGCGGCCAGGGCGCCGGCCAGGGCGGCCGCGCGGAATGTCTTCATGGAATGTCCTCCTTGGGTTGGGAATGAGTGCCGCCGCAGCGAAAGCAAGACTGGTGCCAACTAAGTCACGTCTCGGGATCCCCCGAGTGTGAGAGCCGGTCCGCGGCGGTCTGCGCGGCATCTACGCGGTGCATGCGCGGGCGCAGGTGTCAAGATTTCCGACACTACCGGGCCAGCGGGAACAGCGCTTGTGGGGACGGCCCCGTGGCCGCGTCAGCGAGCCGACCCGGTCGCAGTCAGGCCATCAGCCGCGCAGCAGCCACCAGCGCCACGCACAGGAGCAACGACGCGCCCGACAGCATCATGATCACGCCGGTCTTGCGCTGACCGGGCGACTTGCGCGACGTGCTCTTCTTGCGCCCGCTGTCGAGGCGGCTGGGCTCTGCAAAAGTGGAGTGCGCAGTGCTGTTCCACTCGGAGCCCCGGGTGGTCTGGAACTCTGAAGCACCCGAGCGCTTGGGCGGCGGCTCGTGGTCCCAGGTATAGAGGCGACGTGGTTTGGCCATGATTCGGTTACGAATGGTGACATGGTGACGCATCGGTGACAACGGCGCAATTCCCCATTTGGGTGGGTGTGTGGCGCGAAGCATGAGTGATCACTCGCGCGCAGCGCCCGCCACCACCACATCCATCCCCGGGTGCCGTTGCCGCAGCGCGGCGGCCAGTGCCTGCTTGGCCGGGGCATCGCCGTGCACCAGCCGCACCTGGGCAGGCTTGCGCCGCATGCGGCCGATGAAGTCGAGCAGGTTCTTCTGGTCGGCATGGGCCGAGTAGCCGCCCAGCACATGAATGCCGGCGCGGATGTCGATGCGTTCGCCATCGAGTTCCACCCAGCCGCCCTTGGGCCCGTGCTGCAGGATCTGCCGCCCCGGCGTGCCCGCGGCCTGGTAGCCGCAGAACAGCACGTCGTGGCGCGCATCGCCCAGCATCGCCTTCAGGTAGTTCACGATGCGCCCGCCGGTGCACATGCCGCTGGCCGCCACCACGATGGCCGGGCGCCCGCTTTGCGCCAGCATGCGCACCGCGCGCAGGTGCGTGTCGTGGTCGGCGATGGTGGTCACCTGCTCGAACGCCAGTGGATGCCGGCCCGCGGCCAGCAGGCGCCGCGCCTCGGCGTCCCAGTGCCGCTTCAGCCGCGCATAGCCGGCGGTGAAGTCGGCCGCCAGCGGTGAATCGACGATCACATCGAGCTCGCCCCATGGCAGCCCCTGCGCCACCTGCCGCTTGCGGTGGCGGTGGATGATGTCCTCCAGCTCGTACAGCAGCTCCTGCGTGCGGCCGATGCTGAACGCCGGTATCAGCAGCGTGCCCTGGTTGGCGAACACGCGCTCGCACAGCGCGCGCAGCCGCTCGCGGCGGTGGGCGCGGCTCTCGTGCAGGCGGTCGCCGTAGGTGCTTTCCAGCACCACCACATCGGCATGCTCGGGCGCGCGCGGGGCCGGCAGCAGCGGTGTGTAGGGTGCGCCCAGGTCGCCCGAAAACACCACGCGCGGCCCCAGCCCGGCGCGCCCCGGCCCCTGGCGGGCCTGCAGTTCCACATAGGCCGAACCCAGAATGTGCCCCGCCGGCGACAACCGAACCGAAAGTTCGGGGGCGCCGCGCACGATGGGCAGCCAGGCCTTCCAGGGCAGCGGCACCAGTTGCCGGCGCAACTGCGCCAGCACCCGCTGGATCAACGCCCGGTCGCGCGTGACGCCCACCTGCAGCGCGTCTTCCAGCACCATGGGCAACAGCTCGGCCGACGCCTCGCTGCACACGATCGGCCCCTTGAAGCCGGCGGCCAGCAGGTAGGGTATGCGCCCGCAGTGATCGATGTGCACATGGGTGAGCACCAGCGCCTGCACGCCGTCGAGCGAGAAGTCGATCTCGGGGCTGCCGGCGCCCGCACCCTCGCGCGAGGTCTCGGCACCCTGGAACAGCCCGCAGTCGATCAGCACCGAGCGCCCGTCGGGCAGCCGCAACTGGTGGCACGAACCGGTAACGCCCTCCACGGCGCCGTGATGAGTGAATTGCAGCTCCATCTCGGCAGTGTCACCGCGGCGGCTGTGGTTGGCGATCCCTAAGCTAGTGGAGCCGGGGAGGCGCGAGCGAGCCGACGCTCAGGCACACTGCAATGAGGTGGTCGCGACCAGGAGGAGTGCCCATGCCCCCAGCCCCAAACCGCGCCGAGCCCGTCGAGCCTGCCGAAGCCTCTGCCGCCACCCACCCCGCGCCGCCCCCGGGCGGCCTCGACCCCAAGACCGCCGTCGTCGTGATCCACGGCATCGGCGAGCAACGGCCGATGGAAACCCTGCGTGGCTTCGTGCGCACGACCTGGCAGCACGACAGCGGCTTGTTCGAAGGGGTCGACCCGCGGCCCGACTTCAACCCGTGGGATGTGTGGAGCAAGCCCGATCACATCTCGGGCTCGGCCGAGTTGCGGCGCATCACCACGGCGCGGGCGCGGCCGGGCAGCGGTGCCGAAGGCACGCGCGGCAGGCGCTTCGATTTCTTCGAGATGCACTGGGCGGACATCACCGCCGACAACACCTGGGGCGACTTCTTCGACTGGTTTCGGGCGCTGCTGTGTCGCAACCCCGTCAAGGGTGATGTGCCGCCGCGCGTGCAGTGGCTGTGGTGCCTGCTGTGGATTGCCACCATCATGCTGGTGCTCAGTTCGGCGGCCACGGCCTGGCTGTCGTGGCTCAAGGCCGGCGGGCTCGATCTGCTGGCCCACACCTGGCTCGGCGCGGTACTCGGGTGGAACGGCTGGCCCGTGATTGCGGCCGTCGTGGGCCTGCTCTCATACGGCGCCAAACGGGTGCTCACGTCCTTTGCCGGCGACGTGGCGCGTTATGTCAGCGCCGCGCCGCGCAACATCCGCGTCCGCCAGGAGGTTCGCCAGCGCGGTCTCAAGCTGCTGCGCGAGCTCACCGAGTCCAACGCCTACGACCGCGTCATCCTGGTCGGTCACAGCCTGGGCAGCGTGATCGCGCACGATCTCGTGCTGCTTGCGTGGTCCGAGGCTGCCCGCGAGCTGCGTGCACCGCCAGGCAGCGAGCTGCATCTGGCCATCAGGGCCTGCGAACGCGCCGCCGACGAACTGCTGGACGCAGCCGGCTACGCCAAGTTCGACCCCGGCTTCGAGCGCGACGACCACGCCTGCGATTGCCCGATCGGTCGCCGGGTGCCCGATGCTGCCGCTTTGCGCCAGAAGCGCGCCGCATTCCGGCTGGCGCAGCGCGACCTGCATCGCGAGCTCGCCGCCACGCGCGTGCGCGCGCCTGGCGGCCCTGCGCATGCCGCATGGCTCATCTCCGACCTCATCACCCTGGGCAGCCCACTCACGCATGCCGAGTTCCTCATCGCGCGCACGCTGTGCGAGCTGCGCATTGCCGTGCATACCCGCGAGATGCTGCGCTGCCCGCCCATGCTCGAAGTTCTGCCCGACGGCGCATTCGGCTTCGCCTTTCAGAACCCGCGTGACAGCAAGACCCTGCAGCCACACTTCGCCGCTGCCATGGGCGCGGTGCGCTGGACCAACATCTGCGACACCTCGCCACCCTGGGCCTTCTTGATGGGCGACCTCGTCTCGGGTCCGCTCACGCGTGACTTCGGCCCCGGCCTGGTCGACATCGACATCCCCATGCGCCGGCCCAAGGGCATCCTCGCCACCCTGGGGCTGGCCCGCGGGTTCACGCACCTCATGTACTGGAACGACTTCTCGCGCACCTCACGTCCGCTGCCGCCGAACGAGCCCGTTCCCGAGCACATCCAGGCGCTGCGCGATGCATTGAACTACCTCGACGACCCCGCCGCCGAGCAACGCCTGGTGGCGCAGGCGGTCTGAGCAGGCGGCCGCTGTTGTGCTTGCCACCCTCACTCCTGCCCATACACCCGCACCCGCCAGCGCATTTCCAGCAGCGGCGGGCTGCGCAGGGGCTGGCCTTGCGTGTCGAAGATCTGACCGGGCGCGGCCCAGGGGCTCCAGCCGGCTTTCGGGTCGGGGGTGCGAGGCATGCCGGGGCTGAACAGTTCGTCGCGCGAGCCCTCGGGGCCGCGGATGCGGGCCACCACCAGCCGGTTGCCGGCCCGGATGAGCGGGCCTTGCAGTGCCGGTATCACCCATTGGCCGGCCTCTTGTCGAGCGTCATCGGGCTGCAGCAGCGCCGGTATGCGGGTGCTCGAGGTGTTCACCTCCACATCCAGCCAGTCGCGCAGGCCCTTCGCCGGTGCATGGGCCTGCGCCACGCGGAACTCCAGCATCAGCTGTACCTGCGCATTGCCGATCATCACCGGGCTCTCGCGCAGTTGCATCCAGCCCCACACCGCCGCGGCCAGCAGCGCCACCAGCAGCACCACGCCCAGCGTGCCCTGGCCCAGGCGCATGGCCCATGCACCGGGTTCCGCCCCGCGGGCATAGAGCACCAGCCCCACGCCCAGCCCGAGCAGCCCGCCCAGCAGCGCCATGCCCACGATGAAGAACCCCGCGGCACCCTCGCGCGAGGTCATGTTCGTCAGGTTGGCATATGCGGCGCCTGCCAGCCCCAGCACCACGGTGCCCGCAGCCGCGCCACCCAGCGCCCAGATCAAGCCCATCAGCAGCTTCATGCCGGCATCGTGCCCGCCGCCGCCGCCCGAGGCAAGCCATTGCGACCGGCCGAACACCGATGCGACGATTGAAACGGTGTGGCGGCCCTACGGGCGCTGCTCCCAGTAGCGCGGCCGCCGACTGTGGTGTGCGATCGCGCTGATTCGCACGCCTGCCGGCGCGGCTCGATAGAGCATGGTGTACGGGTATCGGCCTATCGGGAAGAGCTGCCGCCCCTGGGTTGTGGGGGTGCCGAGGCCTGGAAACTCTGCGAGTAGTGCGGCCGTCTCCTCAAACTTGCGAAGGAAGTTCCTCGCAACGGTCAAGCTCACGCGTTCGGCGTAGAACGCGACGGCCTCGGTCAACTCAGTGTCTGCTTCCGGCGTGAGGTAGTAGCTCATCCAAGCTTTGCGCGCAGACGGGCGACTGCTTCCTCGCCCGGAACCCAGGCGGACTCGCCTCGCGCGATCCGCTCCTCGCGGCGGTCCGCCTCCGCGGCCCATGCGGCCGCCCAGTCGGGGTCCCGCTCCAGGCTCGAGATCAACTTGTCGATCAAGCGTGATCGCTCGGCCTCGGGAAGGCTGAGCACCTCGGCTTCAAGCACAGCAATGGGGATCGACATGGGTTACCTCGCGTCGACAAGGATGCCACAAGCGCGGCCCTAATCGGAAGAACCGGCCGGCTGCTCTACATCCAAATCGCCGAACGCGTCGTCCGCGGGCAAAGGCAGGGCCACGCCGTGCAGGTGCAGCACCGGCGGCTCGCCGGTCGGTTCAGCCAGCACCCAGCCTTGCGCCTGGCGGCAGAACACCTCCAGGCTGCGCCGTTCGATGTCAACCAACAGGTGCTCCTGCAGCGACGGCAGCAGCCGATAAGCCGCAAACTTGGCGCCCAGGTCGTGGGCAGCCGTGGATTCCGAAAGCACTTCCACCACCATGCACGGTGCCTGGATCGCCAACGGCCGTTGGCGGCCGGCTTCGTCGCACGACACCATCACATCGGGGTAGAACACCTCGCCGGCCAGGAACTCGTGCTTGACCGGCTGATCGGCCTGCCAGGCCAGAGAGTCAGCGCGCGATCGCGTGGGGTTCTGCGGCGGAAGACCCGTGTCCAGCATCCTTGTCCAACCGCCGGTATCGCGGCAATGCCGCATTGTGCGGCGTACCGGCCGTGAGCGGCAAACCAGGGAGAGGGCAAGCGCGACGCACCCACCCCCTACGCCACCACCGTCACCGCCGGCGCCAGCCCCAGCCGCTTCGCACGGCGCGCGAACTTCCGGTCATCGAAGGTCGCGACGCCGGCGCAGGCCTTGTAGCTGGCATGGTGCAGCGCATCGGCAACGTCGACGCCAGCATCGCAGTTCGCCCGTTGCAACCGACCGCCCGGCCATCCGCCGCGCGCGTTGCCGTTGAATGACGTCACTCATTCTGTACAAATCGGTCTCAATGTATGACTGGCCGATTTCCCTCAACTCAAGCGCCTGGCCTGGCAACTGCACGACGTGGACGAGCTCAGCCCGGCCGATGCCTTGAACCTGTACGAACGCAATTGGCGGCACGTCGACCGGGCCAGCATGGCACCGGCCGAGAGCGCATTGCTTCAAGCCCTGGTCGACCAGCCGGGTGGAGGGCGTCTGCTTGTTTGAGCGGCCGCATCGACTCGACCGGTGCATGCAGGCCCTGGCCATGAGCACAATGTCCAAGGCGGTGCTTTGGGCGCGCATCAAGGCACTGGTGCAGTGAACGCGTTGGAGTCATCGCCCTGAACCGCGGCACATACGCGCGGCGCACCGGCAGCTCGTCGTGCAGCTGCGCATTGGCCAACGGCGATGCTGCGTTGAGCTTTTCTCGGTGTTGCCCGAGAATCGACAGGTCGGTTCGCTGTGCACCTGTACGACGCTTGGCGATCTTGTTGGAAAGGCCGACGTTTCGAGGAAGTTCGAGTCGCGCGGAGCGCTCTTGCCATGGACAGCTACATTCCGGTCGACGGGCCAGCCGAGACGAACACAGACAAAGTGGGCAGCTCCTTCACGCCCGTTTCCGGGTTGCGCAGGGCGGAGAGCCGCACTTGAGCCCGGGCGATCTCCCACCAAAGGTCGAGTTCACATGGGACCCAGTCAAGGCCGAGTCAAACGTCACCAAGCACGGTGTGGCGTTTGCGCAGGCAGCGACCGTGTTGCTCGATGAGCTGGCATTGACCGTGTTCGATGCCGAACACAGCGAATTTGAAGAGCGCTGGTTCACGCTGGGTTGCTCCAGCGAGGGCAAGCTATTGGCGGTGTCGCACACCTACGTTGCCATCGGCGGCAACAGTGCCCGCGTGCGCATCATCTCGGCGCGCGAGGCCACTCGCAACGAACGTCGGCAGTACGAGGACGAGCCGCGGTAACGGCGGTGCCCGCCACCGGCTACGGCACAAAAGGGACAAGGTGAATACGATGGGAAGCCAAGCGAATCCGAACGACGACATACCCGCCGAGATCGACTTCTCCCAGGGATCGCGGGGCAAGTTCTTCAAAGCCGGCGCGTCGCTGAACGTGCCGGTCTATCTGGACGCTGAGGTGCAGGCCTACCTGTTGGAGCGCGCCAAGGCGCGTGGTGTCGACGTCGGTCAACTCGTCAACGAGCTGCTCAAGAAGGACATCGAGTTGATCGAGGCGGCGAAGTAGGCCGCTCGAACAGCCCGCCCCTCGCATCGCCCTGAACCGCGGCACATACGCGCGGCTCACTGGCAGCTCGTCGTGCCGTGGCGAGCTGACGCGGTGAGTACCATGTCCCACTTCGTAGCCCATGGGCTACACTGTTGCCGTGCGTGTCGAAAAGACCGATGAGTATCGCGACTGGATCGACGGGCTACGAGACCTGTCGGGGCGTGCTCGCATCCTCATGCGAGTCGAGCGGCTCATACACGGCAATCCTGGCGAGCACCGCCATTTGACTCACGGTGTCTCGGAACCCAAGGTCGACGTGAGGCCCGGCTACAGGGTTTACTGCACGCAGCGTGGCGATCGCTTGTTGCTACTCCTCATCGGGGGCGACAAGTCCACCCAGTCCAAGGACATTGCCAAGGCTATCGACTTGGCGCAGTTGTTCGGAGAATGAACATGGCAACCGCAACCCGTAAGGCACGCGCCAAGGGCAAGGCCTCTGGCTACGATGTGGCCGAGCACCTGCGCACGCCCGAGGAAATGGCGGCTTATCTCGATGCATGGCTGGTCGAGGCACCGGACGACATTTCCGGCATCGCTCGCGCGTTGGGCGACATTGCACGCGCCAAGGGCATGAGCCAGGTCGCCAAAGAGGCTGGCCTCAGCAGGGAGAGCCTTTACAGGGCCCTCAGCGAAGGCGGGAATCCCAGCTTTGCCACCGTGTTGAACGTGGCGCGGGCGCTTGGAGTTCGGCTGCACGCGCATCCGGCCTGATCGCCTGCGCCGTACGCATCATCGGCCGGCACAACGCAAACGAACTTGAACCGCCCCCTCACATCGCCCTGAACCGCGGCACATACGCGCGGCTCACCGGCAGCTCGTCGCTCAGTCCCTTGAACCGCACGAACAGGCGCGAGGCGTCGTCGCGGCGGGTGCCGGCGAGGTGGGCGAGGTTGATGATGGTGGAGCGGTGCACCTGCCAGAACTGCTCGGGGTCGAGCTGGGCCAGCAGCTCCTGGATGGGCGTGCGGATCAGGTGCTCGGTGTCGCGGGTGCGCACCACCGTGTACTTCTCGTCGGCATGGAAGTACGCCACCTCCTGCACATCCACCTGGTGCGTCATCTCGCCCTGCGATGCCCGCAACCAGCGCAGCGGCTGTGCCGGGCGGGGCGGGGCCAGTTGCTGCACGGCCTGAGGCAGCCGGTCGTCGTGGCCGCCGGTCTTCAGGCGGTCCACGGTGCGCTGCAGGCGCTCGAGTTTCAGTGGCTTGAGCAGGTAGTCCACCGCCGCTGCCTCGAAGGCCTGCAGCGCATACTGGTCGTAGGCGGTCACGAACACCACGCGCGTCGCGCCCTCGATGCCCTGCGCCACCTCCAGGCCCGTCAGTCCCGGCATCTGGATGTCGAGAAACGCGATGTCCGGGTTGTGCGCCGCAATGGCCGCCGCGGCCTCCAGGCCGTTGCGTGCCGGCGGCAGCAGGTGCAGCTGCGGCCAGGCCTGCTGCAGCAGCGCGTGCAGGTGCCGCAGCAGGTGCGGCTCGTCGTCGGCAATCAGGGCCGTGGGGCGGTGGGTGTCCGCGGCCGGGTTGGCTTCGGTCGTCATGTCACGGTGGCCGGCAGTTCAAGCGTTGCAACCACGCCGCGCGGCTGGCGCGGCTCCAGGCTCAGGCGGGCGGCATCGCCCCAGCGCGTGTGCAGGCGGTCGCGTATGTTCTGCGTGGCCATGCCATTGCCCCTGCGCGCCGGGCGCGGGGCATCCAGGCCCACGCCATCGTCTTCCACGCTCAACACCAGCCGGCCGCCGCCCACGCGGGCCCGAACCACAATCTCCCCCGGCTCCACCGAGCACTCCAGCCCGTGCTGCACCGCGTTCTCCACCAAGGGTTGCAGCAGCAGCGGCGGCACGCGCACCTGGCGCGCGGCATCGTCGGCCTCTATGCGGAAGCGCAGGCGCTCGCACATGCGCAACTGCATCAGCTTCAGGTAGTGGCTCACCATGTCCAGCTCCTGGGCCAGCGGCACGCTGTCGGCACGCATCAACGACAGGCTGGCGCGCAAATGGTCGGTGAACGCGTCCAGCAGCTCGCCCGCGGCCGGCGCGTCGCAGTCGATCAGGCTGCGCACATTGGCCAGCGTGTTGAACAGGAAGTGCGGCTCCGTCTGCGCCTGCAGCAGCTTCAGCTCGGCCTCCTTGGCCTGCAGCCTGAGCCGCCGCTCGCTCCATTCCGCCCAGGCCCACATGCCCCAGATCACGCTCACCAGCACGCTCACCGTGCCGAACGAGATCCACGAGCGCTGCGGGCTCCAGTCCACGCGCTCCCAGCCCGGTATGCCGCCCAGCAGCGCGCGCGACAGAAACAGCCCCACCAGCACGCCGGCGATCGTGGTCGCCGCAAAAAACGCGCTCACGCCCGCCGTGGGTTCGCCGTTGGTCCAGTCGATGAAACCCTGCGGCGCCCAGCGCTCGATGGCGCCGTACATCAGGTGGATCACCCCCCCGATCACCAGGCTGACCACCAGGAACGGCGGCACCGTGCGCGTCCAGCTCAGCGTGCCGAAACTGTCGCGGCCCAGCAGCACCGCCAGCACCAGAAAGCCCACGCCCCACGCCAGCGAAAACAGCACCGTGAGCAGCCACAGCGCCCACGCAGGCTCCGCCCGGTGCTTCTTCAGCTTGAAGAAGTCGGTGCGGGCCGCCCTCAGGGTTTCAGCAAACGCCATGGCCCGGCAGTCTAGGCCGGGCAGGGCGGCCGCGTGGGCGGCGGGCGATGAATCGACAGGTGGGGGGATGAAACAACGGGGGCGGGGGCTGGTGGCAACGTTGTGCTCGGTGCAGCCGCACCGCCCAACCGCTAGCACCCGCCACGACCGCCATACCGCCGGCTAGACTTCCCAGTCAGCACGTAGCAGGCTTCGCCACACCCCCGCCCCGCCATGCCCCCCAACCGCCGCGCCTTCCTCCACCACCTGCAGCGGCCGGCAGGCACCACACCCCCTAACTTGCCCCCGCCCACCCCCTAACCTGAACCCCTCTCAGGCCGGCAAAGCGGCTTACGCGTCCTTTGGCCGCTTCTAGAATCGGCCGCCGCGTTGCGAACAAGGTGTGCCGGTGGCGCCGCATGGCGCGCCCGTTGGGGTGACCCCCCCCCGCACCGCGGCAGCACCGCAACGGGAGGAACCGCAACGATGACGAGCCCCATGGCTGCACTGGGCCTGGCAGCGGCCACGCTGGCCGGCACCGGCTTCACCAGCGACCGCCGGCTGTACCGCCTGGCCGGCGACGGCCCGCTGGCCGAGCTGCTGCTCGAGGCCTGGAGCCTGCGCGAAGAAC
>JABWBN010000068.1 GCA_013360485.1 Burkholderiaceae bacterium | reverse complement strand
ACGCTGCCGCGCGCATGCTGGCCTCAGCGGTCCCCACGTCGCAGCGCTGCGACAGCTCGCGGCGGTAGGCCGCGGCGAACTCCCGCGCCAGCAGGTCTGGTGCGCCGGCCGCAACAGGGCCGGCACCATCGGGGCAGACAGCGGCAGACGGGGCCTCGACAGGGCGACGGGTCGATCGAACGTTCATCATCGGCTTGCGCTCCACGCAGAAAACACGATGGCCGGGCCCGCAAAGGGCGACGGCCGGCACGGCGCGGAGTATGGCGGAGTTGACTGCGTTTGTGTAGTTCTCCTACATATTGTTTATCCCAATGCGGCCTTGAGTCGACACCTTTCATAGGTGTCATCATGTCGTCAACTCCGGGTTTGCCCAGTCAACGCATGTAATCAATCGATGTATATTCGCTACAAGAACACGACGAGGCACACCTCGTCTGCATGAGGTGAGATGTGGCCGATGTCCAGTTGCTGAAGGCTCAGAAGTCCTACGGGAGCGTGCACGTACTCAGGGACATCGACCTGCACGTGCGCGATGGCGAGTTCATGGTCTTCGTCGGGCCCTCGGGATGCGGCAAATCCACGCTGCTGCGCATGATCGCCGGCCTGGAAGACATCACCGCCGGCACGCTGAGCATCGGCTCGCGCGTGGTCAACGACGTACCTCCGGCCGAGCGCGGCATCGCCATGGTGTTCCAGTCGTATGCCCTGTACCCGCACATGAGCCTGTACGACAACATGGCCTTCGGCCTGAAGCTGGCCAAGGTGCCGCGCGACGAGATCGACCGCGCCGTGCAGCACGCCGCGAAGATCCTCCACATCGACCACCTGCTCGAGCGCAAGCCCAAGGCGTTGTCCGGCGGGCAGCGCCAGCGCGTGGCCATCGGTCGCGCCATCGTGCGCAAGCCACAGGTGTTCCTGTTCGACGAACCGCTGTCCAACCTCGATGCGGCGCTGCGCGTGAAGATGCGCTACGAGTTCGCGCGCCTGCACCAGGAACTTCGGACCACAATGATCTACGTCACGCATGACCAGGTCGAGGCCATGACGCTGGCCGACCGCATCGTCGTGCTGTCGGCCGGTCGCATCGAGCAGGTCGGCAGCCCGATGCAGCTCTACGAGCAACCGGACAACTTGTTCGTGGCCGGGTTCATCGGGTCGCCGCGCATGAACTTCCTGCCGGCACAGGTGCTGCAGGCTGGAGCGCAAGGCGCCACCGTGCAGCTGGCCGGCGGCGAGACCATCGCCTGCGAGGTGAACGCCACCGGCGCGCGTGCGGGCGATCGCGTCACGCTGGGTGTACGGCCAGAGCACCTGTTGCTGGCAGGCGCGGCCAATGCCGAACCCGGCAACCGACTGCGCACACGCGTGACTTTCGTGGAGGCGCTGGGCAGCAGCACCCAGGCCTATGGCGAATACGCCGGAATGGACGAGCCGCTCACCTGTCAGCTCGACGGCCGCACACCCATGCGGCCGGGTCAACCGCTCGAACTGGTCTTGCCGGCACGGTGGTGCTACCTGTTCGACGACCAGGGCCACGCCTATCACAGGCTGGGCGCGCCTGCGGCCGACCCCCGCGACACGCCAGCACCCGAACAGGCACAGGCGGTATGACGATGACGCCTCTGACCAAGGCGCTGATGCTCGCGCTGGCCATGTGCATGCCGGCGCGCGCGCCGGCCATCGCGGCGCAACCGTCGCTGCTGGTCTGGATCAACGGCGACAAGGGTTACAACGGCCTGCAGAAGGTGGGCGACGCATTCACGCGCGACAGCGGCGTGCCGGTCGTGGTTCAGCACCCCGAGGGCGCGCCCGACAAGTTCCAGGCCGCGGCCGGCGCGGGCAAGGGGCCTGACATCTTCTGCTGGCCCCACGACCGCGCCGGCGAGTGGGCCAAGTCGGGGTTGATCGTGCCGGTGCACCCACCCCGGCGCGTGCGCGCAACCATCGAGCCCGCGGCCTGGCAGGCATTCACCTACCAGGGCAAGGTCTGGGGCTACCCGCTGGCCATCGAGGCCATCGGACTCATCTACAACCGTGCGCTCGTGCCCTCGCCGCCCGCGAGCTTCGAGGAGGTGATCGCGCTCGATCGCGAGCTCTCCGCGCGCGGCCGCAAGGCCATCCTGTGGGACTACAACAAGTCGTTCTTCACCTGGCCGATGCTGGCCGCCGGTGGCGCCCATGTCTTCGGGCGCAATGCCGCCGGCGACTACGACCCCCGCCAGGTGGGCGTGAACACACCGGGCGCGCTGGAGGGCGCGCGCATGCTCGAGCGCCTGATCACCGCCGGCCACATGCCGCGCGGCGCACGCTACGCAGAAATGGAGGCGCAGTTCGCGCGGGGCGAAGTGGCGATGATGATCACCGGCCCGTGGGCCTGGGACAACGCGCGCAAGGCCGGCATCGACTTCGGCGTCGCGCCCATACCGTCCGTGGCCGGCAAGCCGGCGCGCCCATTCGTCGGCGTGCTGGGCTGCATGGTGGCCGCGCCCAGTCGAAACAAGGACCTGGCTCGCCTGTTCCTCGAAGAATACGTGCTGCAGGTCGAGCACCTGAAGACCATTTCTGCCGACGTGCCGCTGGGCACGCCAGCCAACATGGCCTACTACGCCGAGCTTGCGGGAGACCCACGGATCCGCGCCACCATGGAGAACGCCCGTCGCGGTGAGCCCATTCCCAACATCCCCGAGACCGGACGCTTCTTCCCGGCCATGGATGCCGCGCTCGAGGCCATCACCAACGGCCGGCAGAGCCCGAAAGACGCCCTGGACGGCGCCGCTGCGCGCATGCTGACGCGATGACGCCCCTGCGAAACGAGGCCGGCGCCCGTGCGCGGCCGGGCGATGCCGGCTCCGCAGCGCCGCTACGGAAGTACGCGCTGCTCGGTGCGGCCGCGCTGATGCTACTGTGGCTGGTGCTGCGCCTGCACGCAGCGGGCGAGCCGCTGTGGGCGGTGCTGGCACTGACCGGCGGGGTTGCCACGCTCTACGTGTTCGGCTCGGCGCGTACCCTGGCGGCACGCTACCTGTACCCGGGCGTCGTCGGCATGTTGCTGTTCGTGGCACTGCCGCTGCTGTACACGGTGCAGATCGGGTTCACGAATTACTCGGCCACCAACCTGCTGACCGAAGAACGGGCCCGCACCTACCTGCTCGATCAGGCCACCATCGACGAGGAGCGTGTGCTGGCCTTCACGCTCCATGCCGACGGTGGGCGCTGGCGCATGCGGTTGGCGCCCGCCGAAGGCGGCGCCGGTGCAGTGTTCATCTCGCCCCCGCTGGATCTGGTCGCCACACCCGACGGCGCGCCCGTGGCCGGCACACCGATCGCGTTGGTGCCCCTGCCCGCCGATGCACCACCGCTGGCACCGGCACTGGGCCTGCGGGACAAGCTGCGCCACCGTGACGCGGTGATGCGCCTGAAGCTGGCACTGCCCGATGGGCGCCTGCTGAGTTACGCCGGCGTGCACGAGTTCGGCACCGCCGAGCCGGTGTGGGTGCCAGCCGCCGACGGTGCGCTGACGCACAAGCCGAGCGGCACGATCTACCGACCCAATCGCGACAGCGGCTTCTTCGAGTCGGCCGACGGCCTCAGGCTGCAGCCCGGGTTCAAGGTGGGCGTGGGCTGGCGCAACTACTCGCGCATGCTGTTCGACGCCGACCTGCGCGGGCCCTTCGTTTCCATCTTCATCTGGACCGTGCTCTTCGCCGGTCTCACAGTGCTGTTCAGCACGGTACTGGGCATGACGCTGGCCGTGCTGCTGAACTGGGAGCCCCTCCGCGGGCGCACGGTGTACCGCACGCTGCTGTTCCTGCCCTATGCCGTTCCCGGCTTCATCTCCATACTGGTGTTCAAGGGCCTGTTCAATCAGAACTTCGGCGAGATCAACGCCATCCTGAATGCGCTGTTCGGCCTACGCCCGGCATGGTTCGCCGATCCGCTGCTGGCCAAGGTGATGATCCTCGTCGTCAATACGTGGCTGGGCTACCCGTACATCATGCTGCTGTGCAGCGGCCTGCTCAAGGCCATACCGGCCGACCTGTACGAGGCATCGGCCATCGCCGGGGCCGGGCCGCTGACCAACTTCCTGCGCATCACAGCGCCGCTGATCGCACGCCCGCTCACGCCCCTGTTGATCTCGGCCTTCGCCTTCAACTTCAACAACTTCGTGCTGATCTCGCTGCTCACCGATGGCCGGCCCGACTTCCTCAACACCAAGCTGCCGGCAGGCACGACCGACATCCTGGTGTCGTACACCTATCGCATCGCCTTCACCGATGCCGGCGCCAATTTCGGGCTGGCCGCGGCGATCTCCACGCTCATCTTTGTCATCGTGGCGCTGATGTCCGTGATCAACCTGAGGTTGACCCGGGCACAGGCCGACAACCGGAGCTGATCCGCATGGCCATCGTCACCGGCAAATCCCAACGCTGGCGCGTGCTCGCGGCGCATGCCTTCCTCTGGGCGCTGATCGCCGTCACCCTCTTCCCGCTGCTGGCGGTGGTGTCGATCTCCCTGCGGCCAGGCAACTTCGCCACCGGCTCGCTGATTCCCAGCCAGATCAGTCTGGAGCACTGGAAGCTGGCGTTGGGCCTGCCCCATGTGCTGCCCGACGGCACGCAGATGCAACCGCCCTTCCCGGTGCTGATGTGGCTGTGGAACTCGATCAAGGTGGCCACGGTCTCGGCCCTGCTGATCGTGGCCATCTCCACCACCGCGGCCTATGCCTTCGCTCGGCTGCAGTTCCGTTTCAAGGCGCCGCTGCTGGGCAGCATGCTGGTGCTGCAGATGTTCCCGGTGGCGGTGGCGCTGGTGGCCATCTATGCCCTGTTCGAGGGCATCGGGCGGCACATCCCCTGGCTGGGCATCGAGACCCACGCCGGGCTGGTGGTGGCCTACCTCGGCGGCGTGGCCACGCACATCTGGACGATCAAGGGCTACTTCGACACCATACCCGCCGAAATCGAGGAGAACGCCAAGGTCGACGGCGCCACCCACTGGCAGGCCTTCGTCCATGTGCTGCTGCCGATGGCGGTGCCCATCCTCATGGTGGTGTTCGTGCTGGCCTTCATCGGCACCATCATCGAGTACCCCGTCGCCTCCGTGCTGCTGCGCGAGGAGCCCAACCTCACCCTGGCCGTGGGCTCGAAGTTCTACCTCTATGACCAGAAGTACCTGTGGGGCGACTTCGCCGCCGCAGCGGTGTTGTCGGGCCTGCCCATCACCCTGGTGTTCTTGGCGGCTCAGCGCTGGATCGTCTCGGGGCTGACCGCCGGGGGGGTCAAGGGATGACCCTGCCTCATTCGAAGTCCCGCCGCCGTGCCCTGTCCGCGCTTGCGCGCGCCGTTTCCGTCACCCTGACCCTGGCCACGCCCATGCAGACCATTGCCGCCGGCCCCGAGGGCAACCCGTCCGACCTCGCGCTGCGAGGCGTATTCGAGGCACGTGAACGCGATTGGCGCAACGGCGCCGTGGTCTACCAGGTGCTGGTCGACCGCTTTGCGCCCAGTGCGCGGCTCGAGCACAAGCGCGACCTGTACCCGGCGCCGAAGCGGCTGCGCCGGTGGGACGAGGTCCCGCGTGCCGGCCAGTACCTGCCCGACCAGCGGCTGTGGAGCCACGAAATCGACTTCTGGGGTGGCGACCTGCGCAGCGTAGCCGCTGGCCTGGACCATGTGCGCGCCCTGGGTGCGGACGTGCTGTACCTCAACCCGATCCACCATGCGTACACCAACCACAAGTACGATGCGCTCGACTACCTGAGCATCTCGCCGGAGTTCGGTACGCGCGACGACCTGAAGGCGCTGGCCGCCGACGTCCATCGCCGTGGCATGCGGCTGGTGCTCGACGGCGTGTTCAACCACATGGGCCGCAACGCGCCGGTGTTTCGCCGCGCCGAGGCCGACCCCGGCAGTCCCGAGCGCCAGTGGTTCGACTTCGCGCCGCAATACCCCGGCGGCGCACGAACCTGGTGGAACGCCGAGAACCTGCCCGAGCTCAACCTCGAGAACCCGGCGGTGCGGGCCCACATCTACGGTGCCCCTGATTCGGTGGTGCGCAGCTACCTGCGCGACGGCATCGACGGCTGGCGCCTGGACGTGGCGTTCGACATCGGATTCGCCTTCCTCGATGAGCTCACCCGTGCCGCGCATGCCGAGAAGCCCGGCTCGCTGGTGGTGGGTGAGATCGCCAACTACCCGCGAGACTGGTTCCCGGCCGTGGACGGCATCATGCACTTCACCCTGCGCCACCTGATGCTGCGCACAGCGGCCGCTCGTCTGGAGCCGGCCCACGCGGCGCAACTGATCGGGCAATTGGTGAGCGATGCCGGCATCGAGCCCATGCTCAAGTCATGGCTGTACCTGGACAATCATGACACGCCGCGCCTGGCCACGGTACTGCCCGACGTGCAGCAGCGCCGGATGGCGCAAGTGCTGCAGTTCACGCTGCCCGGCTCGCCCAACCTCTACTACGGCAGTGAACTGGGCATGACCGGTGGCAACGATCCCGAAATGCGCGCCCCGATGCGCTGGGATCTGGTGCGCGACGATCAGCCCGACCTGGCCTACACCCGGCGCCTGGTGGCGCTGCACCAGCAGCACCGCGCGCTCAAGGTGGGCAACTTCCGCCTGCTGCCGGCACAACACCTCATTGCCTTCGAGCGCACCACCGACCGTGCCGCCGACACCGTGCTGGTGCTGCTCAACACCAGCGACTCTCCGGTGCGCGAGACGCTGCTGTGGCCCAATTCCAAGATCATGGACGGCACCCGGCTGCGCGATCTGCTCGGCGGCCCGGAGCCGATCACAGAGCGCGTGATGTCGGCGCTGCTCGAAGTCACCGTTCCCGCACGCGGCGCGATGCTGCTGGCGCCGGTGACCACGCCGGTGGGCGGCTACAACAACTACAAGCGGGTGCAGTGACGCTGCGCCCGACGCCCCGGACTGGACCCGGCGCCCGGGACCTCAACGCGGCCGCGGTGCCGCACAGTGATCCCGGATGTAGTCCTCATGGGCGGGCATCACGTCCACGCACTTCTCGATGACCGTGCGCACGTTCTCCAGGTAGGCGTGCACTTCCTCGTCGTCGATCAGGCCGGCCAGCGGGTGGTGTGACAGCGGAGCCAGGTTCTGGCCATCCATCACCTGGAGCCAGGCCACCTCGGCGAAGAGTTCGTTGTTGTCGCGCACGACGCGTCCGCGGCTTCGGTACAGGTCGATCTTGCGTTGCAGCGGCTCGGGTACCGCCATCTCGCGGCACTGGACCCAGAACGGCGAATCCTCGCGTTGGTTGAGGTGGTAGTGCAGGATGATGAAGTCGCGGATGCGCTCGAACTCGAACCGGCTCTGCCGGTTGAACTCGTCGATGTCGGCCGCCGCGAACCCCCGGTCGGGAAAGAACGTGATCAAGCGTGCGATCGCCGTCTGGATCAGGTGAATGCTGGTGGACTCCAACGGCTCGAGAAAGCCGCCAGCAAGCCCGACCGCCACCACGTTTCGATTCCAGGCCAAGCGCCTCATGCCGGTGGTGAACCGGATGGTCCGCGGTTCGGCCAGAGGTTGACCGTCCAGATGCTCCAGCAGCGTCGCCGTGGCCTCGTCCTCGCTGATGTGCCGGCTGCAGAACACATGCCCGTTGCCGATGCGATGCTGCAACGGTATGCGCCATTGCCATCCGGCTCGGTGAGCCGTTGAACGGGTGTACGGCGTGAGGCGCGCGGCCGGCTCGCACGGCACCGCAATCGCCCGGTCGCACGGCAACCAGTGGCTCCAGTCCTCGTAGCCGGTGTGCAGCGTTTGCTCGATGAGCAAGGCACGGAAGCCCGAGCAATCGATGAACAGGTCGCCCGCAACGGAAGCGCCGTTCTCGAGCAACACGGAAGCAACACGTCCATTGCTGCCGCGCAGGAACACATCGACGATGCGCCCTTCGACCCGCTGCACGCCGCGGGACTCCGCATAGCGGCGCAGGTAGCGTGCGTACAGGCTGGCATCGAAGTGAAATGCGTGGACGATGTCGGCCAGCGGTGAGTTGGCCATTTCCGGCTGGGCGCGCATGAATCGATGGCCGCGGGCGGCCATTCGATTGATGGAATACTCAGCCAGCTCACGTGCGCGCCCAGCTGCGCGCATGCGGTGCCAGTACTGGTCGAAGGGCACGGTCCAGAGGTCCTGCCCGAAGCGACCGAAGCCATGCATGTAGCGGTCGCCCACGCGCCCCCAATTCACGAACTCGATGCCCAGCTTGATGGTGCCCTGGGTCTCGCGCATGAACTCGTGCTCGTCGATCTCCAGCACCTTGTTGTAGAGCTGGATCATCGGAATCGTGGCCTCGCCCACACCGATGGTGCCGATGTCGTCAGACTCCACCAACCGGATCCGGTACCGGCCCTGCAGCACCTTGGCCAACGCCGCGGCGGTCATCCAGCCGGCAGTGCCGCCGCCGACGATCACGATGTCCTGGAGGGTCTCGATGGGTGAGGTGCTCATCGTCGTCGACTCGATCAGAAGTGGGTGCAGTACCAGTGCCCGGATGCGACAAGGCCCACGCGTTGAAGTCAACGCGTGGGCCAGTCGGCCTGCTGCGTCGGGATTACAGCTTGTAGTTCAGGCCGAAGAGGTAGGTCTTGCCGTACTTCGTCTTCTCGACGATGTTGTCGGGCGTGCCGCGGTAGCGGACGTACTCCGTGTTGCCCAGGTTATAGGCCTGAAGCAACACCGAAAGACCCTTGGCAAAGCCACTCTGCACCTCGTAGCCCAGTTGCAGGTCGGTGATGCCCTCGCCCTTCACGTAGGTCAGGCGGCGATCACCCGCGAAGTCGGACACCTCACCGATGAAGTTCGAGCGGTACTTGCGCGCCACCCGGGCCGAGAAGCCCCACTTCTCGAAGTACACGGTCACGGCGCCGGACTTGCGCGACAGCCCAGGCAGCGGAATGCTGCTGCCGGCGTCGATGCCATCGGTCGCCACGCCAGAGGCTGCCAGGTTGACCGAGCTCGAGATGTCGGCGTACTTCGCCTCGATGCCGAAGCCATCCAGCCACTTGGCCGCCATGTTCAACGGCAACGAAGCAGCGAGCTCCAGGCCCTTGACGTCGCCACCGTTGCTGTTGATCGGCATGTTGATCAACCCGAGCAGCCTGCCCCCCGGCGGCAGGGCGGTACCCGGGTTCACATAGGGCGTGAAGTCGACGGTCACGTCCTGCCGGAGGACATATGAACGCAGATCCTTGTAGAAGGCTGCCGCCGCGAAGTAGGCCCTGGTGCCGAAGTACTTCTCGTACGTCAGGTCCACGGCATTCGCCCGGGTCGGCTTCAACAGCGGATTGCCGGCGTCACCCTTGAGGATCTGCAGCGAGTTGTCGACCGAGAAGCCGAAGCTCGCGCGCATGTCGTTGAGCGTGGGCCGCGCCATCGCACGAGCCAGCGCGAAACGCAGCACCTGGTCGTTGCCCAATTCCAGCGCCAGGTTCAGGCTGGGCAGGATGTCGGTGTACTTCGCACCCGCAGTGTTGGTGTCGGCAGGGCAGTTCTGGTCACTGCTGCACTGACCGCGATCGACGTTGAACGCACGCGAGCTCTGGTCGGTGTTCACCACCTGCAGGCCGACGTTGCCGCGCAGTTGCTTGCCCCACAGTGTGCTGTCGATGTCGCCCTTGACGAACAGCGTGGTGACCTTCTCGTCGACCGTCCAGTCCTTGTTGTAGATGTCCGGGTGCAGCTTGCGCGCCACCTCATAGATCGGGCCGATCGCGTTGCTCGGATCGAAAACGGGGATCGCGATGCCACCCACGGTGTCGACACCGCTGCCCGGGATGTCTGCCGCACCCAGCGGATTGCCACCCTTGATCACCAGCCGCCCTTCGACAAACGCCCGTGTCTTGCTGCGGTCGGCGAAATTCAATCCACCTTCGATCGTGCTGATCATCCAGCCTTCGGGCATGTCTCGCTTGGCCGACAACCGAATCGAGTTGAGCTCGTCCTTCACGTTGGGCAGCTTGGAATAGCCCGCCTGCGGGGAATTGATGCCACCACCCCAACCCTGCACGTCGGTGAGCTTCACGACGCTGCGGTCGGTGTAGTTCATCGCGGGGGTGAACTGCTGGGCATTCGTGAACGTCAGCGAGTCGAGCTGTGCGGTTCCCAGTGCAGACTGGGCCACGCCGGCCGTGGTCTCGATGATGCCACCGCGGCGCCGCGCCGATGAGTGGCTCAGGTCGCCCGCGAGCGTCCACGCGCCGGTCACGAACTTGTTGTTCCAACCGACGGACTCGAGTTTGTCGTTGGTGGCTTCGGAGTCGTTGCGCACCACGCCGCGCACGTTGTTGAACGTACCCTGGGTCACATCGCTGCCGTTGAGCGTCGCGCTCGTCAGCACGCCAGCCGTGTCGTAGTTGCCGTTGGACCAGGAGTCGTTCAGCGGCGCCTGGAAGCCCTTGGTGGCCTTGACCTTGTCGAACTTCGAGTAGAACAGGTCCAGTGTGCTCGAGAACTGCTTGTTCGGGCGGTACTGCAGCACTGCCATCGCGCCGTCGCGCGTCTGCGTGGTCTGGTCGGTGAAGGTCCCGAAGCCGTTGTAGGGCACGTTCACCGTCTGACCCTGGTAGGTCGTGCTGCCGCTGCCCCACGAATCGAAGCGCGAGGTCTTGGCGCCGTCTTCATCGAAACGGGCGAATCCCAAGGCGACACCGAGTTTGCGGTCGGCGAACTGGTCGATGTAGGCCAGGCTGAAGCGATAGCCGTCACCCTCTTGCTGCAGACCCACGCCCGTGCGCTGCTTGCGCAGGTTCACTGCCACCGTCCGGCCCTGCGCATCCAGTGGTCGCACAGTGCGCATATCCACCGTGCCCGATAGTCCTTGCCCGATCAGGCCGCCGTCAGGCGACTTGTACACGTCGACATTGCTCAGCAGTTCAGACGGGTACTGATCGAACTCCACACCACGGCTGTCACCGGTGGTGACCTGCTCACGCCCATTGAGCAGCGCAGTCGAGAAATCGGGGCCCATGCCGCGGATGCTGATCTGGCTCGCACGCCCTGCGGTGCGCTGCGCCGTCACCCCGGGCAGGCGCGAGATCGACTCGGCAATGCTGACGTCGGGCAGCTTGCCGATGTCTTCGGCCGAAATGGCGTCGACGATGTTGTTCGCGTTCTTCTTGACCGAGATAGCGCCCTCGATGCCGCGGCGGATGCCCGTCACGACCACGGTGGAGGAGCCCTCCGAAGCCGACGGCGCAGCCTGCTGCGCCTGTGCCAGGCCCGCGGTGGCACACAACAGCGCCGCACCGGCGGCGGTAGCGGTTGCATTGAGGGTGACCCAGGTCGGCGCGGCTGCTGCGCCGCGGCCTGGCCGCATGTTCGAACGTTTCACCGGATGTCTCCTTGAAAACTGACCCACGAAGAGGACCGGTTGCCCGCTCCTGCTGCAGAGCTGCACCGGTACACAGACCACAACTGTTCGGAGTGGGTTTGTACCAAAACTAGATGAAGTGGCAGCATTGTGAAAACCCTAGGTGTGGCGCAGATGGTTCGGTTTCACTCGATTACCGCTCCAAAACCCAGCGATTCATGGTGTTTTCACCCATGCGGCAGCCTCGCTGAACATGCTTGACTCGGCGCAATGAGTAGTCAAACTACTCTGCTAGTCGCTCGATGGCAGCCACCGCACCGTCCAGCGCCACCATCGTGTCGACGATGACGGCGCTGGGCACCGCCTGCAGGTAGCCGCTGAACCGCCCCTTGGCCTCGAATCGGTCGCGAAACGACGACGAAAAAAACCGCTCGCCCAGCCGCGGAACGATGCCGCCCCCGATGAACAAGCCACCGCGCGCACCGAGCGTCAACACGACATTGCCGCAAAACCCGCCCAGCAGCGCGCAGAACGCGTCAAGGGTCCGGTCGCACACGTCGTCGGTCCGCGCCAGGCCGGCTTCGACGATCTGCTCGGTCGTCAGGGTGCCCGCCGTACACCCCATCACGCGCGCCACCGCGCGGTGCAGCACAGGCATGCCGATGCCCGACAGCAGGCGCTCTGCCGACACGTGTTCGAATTCGCTGCGCACGTGTTGCAGCAATGCGCTCTCGAAATCATTGAAAGCAGAGAGGGTGCAATGGCCTCCCTCGCCCGCCAGCGCCACCCAAGAGCCGTCGCGCGCGCGGGTCACGCCGGCGACGCCGAGGCCGGTGCCCGGCCCGACCACCGCCAGCGTGCCGGTGGCGTCGGGCACCCGTTCATGTGCCCGGTACTGCCCTGCCGACAGTCTCGGCAACGCCAGTGCCAGTGCCTCGAAGTCGTTGAGCACCTGCAGCGATCGCAGCCGAAGGTCGAGCTGCAATTGCCGAGCAGAGAATTGCCATGAACTGTTCGTGAACTCGATCCAGTCGCCAGCCACTGCGGTGGCGACCGCGAAGGCAGCCCGCTGGGGTGGTTGCCAACGATCGCCCAACTCGGACGCCACCTGCGCAAGGTACGCGCGCACGGCTGCAGCAATGTCGGCATGCTCGGCCGTCGGCAGCGTCGAAACGCGGGTGATCGCGCCACCCTCTCGGCCGTCGACCCAACCGAAGCGGGCGTTCGTGCCACCGATGTCGGCGACGAGCCAAGGCTGACCACGATCAGGATTCTGTGGACGTGTCACTGCGCACCCGTACCGACTGGAGATGGTCGCGACGGTAGCAAAACTACATTTGCATCGCAATAGGTTGATCTCTGCGGGTTTCGCCCGGACGCACAATCAACCGTGTCTTTGGCTCTGGAATGCTCAGCCGAATCGGTGTATCCCTGACCGCAGGCTGTTGTAGTGAAGTTACCATTTGGTCTGGCGTTGCTCTCGGAACCCGACGCGCCGGAAGCACCGCCGTTGGCGGCTGGCCGCGGTCGGCGCGACGACTTAGGCCCGACCCCCAGCGGGTGTCGTCCACAATACGGCGCCCAAAGCGCCACCTGTGCCACCGATGAACCCTTACGACTGCCCCCGCCTGATCGCCGACATCGGCGGCACATATGCGCGGTTCGCTTTGGAGGTGGCTCCAGGGCAGTTCGAGCGCGCGCTGTCGCTTCGCTGTGCGGACCACGCCGACTTCCATGCCGCCGTATCGGCCTACCTGGCCAACCTGCCCGACCAGCGGTTGCAGCATGCCGCAGTCGCGATCGCCAACCCTGTCGAGGGCGACGATGTCCGCATGACGAATTACCACTGGCGCTTCTCCATCGAGCAGATGCGCGAGCGGCTGGCACTGGATACGCTGGTGGTCGTCAACGACTTCACCGCACTCGCCATGGCCGTTCCCCGGCTGCGCGCCGACGAGTTTCGCCAGATCGGCGGCGGCACGCGTCGCGAGGGCAACGTCATCGGTGTGCTGGGAGCTGGATCGGGCCTGGGCGTTTCGGGCCTGATACCGGCCGGAGACGGCTGGGTTGCCCTGGGCACCGAAGGTGGCCACGCCAGCTTCTCGCCGCGGGACGAGCGAGAAGTCGACGTCCTGCGTTACGCCTGGTCGCAGTTCGGGCACGTTTCGTTCGAGCGCTTGGTCTCCGGCCCCGGCCTGGAACTCGTCTATCGGGCCCTGCAGCACCGCGCCGGCCGCGATGTCGCGCCGCTGTCGGCACCCGAGATCACGCACCTGGCGTCGACCGGCGCCGATGCCACCTGCGCGGAGGCGGTGGAGCTGTTCTGCGCGATGCTGGGCACCACTGCAGCGAATCTGGCCGTCACGCTGGGTGCGCTGGGCGGCATCTTCATAGGCGGCGGCATCGTGCCCCGCCTGGGTCAGGTTTTCGACAATTCCGGTTTTCGGTCCCGCTTCGAGGACAAGGGCCGATTCGCCGAGTACCTGAGGGCCATCCCGACATACGTCATCACCGCGGCGAATGCCACCTTCGTGGGCGCTTCGGCCATCCTGCAGTCGCAGCTGCGCACCCTCGAGGGCACGCCGAAGTCTGCCATCCTGGAGCAAATCCGCCGTGGGCTGGCCGGCCTGTCGCCAGCCGAGCGCCGCGTGGCCGACCTCGTGCTCGCACGCCCGCGCTCGGCCCTGAACGACCCCATCGCGGAAATCGCCAGGGCCGCGCAGGTCAGCCAACCCACCGTCATCCGCTTCTGTCGCTCGCTGGGCTGCGAAGGACTGTCCGACTTCAAGCTGCGGCTGGCCTCCGGCCTGACGGGGACCGTGCCCGTTACCCACACGCAGGTCACCGACGACGACTCCACCGTCGAACTGGGCGCCAAAGTCGCAGGCAACACCGCATCGGCCATCCTTCAGATGCGCGACCACATCAATCGCGATGCGGTCGAGCGCGCGATCGAACTGCTCAACGGGGCTGACCGGGTGGACTTCCACGCAGTCGGCCATTACGGCCCGGTGGCCCACGATGCGCAATTCAAGTTCATGCGCTTCGGCATTCCGTGCAACGCCTATACCGACGCCCGGCTGCAGGTTCTGTCGGCCGGCGTTCTGGGCGAGCGCGACGTGGCCGTCATCATCAGCGGCACGGGCCGCATTGCCGAGCTGCTGGAGGTGGCCGACAAGGCGCGCGAACGAGGTGCCCGCGTCGTGGCCATCACCGCCAGCCAGTCACCGCTGGCCCGTAAGGCCGATCTGGCGCTGATCGTCGATCATCCCGAGGACCCCAACATCCAGTTGCCGATGATCAGCCGCATCCTGCACCTGCTGGTGGTCGACATCCTGGCCGTCGGCGTATCCATGCGGCGCCAGGGCATGGACAGTGGGGCAGCCATCGGTGCGGCGGGGCGTCACCGCGCGCCACCCGGCGTCAGTGCCTCGCTGCCCTTTGCGCGACTGACTTCGCACAGTCGGCGCTGAAGCACCCACCGCGCGCGACCTCCTGCGAAATCGGCAGGCTTGACAGAACGCAATGCCTGTCATTGACGCAAAGACACCGGTTCTCCCGCCAAGCGACGCCAGTACCACGGCCAAGCCCGCGCCAAGTCCACCCGAATGCCGACCTGGCGTGTCGGTATCAAGGGCACCGGCGCGCTGTGGCGCTCAGCGACCTCGAACGTGAACAGGTAGTTCGGCTCCATGCCCATGCGCAAGTCACTGATCGCCAGCCGACCTCCCGACTCGGCCAGCCGATAGAAGCCGTGGCTGAAAGACTGCAGCCGGCGCACTGCATCGATCTGCGTCACCAGAGGCTCCAGCTCAGCACCGCGGTGGTAGCGTTCGAACGCGATGTGTGGCGACTTGTCCAGCAAAGAACGGAATCCCTCGTAATAGTGGCCATCGTCGATCGCCACCACGCGCCATAGGACAGAGGTGAAAGCCGCCGGGGTAACCAGCACACCTCGCGCAGAAACGCCGTGAGCCACCAGTGACTCGCGTGCGACAGCCTCAATATGGTGCTGGACAGCGACCCCCCAGCCCAGATAGACGGTGGACAAGGCCAGTGTGAGCCGGTTGACTGCCAGGCCACGCGGGCTGCCATGGCTGCGCAGCGCCCAAGCCGTGCCCAGAATCAGCGGCACGGTGTAGAAGGGGTCGATGATGAAGATGCTGCCCAGCCCGTAGGGCCTGTCGCTGAAGGGTTGAAGCAACTGAGTGCCGTACACCGTGCACGCATCGAGCATTGGATGCGTCAAGAACGCAAGCCAGATGGCCATGGCCCAGCGCCAGCCCAGGGCGCCCTCCCGCAGCAACTGCGCGAGCAGCCAGCCAACAACAGGCCCGGCGAGGCTCAACCAGAACAACGAGTGCGAATGCGAGCGGTGCTGCACCATATCCAGCACCGGATCGCCGTGCGAAATCAACACGTCCAGATCGGGCACTGTGCCGGCAACAGCGCCAGCCACGGCAGCCTTCCACACTGCGGTGCGTCGCCCCATGACCGCCACACCCACCGCAGCCCCCAGGACTGCCTGCGTCACTGAGTCCATGCGGCGATTTTGCGTTGCCGCAGCCCAATCTGCCGGAAGTGGAAGAATGGCCGCCCCGCCAGGACTCGACCCACCATGAAACTCGCCACCTGAACTGTGCATGGGGGTCCCGGGCGATTTCAGGATGTCCCAGGTTGTTCTGAATACCCTATACGCGACAACGACTTAGCGACACACCTTGTCTCAAGCCGTTCCGGCCGATTTCTTGAGATCCCGATCGGCTGGGGGTATGGTTGGGGGTACAGATCGACCGATACCCCCAGTGCTGACGACCCTTCAGATCAAGTCGGCCAAGCCGGCGGAACGTGCCTACAAGCTGGCCGACACGGGTGGCCTGTTCGTCCTCGTCCAGCCCAACGGCTCGAAGCTCTGGCGCTACAAGTTCCGGCTTGATGGCGTCGAGGGGCTGCAGGTGTCGACGCCGGCCGAAGATTGACCAGCAGAGCCGTGTGATGCCGACCGAAAACTGACCAGGGTGTTCAACCTACCCTGCTGCTTTTTTGTGCAGCAAG